>NZ_DATLKJ010000187.1:0-34070 GCF_035538455.1 Chitinophaga sp.
GGCTGTTATTATCCAACCGCAACAGCACCTCTCCGGTATGAGGGTCCACATAGATTGCAGTATTCTCCTGATCGGTAAACTGATAACGGATCACTGGCAAAGGCTTGCGATCCGCACGATCATGGTAATAGGCATCGTAATGATCCAACTTTTCACAGGTAGCTACAGGCGCATTCACCAGCAATTGCACAGCGCTATCTAGTGCAGACAAACACACGTTATTTACAATGCCTGCATCCGGATCTATCACTACCGGTGTAGAAGAATTTGTATAGGCAATCATGTAAATATAGTCTTTTACTTTTGTGCACCTTACTTCCTTCACCGGCAGGCCTTTCAGGTGTTGCATCGCCGTAATATCAATTAGTGGATGCATTGCCGGCGGCGATGCATCCACTGACATTTTCAGCGGGTCCATGGAAAAAAGGCCGCTGAACACCCAGGTAAAAGTAAACAACCCGAATACAAGCCCCGTATAGTGATGCCAACGCAACCACCTCTTCTTGTATGGTGTAATACGCCTGCGCCGGAACCGGATAATACCGGCAGCAATGCCACTCAGGCACATGACACATCCTATCAGCGATGTCCAGATCACCACCTGTGTCCAGATATACCTGTGAGGCCGGACAATTAATATTTTCAGATACAGCCAGTGAGGAATAGGTCCCATCCAGCTAAGAATCTTCTCCTTCAGTGTTACATCCTGAAATACCTCTCCTGTAACACAGGATACATACAACGTTGTGGCAGCGGGGTCTTTCATCTCTATCTTGTAGGCAGGAAGATAGGCTACAAATGAGCCTTTATTCAGCCACTGATCCTGAGAACTGATTCTTGCCACGCTTTTAATTCCGTACCTGTTACCGAAAAATGTACCAGCTATTGACAGCGCCCGGGGGCTGTCAATAGCTGGCAATGCAGTACCGTCATCAGCATAAACAACTTCACTTCCACATTTATACACAGGCCGGTCCAGCAACATTGTGAGCGTAACATCTCCTGCCGGTGGGAGGCACTTCACTTTTTCCACATCCAGCAATGGCAGATGCGCTCTTCGCTCATCTGCTGTCAGCACAGGATAACGTACATACATCATCACAATACCCGACAGGAACCACATGAGGAAGAGCGCGCAGAAAAGCAGACCCAGGTAGCGGTGTAGCCTGAGCAACCAGTGATTTCTTTTGAAATGCATATCAATGCCCGTTGAATTTGTAACGAAGCGACACGTTATAATTAGCTGGCATTCCCGGGTACAACTGTGTATTGTTGATGGCAGAAGTAAAATAGTTGCGGTTGTCCAGCAGGTTATCCACATTAACAGCTATGCGTACTTTCCCAAAATCATAAGCTGCCCCGGCATTCACCAATGTATATTCCGGTAACAGGATAGTATTGCGGGAATCAGTATAATTGCTGCCGTTGTAATTCATACCGGCATACAATACGAAATTGCGGTATACTTCATAGTTACCCTGTACGTTGAACTGGTGCTCCATGGCATATGGCAGTCGTTTGCCGGCCAGATTGCCGCTGCCGGTAATCTTGCTGGTATAACTTTTGAAGCGTGCATCTGTATAGGCGTAACCGGTAGTCAGTGTGAAAGCAGTGCACACTTTCCAGGTAAAGTCCGCTTCTACTCCTTTGGACGAAGCTTCGCTGGCCTGATCATAGGCGCCCTTACCCAGGCTGACAATAATATTTCTCTTCAGCAGATAATATCCTGTTACATTCAATGTCAATGCTGCATTTAAAGACAGGCGGGCGCCTAGCTCTGCCTGGTAACCTGTTTCAGGGCTCAGGGAAAGATTGGTAACAGCAGGCACTTGTCTGGCAGGTTTGAAATAAGTGGCATAGGAACCATAGATATTCACTGTTGATAATGGTTCATATACAAAACCCGCACGCCAGGTAAATTGTGTAGTATTCTTCACATAAGCGTCACCCCTGGAACCTTTGGTAACAGGGCTTTGCAGCGTGTCTGTTCTGTATCTGCCATTGAAATGATCAAGGCGGACAGCAGCCAGTATCTTCAATGCAGGTGAGAAGCTGATCCAGTCCTGAAGATAAACGCCGTTCATCGTTTCATCGATTGTTTTGCGATGTGTGTTGATAACGGGAATGTATCCCTGGTTATCGAAGGGATCGATCAGCGCCACCGTCGTAGCTGTACGGCCCCGCAGCGGGTTGTCGTAATCTGTGAACCGGTGCAATACATTCAGCGACCAGCCCGTCAGTATTTTCTGTCGTATGCTGCCGGAAGGCAGATCCCAGGAGAAATCCAGCGTATTCTGAAAAGGCATGGTATGATGTTCGAACTGTAGGTAGCCACGTGCCACACTGTCTTTTCCAGGTGTTATATCCAGTGACTCCGAGGAAAAATAGTTGATGAGATCCCAGGCGTAGGCAGCTTGTTCCGTGATAGACATACGGCTGTTAATTTTCCTGGAGTATTGCAGCTGTACATCTGCGCGATCAGATTTCGTATAGCCCTGAGCGGTATTATAGCGAAAATTTCTTTTGACACCCGTCAGCAAGTGCCCGTCAATGGTGGGAATGCCCGCATCGTTGTCATATTGGTCTTTGTTAGCTCCGATACGCAGTTGGAAATTATCTTTTTCTGTTAGATTATAATCCAGCGCAAAGTAGGCCGTATTACGGTTATTACCGGCATTTCTCCACCCATCCGTAGCAGAGATACCAACATCTGCACGATAGCGCAGTTTGGACGATAATGCGCCACCAGCACCTATGCTAATACGGCGTGTATTGTAGCTACCATACAGCGCATTGAATTCGTAAACTGGTACTGCTGAAGGTTGTTTTCGGATGATATTGATAATACCGCCGATACCCGAATGCCCGTACATAGCTGCTCCCGGGCCTTTGAGCACTTCTATATGGTCTACTGCCGCGAGGTTGCTCATCGTAGCGCTGGTAGCAATATTTTGACGCTCGTCTCTGAAACCGTCTACCAGCAACAAAAAATCATTGAATCCCCGGATTACATAATGCTGAAATGCGCCGTAAGTAGATACTGGTCTCACACCTTCTACATTATTCAATGCAGCGAGCATATCGTCCACTCCTCTTAGTTGCAAAGCCGCGCCATTCACGGTATTGACCGTAGCAGGCAAAGATCTGAGGGGGACATCGAGTTTACCAAAAGAGGTTCGTGTAGCCGTTCCCGAAAGAATCTCAATTTCATTCAATGTTTTGGGAACGATGGTGTCGGCCCGCTGCCCCATGGCACGGCCAGCCAGCAGCATTACACCGGCAAGGGAGTACATTTTTAGCATACGCATAAAACTTTAGTGTAAACATTATGTTTAATAATGCTCCTTACGTTTTCTGGTATGCTTCCGGGAATAATAATGTAGATGTGAAACGCACAGATGCCCCCGGCAGAAGGCCTGAAGCACATGTTATTCCGACTACTGCTTTAAAACCGCGAAAGCATTTGTCTGTAAATAATGAGGCAAGTATCCTGGCTTGTAACATTACTGCCATCCTTCTCTTTCCTGGCGGAAAAATGGATATAAAGCGGCAGCAACCTGTGCGTTACTTACAGTTGCGCGACAGCCCGTGATTTGCACACGGTTCCTTTTTAAGGGCGTTATTCACGCCCACCCACATTAAAATAGATCGGTAAAGAACTGAGGCGCGAAGATAGGAAGCATTTCGGGATTCTGAGTTTATTAAATCAATAAATTCTACCGTAACTTTAATTAAATCATGTTCTATGAGAAAAGTTGCGATCATCGGTGGTCAACGTGTCCCCTTTGTTAAGTCCTTCGCACAGTACCGCCGCACCACCAACCAGGAAATGCTGACCGCCTGCCTGAATGCGCTGATACGGCGCTACGGGCTGGAAGACAAACGGCTTGGCGATGTAGCACTTGGTGTCGTAATGACACATTCCACTGACTGGAATCTGGCGCGTGAATGTGTGGTGGGTAGTAGCCTGAACCCACATACACCCGCTTATAACCTGCAACGCGCTTGTGCCACCAGCCTCGATGCCGCCGTGCAGCTGGGCCTGCGTATTGCAGCGGGACAAATAGAAACAGGTATCGCTGGTGGTAGCGACACCAACAGTGATCTGCCGGCCATGATCCGGCGCCAGCTCTCCTGGAAACTGATAGATCTTCGCAATGCCAGATCCTTCGGTGAACGGCTGAAAATATTGACCTCTATTGGCTTTAAAGACCTCTCTCCGCTGTACCCTTCCACCCTGGAGCCACGCACAGGCTTATCCATGGGACAGCATACAGAACTCATGGTGAAGGAATGGGGTATCACGCGGCAACAGCAAGATGCACTCGCTTACGACAGCCATATGCATGCCGCACGTGCTTATGATGCGGGGTTCTTCAATGACCTGGTGTTTGAATTCAAAGGCGTAAAAAAGGATACCATCGTACGCCCCGATACCACACCGGAAAAACTGGCTGCTCTGAAACCTGCATTCGACCGTAGCGGCACCGGCTCCCTCACAGCAGGCAACAGCACATTATATTCAGATGGAGCTTCTGCAATATTGTTGTCATCAGAAGAATATGCACAACAGCACAACTGGCAACCGGTGGCTTATCTCATAGATGCCGAATCCGCAGCAGTAGATTATGTACATGGAGACGGGCTGCTCATAGCCCCCACCTATGCAGTGGCACGATTGCTCAAACGCAACCACCTCACGCTACAGGACTTCGATGTATATGAGATCCATGAAGCATTCTGCGGACAGGTACTATGCACACTCAAAGCGTGGGAAGATGCGGACTATTGCAAAAAACTGGGATACGATACCCCGCTGGGCAGAATAGATCGCAGCAAACTGAATATAAAGGGTGGCAGTGTGGCCATCGGACACCCCTTTGGCGCCACCGGTGCCCGCATTGTAGCACAGACTGCAAAAATCCTCCAGGAGCGGGGCGGTGGTAGGGCGTTGATCTCCATTTGCACTGCTGGCGGTATGGGTACAGTGGCCATTCTGCAACGTTAAAGATATACCTTCCCACGAATCTGTCAGGTGGTCAGGTGCTGTCACGGCTATACGAAATGCAGATATTTTCCTTTCTGGTGAACCATTGCTGCATACAGGATGTTTTAAATAGGATACCGCTATTATAAACATCCCATATGTAATCCACCATCAGCATGTCATTAAAAACATGGCTACTGGGCTGCTGTCTTCAGATAACAACAATTGTTTGTTTTGCCCAACAGGACACCAGCACCTACAAGCCCTTTTCTGACTTTCACATTCATACTTCATTCAAAAATTATTACCGCTATGTAGAAGATCCCGACAGCACCATCTTTTATGCTGACAACCCTGCGTATCTCAGGAAAAAATATGGCCATACTAACTGGATATTGTATAACAAAAAAGCAAAGCACAAACGGAACGGGAAAGAATCGAATATGCTGAACTATGATCAGTCCGGGTATGCCAACCTGCACGGGCTGGGAGGTTCAGTCTTTTGCATGTCTATCACCCCACCTGAAAAGATTATGTTGGCTACATCCGGCTCCCGGTGGATGAATCTCCATTTTGTTACACATATGTCCATGAAACGACAAGAGATCCTCGCAGCGGAAAATAATTCCTCGTTCAAAGAATTTATGGGCGAGTATTACTATGCAATCAACCAGGACTCTGTTTACAACAATACCAAGATTCTCATAGCAAGGAACAACGCTGATCTGCGGCGTATCGTCGCCGAAGGGGGAATAGGTATGGTAATAACAGCAGAAGGAGGCCACGTGCTTTTCGGGAATGAAGTACTGAACAAGATAGACAACATCCGTGACAAGGGTTGTGATACGCCATGCCGCACAGAAATATTGAAGAATATAGAAACGCTGCGCAATCTGCCTCATCATGTCTTCTTCATCACGGTAGCCCATTTCGGCTGGAACAAAATGTTTGGTAATGCTAAAAGCCTTGATAAGCCAGGTCTTCGCCGTGGATTACTCACTGCTGCCAGCCTTTCCGATGACTTCAACAAAAATGTTTTCGCAAAATACGGCGATGGTATCATTGGAAAAGTGCATGGTGGCAGATACCGGGACAGCACGATAGCAATAGGTAAGCGGAAAATTAAAATCACAACACCCTATACGGCAGATGAATATACGACTGATATTGGCTATGCAGTAATGCTCAAATTGCTGGACGCAGAACATGATTACAACCATCCCATCTATATAGATGTAAAGCACATGGATCTTCGTACCAGGTTTGAGTATTACACATTCATCGACAGCCTCAATAAAGTAAGAAGAGCCCGGCAGCTTCCAACGATTCCCATTATCGCATCACATATCGGATTAAGTGGGAAACGAAGACCGGTAGCTATTGCCACAGGGCTATACCCCCTACGGGATTCGTATGAGGAACTGATATTCGGTCGGACCTTCTATAAGATCCAGGCCAGTGAAAGGGATCTTTTCTGGCGGGCTTATACCAAGGCCCTCTCTCCGCAGGACCGTGCACTTTACTTCGGTGATGCTGTTGAGACTATCCCGGAGGCATTCAATCCCTTTGATAATACAGCCAATTTCAATACCCTGGGCTGGTTCTATCCCTGGGGGATCAACTTCTGCGATGAGGAAATCAAGTACATCTATGAAAGTGATGGGATTATTGGCCTGAACATGGACAGGCGCATACTTGGTTTCACTATGCCGAACTATACCTGGCGATATAAAGCTCACCTGAAACATGTTTTCAATGACCTCTACAGAAAATTCAGGCACAAATTATCTGACGGCACAGAAATCAGTTTTGAAGATTACTATCGCGCTGAGCCACTCCTTCGTAATATATTTCATGTCATTGAAGTATGTGGCAGGCAAAACGCTACTGCATGGGACCATCTCGCCATAGGCTCCGATTACGATGGTTTCATACAGCCGTTACAATTAGCTCCTTCTGCCGAATCCATACCGCTGTTCCATGAAAAGATGGTGGTCTTCGTACACATCTTCGCTGAAATACACAACATGCAGCGTTTACTCCATGGCCTTTCCCCGGAAGCTGCGATGAATAAGTTTTTCTACACCAACGGAAGGGATTTTGTATTCAAGTATTTCCAGAGAAATTAAAATTGATTTTTATGAAACTTCATTTAACAACATATATTATCGTTATAATGTTCTGTTCAGTGGTTACCTGTGCTCAATCCACCGCCCCATATCTGATATTGAAAACCTCCTACGACTTTGCAGCTAATCCACAAAAACTGAATGAGGCTACCGTTGTTCTCAACGGTAAGACGTATACGAAAGGTGTATACGGATCATATGGTAAAGGCTTTACGATACTGGCGGGCATAGGTAAGATGATCAATAACACCTTCGGCTTCGAATTGAACGCAGAATATATATTCGGAAACAAAGTAACAGCAACCTACACTGAAAGCGAGGACAATACTTCCGGCAGTAGTTCGCAATATGTACGTAGCCTGCTCTTCAAACCGGTGATTGTGATTCGCAACAGTGGCGACCTTCTTTCCATCTATACAAAACTGGGGCTGGCTATTTCCACTGCCACCAATCGTTATGGTGACGGCAATGTGTTGACTGTTATAGACAATCAATCTCTTCAATTCACTTTCAAAAGCATTGAAACGGTAAAAGCAAAAGTAGGATTTACAGCCTGTTTCGGACTGGCATTCCGTATATCACCATCCTCATCATTCTTTACAGAGATAAACGGACAAATGATCTCCTTGCCTATTACAAGAGGACGTTATACCAGCTATGCGATAAACGGTGTGGATCAGTTGCCCCAACTAAGAGTTGTAGATAAATCATGGGTATACAAAAAAAGTGGTTACTTCCAGGGAACTCCCAACCCGAATGAACCAGAGCCGCGACTCTATGAACCTGCTAACCTTTCCAATATCGGGATTGGTATGGGCATACTTTATCATTTCTAAACCTCTACCCAACGGTTATTTAAATCAGGACACAAGTACAATCCTTTTACCAGACACATCGGATTTGCTCCGGTCGGCAACAATTGTTGCCTTTTTATATAACGGTTGTGTAATTATTTTCGCAGCCTTCCCATCAATATCATTGTAAATGAATGCTTCCCGTGGTGGCGTAGTCTTTGTGCGAATACCAGTATTACTGATTTCCTCAACACAAAAAATTCAATTTTATGGACAAACGTAATCAATCAGCCAGCAATCCCTCACCGGGTCCGGGCGTAAGCAAACGTGAGCAGACCGGTGAATTCCAGCAGACTGAAAGCGAAAACAACTATGATCTTGAAAGTGAAGAACTGGATTATGATGAGGAAGAAGATTTAGATGAAAATGACCTGGCAGAAGAGGATGAAGAAGATGAAGAAAATTTTTAGACTGAATCCCCCCTCAACGGGGGGATTCCCCTGATACAATTTTTCTCCTGTAAGACATCAGGAGGCAAGCGCCAGGTTAGTTTTGCGGTACATTGCCGGACTAATACCCTTATACTTTTTAAATGTTTTAGTGAGATGGCTTTCATCCGTAAAGCCCAGCTCAAAAGCAATTTCATTCAGCCGCATATCGCTATGCTTCAGCCTGATCTCTGCCAGTGACAATTTGTAATTGATGATATACTGCTGCAACGTTTCTCCTGCATGCTTCTTAAAGTATTCGCTGATATAGTTCAATGAAATATTAAAATGTGCAGCAATACTCTCGGCCTTTAACTTCTCCGCATTGTAAATATTCATGTGTATATAGTTCATCATGTCCAGCATGGAGTGTTGGCTGACCTTCGTCTTCTCGGCTATGTGCAGGGAAATATTCCTGGCTACCAGCGTAATCAGCGTATTGATCAGATGCTGCATCAGTTCCTTATGAAGCACCTTATCATTTTTGTGCTCATGCCTGATCGCTTCAAGTACAGCCCTTACCAGTGGCTTGTCTTCCCTGTTCCTGATAATACACCCCTGATGATGATTATTATTCTGAAAGATATATTCCAGCTTCTGTATCCATTCTCCCAGGTTGCTATGCTGATCAGCTGTTTTCTGCCCTTTCAGGAAGATATTGTTGAAACGTATCAGCATAAAGGAAGTCGTGCTTCTCACCCGGAAATAATGTGAATCCATCGGCATCAGCAGGAACATATTATCCGCATAGTATTCAAACTTATTATCATTGATATGATGCGTGCCTTCGCCGGACAAAATACACGCCAGCTCAAAGAAAGTATGTTTGTGAGGCCCAACGGGGCAATCGTCGGACGTTTTAAAAGTGATCTCGTACGGTTGAAACAAATTCTCTATCTGCATACCTATAAAAGTACTTGTTTAACCCAAATTTATACAAGAATTATAACTCCGCCTTAACCGAATTTTGCATTATCAACAATCAAACAACACACATGAAAGCAATAATTCTCCAACAAACCGGCGGTACAGAAAACCTGATCCTGACAAATATAAACAAACCTACGCTTCAGCCAGATGAAGTACTGGTAAACGTAAAGGCCATTTCCATCAATCCGGTGGATACCTATGTAAGGCAGCATGAGCAGTCGCTTGCCGGCATCGTTAAACCCAGACCGGGAGAAGCCGTTATCCTGGGATGGGACATTTCCGGCACCATTACGGAAACCGGCAGCGCGGTCACCGCATTCAAAAAGGGAGACGATGTATTCGGTATGGTGAATTTCACTGGTCACGGGAAAGCCTATGCAGAATACGTAGCGGCTCCCGCCAGTCAGCTGGCACTGAAACCGGCCAACATTTCACATGAAGAGGCTGCAGCAGCTACTTTGGCCGCCCTTACTGCATGGCAGGCGCTGGTCCCTTACGCCAAAATCCAAAAGGGTGATAAAGTACTGATCCATGCAGCAGCGGGAGGTGTAGGTCATTATGCTGTGCAGATTGCCAAACACTTAGGCGCTTATGTAATTGGTACCGCCTCTGCGGCCAACAGGCAATTCGTGCTGGATCTCGGCGCCGATGAATTCATTGATTATACAATAGAGAAACCGGAAGAAAAAATAACCGATGCAGACATTGTCATAGACTCCGTCTTCGGTGATCACCTGCTGCGTTCCCTCGATGCGGTGAAGCCGGGAGGTCGCGTTATCAGCCTGCTCACCTTCTTCGAAGGCGCTATCGCTGAGAAAGCCAAAGCCAAAAATGTATATGCTCACCGGCTCATCGTAACCTCCAACGGAGATGATATGAAACAACTTGCCGCCCTCCTGGAAAAAGGTATCCTGCGTTCACATGTAGCCGCTACCTATGATTTCGCAGACCTGCCGAAAGCACATCAACAAGTGGAAACGAGAAGAACACGAGGCAAAGTTGTAGTAAGAGTATAGTCTAGCCTCTTTCCGTGAGAAACTCCAACGCCCTTTTCTCCGACCAGTAATAATTCTGGCCGAACCTCACAAAACCCACGTGGCCACCGGAATGTGGTGTCTCCAAATGGAAGTGTTCATGTTCTGCTGCAATTTCGTAAGGAAAGCAGTCGGCTCCGAGGAAAGGGTCGTCTTTGGCGTTGATCAGCAAGGTAGGGATAGTGATCTGGTGCAAAAACTGTCGTGAACTGCATTTCCCCCAATAATCCAACGCATCTCTGAAACCATGCATAGGCGCGGTATAACGGTCGTCAAATTGTCTGAAATTTTTGATCTTTTCGTAATGATCCAGGTTGATGGCATCCGGATACTGCGCCTTTTTCTGTTGCAGCTTGTGGCCCAACTCACGAACAAAACGCTGCATATAGATGATATTGTGTGCTTTCTCCAGTTCAGCAGAACTGCTTTTCAGATCGCAGGGCGCAGAGATGGCTACTGCAGAACGAATGCTGCCGTGAACATATCTTCCCCGCTCGCCGATATACTTCAGGGTAACATTCCCGCCCAGCGAAAATCCAACCAGGTGGATACTCTTATATTTTTTCAGGGATACCAGGTAATGTATGACAGTGTCCAGGTCTCCGGTTTCGCCGCTGTGGTAAAAGCAAAGGTTCCTGTTGGGCGTGCCGCTGCATCCGCGGAAATTCATAGAGACAGTATCAAACCCCGCCTCATTGAAGATATGTACCATACCTATCACGTACTTACGCGTAGAACTCCCCTCCAGCCCATGCAATATTACCACAATACGATCACTCCCTTTCTCGCTGAAGTCCAGGTCCAGGAAATCGTTATCAGGCGTATCGATGCGCACGCGCCTGTAGCTGGCCGGCCTTATGCTGCGGAAGAGCGACGGATAGATCGTAAGCATATGACGGTTCTGCAACAGGAACGGCGCCTGGTAATCTGAATTGTGTATTACGGGCATATTACGGCGAAGTTATTCGATTATTATTTATTTTCAGATATTGTCAGCCTTATCGACACCTGAAATCGACATGCGAAAGCCGTTACCTACCTTAGGAATTGAAAAGATCTTTAATCTCCCATACAAACAGGAGGATTTCAAGATCATGCACCATACTCCCATAAACATGCCGGTAATAGAAGAAGCCCATAAACACGACTTCTTTATGCTCCTGGTAATAGACAAAGGCCACGGCACCCACAGCATCGACTTCCGGGAATACAAAGCAGGGCCGTACACCGTCTTCTTCCTGGCGCCAGGACAAGCACACCAGTGGAGGCTTTCAGAAAACACACAGGGTTACCAGGTGATGTTTTCCGGCGACTTCATGCTACATAACAACCAGTTATGGCCTTTCTTTGCACCGGCATCCATTCCGTTCCTGCAACTCAATACGGAAGAACACCGGCAGCTGACTATTGAACTGTCGCTAATGGAAAAAGAAACAACCGCCAATATTGTACAACACCGGCTACAAATAGTACTGTTACTCTTGCAGCACTGGTACATGAACGCTCATCCGGTGGAAACAGCTGCAGCATCCAGCCATCTCATCAACCGCTTCCTGCAGCTGCTGGAAAAACACTACGCCCAGGACAGCGAGGTAAGTTATTATGCAGGTAAACTACATGTAACACCCAGTTACCTTAACCAGGTATGTAAAAAGGAAACAGGCACTACAGCCGGTGAATACATCCGCGAACGCATCCTGCTGGAAGCCAGACGCATGCTGGCTCTGACCACTATGGACGTTAAAGAAATCGCCTGGACCCTGGGCTTTAATGATAGCTCCTACTTCTCCCGCTTCTTCAAAAAATACTCCGGGCAAGCCCCGCTCGATTTCCGCCGCCAGGCATAAAAAGTACCGGATATGTGATAATCTGTACCATCAACCACCACGGCCACAGGGTAACTTTGCCGTTATATTAAAAAGCGGTGCAGATAATACAGATGAAAAAGGTTCTTTTCTCTCTCGCTATACTATGCGGCGTCCATGCTTCCGGTCAGCAGAAAAAAGCTGATCTCGTCATCTCCTCAGTAAAAATAATCGATGTCAGCAATGGCAGGATCATACCCGATCAATCGATTATTATCAGGAATGACAGTATCATTGCTGTTACCGGCAGCAAACAGGCAAAACATTACGCCTCCTCCCAAATCGTTGATGGCAGCGGCAAATACGCCATGCCCGGCCTTTGGGACATGCATATGCATTTCGGCGGTGGTGATACGCTGGCTGCAGAAAACAAAAACTTCCTGCCACTGTATCTCGCGCACGGTATCACCACGGTGCGCGACTGCGCTGCGGATATCAGTCTTTCTGTACTGCAATGGCGCGATTCTGTCAACAACGGCACTCTGCAAGGTCCTACCATCTTTACCTCCGGCCCCAAACTGGAAGGTTATAAATCCATCTGGCTAGGTGACCTGGAAATAGGTACAACAGCAGAACTGCACAAAGCCCTCGACTCACTCCAGCAACTGAAAGTAGATTTCGTAAAAATCACCGACAATACGATCAAACCGGAACTTTACCTCGAGGCTGTAAAAGAGGCCAGGAAGAGAGGCTTTGCGATCTCCGGCCATGTGCCCTATGTACTTACTATGCAGCAGGTATCCGCTGCCGGCCTCAGTTCGGTGGAACATCTGGGTTACGCCTGGAAAGCCGGAGTAAAGGATGAAGCTGCATTATCAAAGAGCATCGCTGCCGGCGAAATAAAAGGACGTGATATTAACAAATACATCCTCGCCAATTTCGATACTGCTACTGCGCTGAAAACTTACCGCTACATGGCACAGCAGGGTACAGCCGTAACGCCCACCCTCAACATCAGCTATACTATTGCATGGCTGGATAAAGACAATCACGAACACGATCCATATCTGAAATACATCGGTAAAGGCCTGCAACGCACCTATGAGTGGCGCGTGAAAAGGGCCGCCATGGACGACAGCGCCGCAATAGCGGCACGTCATGAGCTGTTCGGGAAAACAGCTGGTATCTTACCATTGTTACTGAGAGCAGGCGTAAAAATACTGGCAGGCACCGATGCAGGCTACCTGAACTCATATGATTTTCCGGGTATCGGACTGCACCAGGAACTGGCGCTGCTGGTAAAGTATGGCCGCCTCACGCCATTACAGGCTTTGCAGGCGTCTGTCATCAATTCACCAGCCTATCTTCATAAAACCAATTATGGAGCTGTAGCTGCCGGCAAAAAAGCCGATGTGCTCCTCCTGAATGCCAATCCACTGGAAGATATTACCAACACGCAAAAGATTCACGCTGTAGTAGTAAAAGGCAGACTACTGGACAGGGCTGCTCTTGATGCACTACTGGCAGGGATCAGTCATTAGGGAAATATAGATTGGAAATTAGGAACAGCGTTTAGCCGTTAACACTCATCAGGAAAATACCTGATAAGCGTTAACGGCTAAACGCTATTTAATAGCATTGAATAGCCTTCTCCACCTGAGTCCGTGATGGCCATAGCTTAACCATATCAGCCAGGCTTTCCCAACGATATGGTCTTCCGGAACATAGCCCCAGAAGCGCGAATCGGTGGACTGACGCCGGTTATCACCCATCATCCAGTAATAATTCATTTTAAATGTATAGGTGGTCGTCTCTTTTCCGTTAATAAAGATGCGGCCATCAGATACCCGAAGTGTATTATGCTCGTAAGTGTCAATGATCCGCTTATAGAAGGGAAGCGTAAGGCTGTCGAGATGAACAGTGCTCCCTTTCCTGGGAATATATATAGGGCCAAGTTTTTCTTCTGTCCAGTGGCTGCCAGTATCATAGGGAAACAACCGCGGATCCTGGAAGGTAGCCGTATCCGGCTTTATCCTGGCGCCAGCAGCGGTGAGCGTCTTTACATTAGCAACGGTCAGGTCGTAGATGAAGTCGGCAGAATCCTCCCCGGGAAGGTAACCTGCATCCTTCTCCAGACCCAGGTCTTCGAGTTGTTTATCATTTAATGGGTATCCGCCGCGCGGCCGCACATGAAATGAACGCATGCTGTGAGGAGGAAATACAGATGCCACGCCGTTAACAAACAATGTACCATTGATCAGCTGAATAGTATCACCCGCAACAGCTACGCAGCGTTTAATCAGGTTTTCTCTTTTATCAACAGGACGTACAATTGGTTTGCCAAATTGCTTCCACGCCTCTGCATATCCATAGCCCCGCACTTTGGGGTAATAGTCGAGATCAGTGCCTTCCTTGCTTTTGAAAACACTGTCGCCGCAGGGATAATTAAAAACGATAATGTCATTCCGCTTCACGGCTGAAAAGCCCGGCAACCGCATATACGGCCATTTTACGATGGTGGAAAAGGCGTTGGTGTTTTTCGTGAATGGCATGGTATGGTGCATAAAAGGCCAGGCAACAGGTGTGTTGGGCAACCGCGGACCATAGCTGATCTTACTTACAAACAGGTAGTCGTGGACTAACAGGGTCTTTTCCATAGAACTGCTGGGGATCACAAAAGCCTCAAAGATGAAAGTCCTGATCAGCGTCGCCGCCACTATCGCAAATACCGCAGCTTCTATCCACTCTTTCCATCGGGGTTTCTTCTTCATTCCTCCATCATTCTTCTTCCGGAATATGAACTTCATGAGACGTACTTTAGGATAATAAGTACTAATCAATTTAATTAAATAAATGCACATTTTTCAGAAAATTATGACAGACTGTAATCTGCTGCAATACTTATGCAGTAAGA
This sequence comes from Chitinophaga sp., assembly GCF_035538455.1. Taxonomy (GTDB): domain Bacteria; phylum Bacteroidota; class Bacteroidia; order Chitinophagales; family Chitinophagaceae; genus Chitinophaga. The sequence goes on from NZ_DATLKJ010000187.1 coordinate 15,082, forward strand.
TTTTCAGCAGATATGCCGGATAAATGAACCAATAGCGGGGTGATCGTTTTGCAGATATTGAATATCTTCATACAAATACTTTCCAACAAATGACAGACATGAGGCAGACTGCCGAAAAAATACTTGGACGTAAACTGATGCCCGAAGAAGGCATCGCTGAATCACAGCTCCGGGATGCAGAACAGCGACTAGACATTCAGCTCCCCGTGCCATTGCGCGACTTTTATCAACATGTGGGTAACCTTCCCCTGTTCACCAGCGGCTTTCAGCAGTTTGCGGCGCCACATGAATTGTATATGTCCGGCAGAAAGCTGGTTTTCCTTGATGAGAATCAGGGCGTGGTAAGCTGGAGTATCGACCTGGACAATCAGAGCATTTATCAATCGGGAAATGTAGAGGGAGAACCGGAATGGCATTCGGAAGAATTATCAGCGGAAGATTTTATCCGGTTGATATTATACTATCAGTGCGTAATGGCCGATAGCAGCATTCAGGCCGCAACACCCGGGGGTTTTGAGTTTGGCGCCTCTCTCATTCATGAAGAGCTGGAAATAAACGAAGCAGCACAACAATTTTTTGCCAGCCTCCCCAACAACTGGGAAAAAGTGGCAGATCATAATCATCTGCTGATATTCTGGCAACCATCACAACTGGTCTCCTACTTTACTGATGACGACGGCGAAGCCGCCGAGCTGATCTTATATACCACACAACATAAAAACCTGCTGGATGAAATGATCAACAGGTATGGTTTCGATGAAGTTTAACATTCAGTTTGTATTTTATGCCAATAAAATATAATGAAGGATGAAATCGTTTTGTTAATTTCATTCTTCATTATATATCCTCTAAATCCACGTTATAAAAATTATTACCCATGCACACTTCAAGACGCTCCTTCCTCCAGAACGCCGGACTGATGGCCGCCGGCCTGATGTTACCAGGCAGCCTGCTGGCACAATCACGTAACAAGGCGCTTCCAAAAAAAATAGGATTGCAGCTGTATACGCTCCGCGATGAACTGGATAAAGACGTGAAGGGTACCATTTCCAAAGTAGCCAAAATAGGCTACAATGAGGTGGAAACATTCTACGGCTACAAAGGACCGCAGGACCAGGGCACCTTCTGGGGCCTGAAGCCATCCGCACTGAAATCATTGCTCAAAACGCATAATCTCACCACACCAAGTGGTCACTATCAGCTAAACAACTATCTCACTCCCGGCAACGGCAAGGACGATGAACTCAAAGCCCAGATAGAGCTGGCAGCAGCATTGGGTCAGCAATACTTCATTGTGCCCGTGCTCCCGCTCTCCCTGTGGGATAAGAAACCGGAAGCAGACACCTATAAATACATGGCGGCCCAGCTGAACAAGGCCGGCGAGCTATGCAAAAAAGCTAATCTCCATATTGGCTACCACAACCACTACTGGGAATTCAAACCATTATCAAACGGCAATGGCACAGGGTACGATATACTGCTGAAAGAAACCAGTCCCTCCCTCGTTTCATTTGAATTGGATCTTTTCTGGGCCGTAAAATCAGGGATAGATCCGCTGAAACTATTTGCGGAAGCTCCTCACCGCTTTGTTGCCTGGCATGTGAAGGACATGGACAAAAACAATACTGCCAGCCTCACTGCCGCAGGCACCGAAAACAAGACCTCCATGGAACTGCTCACGGGCGTTACATTTGCTGAAGTAGGCACCGGTAGCATCAACTTCCGGTCTATCTTCGCAAAAGCTGCACAGGCAGGCGTAAAGCATCTCTTCGTAGAGCAGGATAAAATTACCATTGATCCGTTCGACAGCATCCGGGAAAGCTATACCTATGTTAAGAACGTGCTGCTGCGCTAAACGATAGAAATCTCCGTAATTTCGCGCTGAATTAAAAGCGCAGAAACATGTCGATGCACGAAGTAGAATCACTGGTGGAACTGTCCGTTCTCTGCCTGGACAACAGCAGCAATGAACAACTGGACCGCAGAAGCCTTTTTTATAACCTGTACAGGCTGCAAGGGCAGTTTGATACAGGTTTTACCCATTTCAGGGTAATGGATATTCTCGTCAAACACAAATTCGTATATACGTTCCCTGTAATGGCCCATCCGGCCTATGCACAACATCAACGTTTCTTTGATGAACTGGCTGCTGCCGGAAAATTCAGCTTCATTTATGAACAGCCTGAAAAGCCATGGGATGCAGAAAGCAATCCTGTAGCAGCTTATACAGCACCGGATGCCGCCGCCAATGCTTACGTGCTGTATTGCGATGCAGGAAGCTCGCTCTGGAAAGCGATGGTAGCGGCAGGCTCCCTGAAAGGGAATGCAGCCATAGCGCCGCAGGAAATACCTGTTTTCTCCCTGGCATTAACCTTGGCGGAAGAAGCCGGGCGTCAGGAAGATAAATACCTTCTGGGGCTCTGGTATCAATTACTCCCTTATATGGTGATGAATGCAGAATATAGTGGTGAGCCTATCGACACCGAATCGCTGAAAGCCATACTGGACATTGTACTGGCCCACAATGCCATAGAAGAAGCTACACTGCCGCCTTCCGACGAGCTGCCCGTGGGCGGCCAGCTCGGAGAATTCTGCGCCTGGTGGTATGCGCCCGCTGCCGGCCTCATGAAACCTTCTGCTGACGAACCTGCCGGCCTCCCCTCTCCTAACGGCCAGGAGCCTACGTTCAGAACATCTGTATGGTGTAGTGAACAGGTGCGCGATCTGCTCCAGGAAGTAAGCAACACCATCCACCAGATGGAAGACAACGGCGCAGACGAAGCCACACAACAGCAGGTGGAAGCAAAGATCAGTCAGGCGCTGCAGTACGCAGATGAAGGACTGGAGCTTGCCCCGGAAGACACCACTCTGCTGATGAACAAAGGTTCGCTACTCCTGTTGCAACAACAATACGACGCAGCCCTCGCTTGTTACGACAAGGCCATGTCCATCGAACCGGATAACGCATATGTATATCTGAATCGTGGCATCCTCTTTTGTAATATCGACCGTATTCCGGAAGCAATCGGCTCCTTTGAAAAACTACTGCAACTGGAACCGGGTAACGAATTCGGTAAGCAGTGGCTTTCTTATCTGAAAGACAATGGACAGCAATAACGATATTGAAAATATTGAAAAGGCGCTGGGAGTCAAACTTCCCGGCGCCTACACCGCGTTCCTCCTCGAACAGCAGTTGAAAACCTCACGCCTGTTTACGGATCTCATACTGCTATATGGTACTGACGAGCTGGAAGAACAGAACAAGCTGTACGAAGTGCAACATTATCTGCCAGCCTATCTCACCATCGGCGACGATAGCGGCGGACAGGCCATATTGCTGCATACCACCGGGGAAGACCAGACCGTATATATCACCGGACATGGCGCACTGGATGAAGGCAGCATGGCAGTACTCAGCAACGACTTCATTTCGTGGGTGCGTGGGGGTTATAGTGCCGATATTATCCGGGAATCGCCCGATGTTACTGCCTTCCAAAGTTCTGAAACCTTTCAGCTCAGGAAAGAATATTATGCCCTGCATCGTACTATAAAACAACTGGAAGAAGAAAAACAACAAGGTCTGGATCTCAAAACGTACATTCTCCGCAAACGCGTACTGCATCAGCAGATACAAGAATTTGAGACATTACACGCCGGCAAAAATTACCGCTACTGAAAGCGTCAGTCCGCTCACACCAAAGATTTGCAGTTCTCTCAAAAAAAATATATCTTTTAGAGAATTAAAACCCAGGTGTATATGCCACAGACACCAGACAGCCAAAACTCCTGCCCTCACAAAAAGGACAAACATGAAGCCCGACGCGACTTTCTGAAACAGTCATCTGCCGTGATGGCACTGGCCCTTACCCCTCCGTTGGTAATAAAAGCGGCTGAACATGATGAGCATATTGCAGGCATCTTTGAAAAAATGTCCGTTAGTATGGAGATCAATGGCAAGCCTTATCATCTTTCGGTAGAACCTAGAGTTACACTGCTTGATCTCCTGCGGGAACAACTACAACTTACAGGCACGAAAAAGGGATGCGACCACGGCCAGTGCGGCGCCTGCACCGTTCACGTAAACGGACAGCGCATTAACTCCTGTCTTACCCTCGCGGTGATGCAGGAAGGCAGAAAGATCACTACCATTGAAGGACTTGCTGAAGGCGACAAGCTCCACCCCGTTCAGGAAGCATTTATCCGTCATGATGGTTTTCAATGCGGGTATTGCACACCCGGCCAGATCATGTCTGCCGTTGCCTGCATACGTGAAGGCCACGCCAATACACCTGAAGATATACGGGAATCCATGAGTGGTAATATATGTCGCTGCGGAGCATATGATAATATTGTAGACGCTATCATGGAAGTACAGCAGGGAGGGCAGCCAATATGAACCAGTTTACCTATATCCGGCCATCAAATCAGCAGGCAGCTATTGATGCGGTTAGCAAAGATGCACAAGCCCGTTTCATTGCGGGTGGTACCAATCTGCTTGATCTCATGAAAAGCGGTGTAATAGCGCCCGAAAAGCTGGTAGACATCAACCGTCTTCCACTGAAAGAGATACAACTCAATGGCAATATCTTACACATCGGTGCACTGGCGCTCAATAGCGATGTGGCTGCTCATCAACAGGTGAAGAAGAACTTCCCGCTGCTGTCCCAGGCCTTGCTGGCAGGCGCCTCCCAACAACTGCGCAATATGGCCACCGTCGGCGGTAATATGATGCAGCGCACCCGCTGTGGCTATTTCTATGATACGGCAATGCCTTGTAACAAAAGGCAGCCTGGTAGCGGCTGCGGGGCTATCGGCGGCATCAACCGCATGCATGCTATATTCGGCGCCAGCGATCAATGCATTGCCGTACACCCCAGCGATATGTGTATAGCGCTTGTAGCACTGGATGCCACCGTATTGGTATCCGGCCCCAAAGGCAACAGGCACATACCATTCGCAGACTTTCACCGGCTGCCGGGCAATACCCCCGATAAAGACAACAATCTCAGTAAGGGCGAACTGATCACCGCAGTGGAATTACCTACCAGTCCTTATCAACATCATGTGCATTATCTGAAGGTGCGTGACCGCGCCTCCTATGCATTTGCGCTGGTATCGGTAGCTGCAGCACTGGATCTCAGTAACAACACCATCCGCAGCGCACGGCTGGCAATGGGCGGGGTGGCCCACAAACCCTGGCGCCTGTATGAAGCGGAGAATGCGCTCGCCGGTAAAACTGCAACTGAAGAAAACTTCCGTATAGCCGCCAACGTTGCCGTGCAAAATGCAAAGCCACATAAGCACAATACATTCAAAGTAGACCTGGCCGTAAATAGTATCATTATCGCACTTAAAAAAGCTGCCACCGTATGAAAAAGCAAGCCACAGAGAAATCGATGGACCGTGTAGATGGCCGCCTTAAAGTAACAGGCGGCGCAAAATACTTCGCGGACCATCAACCGGAAGGCATGTTGTACGCAGCGCTGGTATGCAGTCCTATCACCTCCGGCCGCATCAGAAACATCGATACAAAAAAAGCATTACATGCACCCGGTGTGAGTGATGTGGTATCCCATCTCAACGCCCCACCGGTGCCTGGCTATAAAACAGATAACACCAATCCCAAACAGGGACTCAAAATATTCTATGATGACCGTATCTACTCCAACGGGCAACCCGTGGCTATTGTAGTAGCGGATACCTTCGAACGTGCCGTCTATGCAGTTTCACTGGTAGAAGTGCAATACGACCAGGAAGTACATGCCACGGACATCAATGCTAATCTCAACAAAGCCTTTCAGAACAAAAACATGAAAGACTATGTGCGCGGAGAAGTAGATGCCTGGAAGAAAGCCCCGGTGACGGTGGAAGCGGAATACAATATTCCCATCGAAGTACATAACCCCATGGAACTGGCCGGTATTATCGCACACTGGGAAACGCCCGATGCGCTTACGCTTTATGCCAAAACGCAGGGCGTAAAGAGTGTGCAGCAAACACTGAAAAGTCTCTTCCAGATACCAGAGCAGAATATTACCGTTCACTCCCAGTTCGTTGGCGGCGCATTTGGAATGGCATTACGCATATGGCCACTGGAAGTAGCCACTATACTGGCCGCTAAAAAGATACGCAAGCCAGTGAAACTGGTGATTACGCGCGAACAGATGTTCACGCTCGCCGGGTACCGCCCCGCCGCCATCCAGAAGATTGGACTGGGCGCCACAGAAGATGGAAAGCTCACGGGCATCACCCATCATGCTGTCGCCATCACCTCTCCCTACGAAGATTTCACCGAAGCCATCACCGGCATGAGCAAGTTTATGTACGAATGCCCGAATGTAAACACTACTTACCAACTGGTACCACTTAATCTCAGTACACCGGTATGGATGCGCGGTCCCGGTGAAGCCACCGGCGCCTTCGCGTTGGAGTCAGCGATGGATGAACTTGCCTATAAACTGAAGCTGGACCCGCTGGAATTCCGTCTGCGGAATCATGCCGATACTGATCCGGAGAAAAATCTTCCTTTCTCCAGTAAATACTTGAAAGAAGCCTACCAAACCGGTGCGGAGAAAATTGGCTGGAGTAAGCGTCGGATGCAACCCGGCGAATTACAGGAAGAGGATATGCTGGTTGGATATGGCATGAGCAGCGGCACCTTTGGCGCAGGCCGTGGGCGCGCGTCCGCCAACGCCGTATTGAAAGCCGACGGTACCCTTACCATCCGCAGTGCCGCCGCCGACATTGGTCCCGGTACAGCTACTGCAATGGTGCAGATTGCCGCCGACGCTACCGGCATCGACCCTGCGAAAATTAAATTCCTGCTGGGAGAATCCGCATATCCTGATGCGCCACGCCAGGGCGGATCTTCCACCGTATCTACCGTAGGTAGCGCCGTGACAGATGTATGTAACGCGCTTCAACAGAAATTAGCGGAACTCGCTGTGACGGGGCATCCTGATTTCAAAACCCTGAAAATATCAGATATCATTTTTGAAAACGGGCAGCTACTGGCAGCAACCAATTCAAATATCAGGATTCCTTATCAAAACATTCTGCAACAACAACAATTACCAGAAATACAAGCTACGGCCTCTTCTCAGGGTGGCGAGGAAAGAAGAAAATATTCCTTCTATTCTTTCTCTGTACACTTTACGAAGATTCATGTACACCCTGCCACCGGTGTAATAAGGATCAAACATGTGGTAAGTGTGGCGGATGCAGGTACAATCGTCAACACCAAAACATCTGCCAGCCAAATGATTGGCGGTGTAGTAGGTGGCATCGGTATGGCACTGACAGAAGAAGCCATACTGGATCATCGTTTCGGACGCTTCGTCAACAACAACTACGCAGACTACCATGTGCCCGTAAATGCAGATGTACCACCTACTGATGTCTTCTTTATCAATAAAAAGGATCCATATATCAATCCGATGGGCTCGAAAGGGCTGGGGGAAATAGCACTCATTGGCTTCGCAGCAGCCGTTTCCAACGCAGTATTCAATGCTACCTGTAAAAGAGTACGCGATCTGCCCATTACACCAGACAAAATCCTCGGTAAAATATCATCATGAAAGAGCTGGAAGATATCGTGAAGGCGTACGACACCGCCTGCCGCCAGGGACTGAAAACTGCGCTGGCAACTGTTGTGCACGTGGAAGGCTCCTCCTACCGGCAGCCTGGTGCCCGCATGTTGGTAACGGAAAATGGTCAACTTACCGGCGCCATCAGCGGCGGCTGCCTCGAAGGTGACGCCCTGCGCAAAGCACAACTGGCTATCATACAGCAACGCACTGTACTGGTTACATATGATACTACTAATGAAGACGATGCACAGCTCGGCGTAGAACTTGGCTGTAACGGCATTATCCACATCCTGCTGGAACCCATAGAACCGACAGCAAGCCAACATCCGGTCATGTTATTGAAACAGGTCATCAGCAAACGGCAACACACAGTGTTGGTGACATTGTTCAGTATACAGCAGAAACATGGCCCGCAACCCGGTACCTCCCTGCTGATAGATGATAGTGGAGGGATAACACATCATGTAAACGATAAAGCATTGCTGAACGCCATTACTACAGACGCATTACAGGCACTGCAAAGCAGGCAGCAAGGCATCACTACCTATATCAGCAGAGATAACAGCATGACGGCATTACTGGCTTTTATGCCACCCGTTCCGCACCTGGTGGTGGCAGGCGCCGGCAATGATACTATGCCGCTGATAAAGATGGCTCATTTACTGGGATGGCATACAACCCTTGTAGATGGCCGTCCTGCTTATGTTACCAGGACACGCTTCCCGGAGGCTACACATTTGATTGCAGCCAAACCAGCGCAGGTCATAACACACTTTACAACAGACGCCTACACCGCTGCCATCCTGATGACACACAACTATAATTACGATCTGGCCTTGTTGAAAGAGCTGTTGCCGCTACCACTACCATATATAGGCCTATTGGGACCCGCCAGGAAAAGGGATCGTATGCTTGCGGAGCTGGATACAGATATCCTGCAACGGCAACATATATACGGACCCGCAGGATTGGATATCGGAGCGGAAACGGCAGAAGAAATTGCATTATCTGTGATCAGCGAAATAAAATCTGTTTTGTCCGCTGCCGCCGGGAATTCCCTCCGGGAAAAGGATACAGCGATCCACTCCCGTACGCAGCAGATGATCACCCAACAATTTATCTGATGGAAAACACCGGCATCATCATCCTGGCAGCAGGTGCCTCCAAACGGCTGGGGTCCCCCAAACAACAGCTGGTATTTCAAAAGCAAATGTTGCTGCAACGGATTATCGACACCTCGCTGCAAACCCGTTGTCGCCCTGTTGTGGTGGTGCTGGGCGCCTACGCTGATGACATCCGGAAAGACATCACCGCCAGTAATATTCACCTCGCTCTAAACACCAACTGGGAAAGCGGTATGGCCAGCTCTATTCACACCGGCATCCGGGAGCTGTTACGTATAACCGATACCATTAACGGTGCATTTATCCTGGTATGTGATCAGCCTTTTATTACCCCTCAGCTCCTCCATGAACTGATGTCCGCCCGGTTGACCACTGGCAAGGAGATCATTGCCTGCTGTTATAATGATATACTCGGCACGCCCGTGCTATTTAGTCGTGCATTCTTCCCCCAGCTAATGGCCCTCAGCGGCCAGGAAGGTGCAAAGAAACTCCTGTTGAAATACACCGCCATCACGGCCACGGTAAGTTTCCCACAAGGCGCCATCGACATTGATACTCCCGAAGACTACAAAAACTTACTTTGATTATTGTGATAATCACCCCTCATCACAATAATCAAAGTTTTTTTTGGAATTATAACTTTCCACACTATATTTGTCTACAAAACCAGTAGACTAATAAAATCCATACAATGAAAAGGCATATAAAACACACAAGCCTGCTACAGAAGCACATTTCAACCGGGATCACTATGGTTGCCTTCTCCTGTTGTTGTTAATTCTCCTCTCTTTGCGGTTACCCCACCAATCTCCGCACATACGCACTTGATACTGTACAACTGATTTTTCACTGCTTCCAAAATTTATCGTCATGAAAACGAACAACCAACCCGTTTTCCGTCTCGACGGAGCGGTATCGGACGCGCATCTCGCGTACTTCCGCGAACATGGTATTATCCAGTTTAAAAACTTCCTCGACAAAGAAACCCTTGCACTTACCATACGTGAAGTTGAACATGTGCAGGAACTCCTGCTACGTAACAATGTCCAGAAGATCAACGGCATACCGTTGAAATTCGGTACAGACGCGGATGGCAGCCCACTGATACAAAGAATTGCATTTGCATCTCATTATAGCAATGTGCTACGCAGCCTGCTGAAAGATGAACGGCTGCAATCACTCACCCAACTACTGGGTAACTATGAAGGCAGGATTGGTGAGAATGAAAAAGACGGTCTCGTGATAAACCATTACGTCAATACAGAAGCTAGTCAGTTCAGGCAACTTGGCTGGCATACAGACAGTCCCCGTGATCTCTTCCTCGGGTCGCGCATACTGCCAATGCTCAATGTTGGCATACATCTCGACGACTGCCCTTTAGAAAACGGCGGCTTAAGAGTGCTCCCGGGCACACACCGCCAGGGCATTCTGAAATTGTTGTTCAGAAAGAAATACTTCATAGACAATAATCCGGATAAAAGAGAAGTAGGCTTCGATATTGAAGCCGGCGACCTTACCATTCACGACGGACGCCTCTGGCACCGTGTGCAGCAGTCGCCCTGGACAGGTGAAAAAAGCCGCAGGCGCGTCATGTATATCCCCATTATCACTGGCGCCTATGCCCCGAAACATGCACAAAGTCCTACACCTTTCTATCATAAACTGGCACAGGCGAAACAATACCTCTACGGAGGGAAACCACAATGGGCAACCGTGAAAGGTGCAGAAAAGAATCTTGCGAAAGTAAACAGTTCATCCATCTAAAAATATAACTATGGCATACGCATTAATAACAGGTGCGGCAAAAGGCATAGGCAAAGCTATTGCTGCGGAACTGGCCTTAAGGAACTACGAACTGCTGCTGATCGACCTCGACAACAATGCGCTCAACACCACCGCCGGTGACCTGGCGGCAGAATATCACGTCAACGTGCACACGCTGCATCAGGATCTGTCTCATCCTGATGCACTGCGTAACGTGATCTCCTGGAGCAGCCAGTGGCATGATCAGCTTACCGTGGTGGTCAACAATGCCGGCTATGGCCTCAACGGCGCATTCGAACAGCTGCCGCTGGAGGATCAGTTCAACATCATTGATGTCAACGTAAAAGCACAGGTGGGTTTGTCTTATGCCTTTATTCCCGTGTTACGGAAATTCCCCAAAGCTTATTTGTTGAACCTTGCCAGTACCACCGCCTATCAAACCGTTCCTTATCTGAACATCTACGCAGCCACTAAGGCCTTTGCATTGTCCTTTACACGCGGGCTACGTCACGAGCTCCGGCACTCCAACATCTCTGTAAGCGCGCTCAGTCCTGGCAGTACCGACACTGATTTTGTGAACAGGGCACGCATGAACGATGCCACTAAAAAGCTCGCAGACCGTTTTAACATGACACCGCAGAGTGTTGCTAAGATAGCCGTCAACGGCCTCTTTAAAGGTAAAGCGGAGATCGTTCCAGGCTTCACCAACAAACTGAATGCATTCCTGCCTAAATTCTTCCCGAAAGCGTTCGTGGAAAGAATCGCCGGCAATATCTACGAACAAAAGGAAAAGGCCCGGGCGCCAGAAGTAGCCCTTACTACATGATCAAAATCGCCGCCTTCCCCGGCTATTTGGCCGGAAAGACCCGACCATTGCTTTACTGTTTTGCACAACAACTACTTTGGTTATCGTTTTGCCCCGGAAGGCAGGTAAGTTACTGAAGCAGTGACTAAGATGGATATGAGGAATCGCATAGGCCATAGCTAAATCCGGCCAGCATTGGCCCTATGCGGAGAAAGTATTGCGATGGCGCAATGAACAAGTGCACAGCAAACTGTATGGGTGTTCCTTAATAAGGATGGTCCGGGCTGATCAGGCATACAACTCCTGCTCAGCTGTATAATAGGTTTTACGGCCACTGCTGGTATCATGCAGAATCTCTGCCCCACCGGGGCTTTTCTGCAGCTTATGATTATGCACCAGCATATAGTCCCTCACCTCTCCGTGTATCAAATCAGGATGATGTTTCCTGATCAGTTTCTCTGCATTGGTGAGTATGTAACGAATGGATTTCACCAACGCTTTCACTTTCTGCTCCGGTATCTTGTTGCATATAGAAAAGGGAGAAATACGGGCATCCCACAGAATATCATCTGCATAGGCATTTCCAATGCCAAGTATATTCTTCTGGTCTAGCAGAAACTTCTTGATGGTAATCTTTTTCTTTGCCAGCACAGCTCTCATCCAGGTCTCATCCACTACATCCGATAAAGCGTCAGGTGCAGCCTTCTCTTCCGGGTCCAGCGTCAATGCTGCCTGCCCCTGAAAATCAGTAAGTGCAAGGCCCGTACCATCGGTAAATAGCAAAGTGGCAATGGTATGCCTCTGCTCATTAAGCGCATGATAAAGATACAATTTGCCATTCAGCATGAGATGCATACCCAGCACATGCTTGTTGCTGAACACAAAATGCAGCTCTTTACCTATACGTTCTATGGCCTTGAGATGCTGTCCCTCCAGGGCCTTTTTCAAGACTTCCTCCGTTGTATGGAGTTTCTTTTTATTGATGACATGGATCGCCTTCAGCTCTTTATGCAGCAATGCTTTTCCCAGGTTATGGCGGAATACCTGCAGATCGGGTAATTCTGGCATGACAACTTATGTTTTTAATGTAATATAAACATTTCCGATGTATGTAAAAGCTATGTTAAAAAACAACCAGAAACAGCCTCGGACGGCCATTCCGGGATACCACACCGGGCATAATACACTATCTTCGTGCCTGTCTTTTTTATCACCTGAAATTTTTGTGAACGTGAAACAGATGAAGATCGTAAAATCGGCAATCCTTATAGTTACCATTTGTCTTTTTGTATTTCTGATAACAGCTTTTACCCATACTGAAAAAACAACCGCGGTTATTGCCCCCACTTCTGCTATGCTGACAGATTCCGCAGTGGAAGAAGAGAGCATATACGACCACATAAGATTGGACAGTGCCGGACTTTCACGCGAAGCGTTTGAACAGGCAATGCAGGGCTTTGCGCAGCTGGAAGAGAAAGGACGCATCAAAAATACAGATGTCATCTCCATCATTGATTTTTCATTGCCGTCCAGTCAGAAAAGATTGTTCGTTATCGACCTTAAAAATAAACTGCTGCTCTTTAACACGCTCGTTGCGCATGGCAGGAACTCAGGCACACTCAATGCCAGCACTTTCTCCAACAAATTAAACAGTTACAAAAGCAGCCTTGGTTTCTACGTCACCGGCGATACCTACAACGGCGAGCATGGATACTCACTGCGCCTGGAAGGCGAAGAAGCCGGTATCAACGATAATGCGCTCAACAGAGGCATCGTCATACACAGCGCCGCCTATGTGGATGAGACGCTTATCAAAAGTCAGGGCTACATTGGCCGCAGTCTTGGTTGCCCGGCCATCCCTGAAAAGATCCATCGCAAAGTGATTGAAGCTATCCGCAATGGCTCTTGTCTTTTCCTCTACAGCCCGGATAAATACTATTCTGCGCATACCAGGCTGCTGAAAGACAGCACAGATATTTAATTAATAGAACATCCTGGAACGCATTATGGCATCATGACCGTATACATCCTGTACCAGGTGCAGGTTGCCACGCTTGTCTGTCCATGCCGTAAGATAGGTAATGATCACCGGCACCGGAACTTTCAGCCGCACAAACTTTTCCTTTCCGGCATTGATAACGCTGTCAACTTTCTCGCTTGTCCATTGGGGCGAGTCCTGCAACAGGAACTGTGTCATTTTCATCGGTTCCTTCAATCGTATACAACCATGACTATAAGCGCGGTTATCCCGGTTAAAGAGACTCTTTTCCGGTGTATCATGCAGGTAGATATGGAAACTGTTGGGAAACAGGAACTTCACCCGTCCCAATGCATTCTTACTTCCCGGACGTTGCCGGATTACTGGCAGTCCGTTAGCTTCACCCGTTATTTCCATATTCTTTGATGCCAGGTAGTGAGGATTGCGATGCATAACCGGCAGTATTTCTTTTCTGACAATGCTGCGTGGTATATTCCAATATGGGTTAAACACAATCTGGTTCAGCCTTCCCGAGAACATGGTGGTGCCGTGCCCTTCCTTTCCTACAATAATATCCATGTCAAATAACGCTTTACCATCGTCTGTTACGTGCAGCATAAAAGCAGGGATATTCACCATGATCAGTTTCCCCTTTGGTTCTGCAGGCATCCATCTCAGCCGCTCCATATTGATAAGCAGTTGTTGCAGGCGTGCTTCAGCGGGCATGTTCATTGATTCGAGGACGGTATCGGTAAGCAGCCCGTTTGGCGTGTAACCATGACCATTACGAAATGTATTTATAGCCGCTTCCAGCTCGTCGTTGAACACATCAGTGCTGTCATTATTCTTTAGTTCTCCGGTTATCGACAGTCTCTTTTTTAGCTGGATGATTTCGGAAGACGACTGCCCTTTCCTGAGACTCTTTGCTGAAAGATGTACTTCCGGCCACCCGCCGGCCTTTACGTAATCGCGATAGGCCTGCAGCGGCGCTTTGAGTGTTGCCATCCCGGGATGTGCTTTATCATCTGCTTTCAGCAGGGAATCGGCAAGCCGCATGGCATCATACTTTTGCATCGGCACCATATGCGCCAAATCTTTAGTACTGTAGTTCATCTCAGCGGCATACTGCACCAGGCGTTGTGTGAGCTGCAGCTCCGTTTTCACTGTCGCTGGATCATTAGCCTTTACGGTGATGCTATCTTCGTCCAGCAGCGCATTCATCCTGATGTCTACAGCTTTGTTACTGGTGGTATCTTTACTGTAATCATACAATGTTCTGAAAGCAGCTGCCTGTTCTGTAAGTCCGTGGCTATCGAACCATGCAAACTCGTAATTACGTGCGTTGTAAAAACTACGTATATGGTTAGCCGTAGTATCATCAGCATGCAGGTGGGAAATATAATTTTCTACGGCAAGGCTGTCAAGAAAAAGATCGTTGTAAGCGTTTGTGGGTTGTATAGTTCTATTGCGGGGAATTAACTCCTGTGGGGTGCCGGAAGGGCCAGATGGCTTACATCCAGCCAGGACGATCGCAGCGAAAAGTAGATACTGATACAGTTTCATGCTTATCATCTATCAAAATCAGATCCATTCACACAAGCATTCACACTCAGTATGATTTGGCGGGAAAGATGTGGCAGCAAAGTAACAGACTGTACAAACAATGCAACAGATCATTCTTTTATTTTGTTATGTGGATATTTTCTTATTTGATTCTCCTTAACGAGTTACTAAACAAAAAAATATCCACATAACAAAATAGCTGCATCACACGGTTCCTCCCATCACCGGGTCACTGAAGCCGTCTTTACCTGTCTCCACTCTGCCTGCATAGCGTTGTTCGAATGTAGCAGCACCGTCAATCTGTACAGTAAAATCATACCATCCGAAACTCTTGGAGAGGTCTATAATCAGATTGCCTTCTGTACGCGCCGCCAGTGTTTTTTTCAGCTCGCCTTTTTTATAGCCCATGTCTTTTATGTGGAAAGTAAGCGGGCTGCCGCCACGGTTAATAAGCTTCAGTTCTACATTGCCGCTGAGTTTCTTTATATTGCCGGCACTCCGTTGATAGTTGCAGATAACCTCTGCCTGCGGGTCATTCACATTCCCTGCAAACTCACGATAGAAACCATTAGGACCATATACACGAAGATGATAAAGATCATTCTCGAAAGCATGCAGTGGCCAGTTGTCGTTCAGTTTATCTCCTGACGTTACTGCATAAGACCATGCCCTTACCGGCTCCATCTGCCCACTGTCGGCCTGTATGTATTTACCAGGTGCATACACATTGAATGGAGAACCGGCAGCCTGTTTACCGAAAGTTTCATTAGAAGCAGCAAAGCTGATTTCAAAGGTCTTTCTGTCTGCGCTTAATTTACCATTCACATATAGCTGGTAAGGCAACGAGCAGGATGGCCGTATACCCGGCTCCTGTCTGGGCATCCACTCAGCAGTGCCAGGATTCTCATTGATATGCGTAATCTCCTCAGCAGTAAGTTTCTTAAACTCGTCGGGGAGCTTTTTGAATTTGGCATTGTACACACCTTCAATGAATTCGTTCCGCTGCGGGAAAGGCACCCTTACTTTCTCACCATTGAACGGACGGAATACACTGGTAAGATCTCCGCACACCGTACGTCTCCAGGCGGTAATATTTGTTTCCTTGATAATTTTTCCTGTCTTGCGTTGCAGGAACTTCTCCATAAACTGCAGGATGGAAGTATGATCAAACACCTGCGAATTCACATATCCACCTCTTGTCCACGGGGAGGCCACTACCAGCGGCACACGATAGCCAAGCCCGATAGGACTCTCACGCACTTCGTGTTTTCCTACGTGTTTCTTTGCTTCTTCCTGTTCATGTGTCACATACTCCAGGCTGGTATCGATTCCTTTGGAAACGAGCCCTGTACCAGGTTTATGAGGCGCCACAAACGGAGGTACGTGATCGAAGTAACCATCATTCTCGTCATAGCAGAGAATGAAAACAGTCTTCTTCCATATCTCTTCCTTTTGTGTAAGAATGTCCAGTACTTCAGATACATACCAGGCCCCATACCAGGGAGATCCCGGATGATCAGAAAACTCGCCGGGCGCCACCAGCCAGGACACAGTAGGAAGCTGCCCCTTTTTCACATCCTCACGGAACTGGAAGAGAATATCCCCTTTCGGAACCTGCATACTTCTCGCAGTGTCGCCGTCTTTATATTGCAGTGTTTCCAGTTCATGGTAATCCGGATCACCGATATTGGTAGTAAACGCTTTGTGGTGAAGGTTCTGTGCGCGGGTGGACAGCTTGGCAAGATTGGCGGTAGTAAAGGTTGTCGCGTCCTTTTTATATTTCGTTAGCTCTTTCTCTTTTTTCTCAATGGCCTGCTTGAGCTTTGTAGCTTCGTCTTCTTTCACACCTGAAGCCAGCTTACCTTCCAACTGCAGTATATCGGCAGTAACCTGCTGTATTCTGTGTTGCAGGTATTTGATATGCCCTATTGCAAAGCGTACATTGAAAGCGCTGAACCACTCAATAGGGTTGTCTGTGAAGTTGGCCAGCAGCCCGTCTTTCTCACCTTCCAGCCCGGCTGCACTGATCTCATTCTGATAGATCTTCCAGGAGATACCATTATCTTCTAATCTTTCAGGAAAGGTTGTCCAGTGGGCTTCAGCACCATAATCTACGTCTTCATTCCATACGTTGGCTTTGGCTTCCGCCTTCTGTTCATCACGGAGGCTGCCGGTCCATAAGTACAACCTGTTAGGTGTTGTACCGGTAAGGGAAGAGCAGAAGTTCTGATCACATACGGTAAAGGCATCCGCCAGTGAATAATAGAATGGAATATCTTCTCTGTTGTAGAAGCCCAGCGTAAGCGGCATTGCTGCCCAATCCTTGTTGCCGGACTGTTTTACCTGCAGCCATTTGTTATAACGGCCATTGTTGCGGGCATCTACCTGGTTGGCCCAGGAATGTGGCAGGCTGCTCATCCAGGTAGCTTTGGTGTCTTTGATGTTCAACCGGAAAGGTGCATAGGTATTGCCGTTGCTATCAGTCTGCAGCCACACAAGATTATTGTCCGGCAGACGGATCGCGCGTGGATCATTAAATCCACGTACCCCTTTCAGGGAACCATAGGCATGATCAAAAGAACGGTTCTCCTGCATCAGGATAACAATATGCTCTGCATCATAGAATGTAGAGCCGGGAGCAGGATCAATCGCCAATGCCCGCTGAATGGAACCAGGCAATGTACCCATAACACCCGCTGCTCCTGATAATAAGGCCGCCTTGCGGATAAAATCTCGTCTTGTGTCCATAGTACTGTTTAAGGATTTTTTCGATGTTCGCTGTTTACTGCGTATCCCCTGCATATTTAAAACAGGTTTACAGTATTAGAGCGCTTAAAATAACAAAATCTGTATTACCACACAATTAACAATGAAAAGTTGCCATAAAAAAAGGCCCCCGCATCTGCGAAGGCCTGCACAATATGTCGAACAAAATAAATTGCTACTGAATCTGATTGGCCGGAATCACCACAACCTTCATTGTCAGATCTTGCGGGAGTTGGATAGCAGCCCCATTAGTTGATGCAAGTTCAACTCTTACACTCCCCGGATAGTGTATAACATTAAAAGATTTGTTACCAACTACTTCAGGCAATAATTCAAACGTATTGCCATTAAGGTCCGCTATCGAAACTATAACACCGTCAGTAACAGCCTGAATTTCGGACACGGGAAGTATTACAGCATAAGTATTGGTAGTGTTAGGTACAGCTTTCCAATCCGATGTTCTTACAGTGAATAGAATTGTTTTATTGGGGATAACCTGATTAGTAATTTCTTCTTTTCTGCAGCTAGTGAAAATGAGGCCCAGCATTAGCAGGGGTAGGTAAAGCCATGTTTTCATATAAAAAGCGTTTAAAATTGCACGCCAAATATAATGCCACAAATCATTAAGCAAACGCACCTAATATAAAGTAAAAAACTAATACCTTTTCCTTGTTTCAATATCCAGCGTCACAGTACCTGTATTTATACTGTAAATTTGTCCCATAGGAGTCCGCCAACTGCTATCTATCCTTAAAAGAACAGGAGCCGAATAATCTAATAATGCCTCTCCGAGATTATCAGTAGAACCTGTGGTCTTATAGGTTATTGTTCCACTTTCAACAGTCACTTCTGAAGTTCCAAACTTAAGCCCCACTTTAACAGTTTCTCCCAAAGACACATCAAAATTAAAATTGGAGCTAAAGGTTGATGACATAGACGACGTTTGAGTAATTTCCGTACCGGGGTCATATTCCGCCACGAGTACTTTCCAGGTACTTCCATATTTCTGCATGTTCCAATCCGTAATTGGAATTGGATTAGGCAATATATAAATGGAAGTTCCATTGGGATGCCCAATAACGCGGGAACTATCATAAAACAGTTTTGTGGGATCACAGGGAAATACCTTCAATATAGACCCTCCGGCACCGTCCCTGCCTAAAAAGAAGATTGTAACATGAAACTCTAACATCCCATCAGTAAAGTCATCTTTAATGTATGATTTTGAGTTGTACTCATTTACCTGTATGGAAGTTATAAATTCAGCATATCCTGAATTTAGTGGCCCTGAATTTATTCCCTGATTAGGATCGATTCCATAATAAATAAAGTCGCGTTGAGGGGAAATCTTCTTCTGGTAGGCAGTTACAACCCTTGGATCTATCAACTCTGCCAATACT
>NZ_DATLKJ010000188.1:0-26025 GCF_035538455.1 Chitinophaga sp.
CCCACGATGCGTCTTCCACGAAGTTTTCGGTAACGCCGCGGTAGATATTGCGGTAATACCCGGCGCCATAGTTACGGCCATCAGGCCCCTTACCCTGCTGCAGGTACACCTCCTGTGTATTCGGCGTACCGTCTGCATATACACCGGGGATCAGCACTTTATCAAAACGATTGGCCGTAACTGCAGATTCTCCGAAGGCAGCCATGAAGTTAGCCAGCTGGTTATACTTCTTCACACCCTGGCGCGTATCAAACATAAATGATAAGCTCACTGGTCCGTAAGTAAAGGTATTGGTAATGCTTCCAATCCAGCGAGGCTGCGAATTACCCAGGTACTTCTTGTTACCGTTGATCACCGGAAAGCCGGCAAGACTACCCGTTTTATTGATCAGGATCGGCAGACCATTATCTATCTCGAGCGACTTGTCTGTACCCAGATCTTTATAATAGCGTTGGTAGCTCGTACCGAAAATGGCGCCCACCGGGTACCCAGGCAGGTATTTCATCACCGCGGTAGAACCAGCGTAACCGAATTGATCACCCACCGTCACTTCTGTCAGCCCTTTGCCAAGGCTAAGTACCTCATTGCGGTTGGAGGAAAAGTTGATGCGGGCATCCCAGGAGAATTTTTGCTGGCTGATGATCGTGCCATTCAACGCAATCTCTACCCCCCGGTTGCGGATAGAACCGGCGTTCGTATAAAGCTCTTCGTAACCGGTAGCATTAGACAATTTCACCGGAATAAGCAGGTCAGTGCTCTTGGAGGTATACCAGGTAAAGTCAACGCCTAAACGATTACGAAGGAAGCGCAGCTCAGTACCCACTTCAAACGTATTGGTGAACTCCGGTTTCAGGTTGGGATCACCGCGGCGGTCAGCCCTTGTCCAGCCGATAACAGAATTGTCAATCGGACCACCGGTAAGCGACGTGTAGCCATAACCCGTATTATAAGGGGTGGCGTCCTTTCCTATCCTGGCCCACGAGATGCGCAACTTGCCATAAGACAACACCGTCTCCGGAATCTTAAACTGTTCGGTAAAAAGATAAGCCACACTTACAGAGGGGTAAAAGAAAACCCGGTTGTTTACCGGCAGCGTGGACGAAATATCGGTTCTGCCTGTGAGGGTCAGGTATAACCAGCGGTCCCAGTTGAGTGTCCAGTCCCCGAAAACACCCATCAGGTAATAGTTCTCGAGATACTGACTGGAAACCACCTTCTTCGCGTTCTGCATAATAAGGAGATCAGGAATATCCAACGTATCGCCTTCAGTAGAAAGGCGTTTCAATTTCCGGCCGAATACATCATGCCCCAGCTTGAGGTCTGAGGTAAGATGTGAACCAATCTTATTCTTAAAGTTGAGAATCAGCGTAGAGCTGAGGGAAGTTTTGCGGAGCGAATATTCATTGACAAAGCCCAAACCGTTGTCCGATGTAGCGGGATGCTCACCTACCGTCCCTTTCGGACCTTCCGCAGAATGATTGCGCCCATCAGTATAGTGATCAGTGCCGGCCCGGTAGATGACATCCAGCCATTTAAAGGGCGACCACGTAAAATTCACATTACCGATAATACGGTTCACATTATCTTCGAAGCGGTTGCTGTACTGAATGTACATGGGATTATCGGTGGTACCGTATGTCTGCTGGGTACCGTCGGATTTGATGTAGTCCCGCAGGTTCCAGCGAGGCGACCAGTAAATGAGCTGCTCCCCGTAGCGGTCCGCATTGGCGCGGTTACCGCCCGAGTTGATGTAATTAAGGGTGACGCCCATTTTGAATTTGTCACTGAAGCGGATGTTGCCGTTTACGAAAGCAGAATAATTCTTATAGTTGCTGAAAGGAATAATACCGTTCTGGTTGAACTGGGATAACGATGCCGCATATACGACTTTTTCTGTCCCCCCGCTGATACCCAGCGTGTTGCGGAACTGACTGCCCGTATTGTATGCCTGCCTGTAGTTATTATATAACGCTGCCGGATGCGAGGGGTCCAGTTTGCGGGCTTCCTCCACAGCAGGTCCCCATGCCGGCCAGAAACTCTGGTTATCATAGAGGCCATTGTTGCCCTGGCTGTATGTACTTTGCACATCAGGGGTCTTGCCCACTTTATCGAAGCCGGCACTAGTGGTAAAGTCTACCTTCACCCTGCCCGCCTTACCGGATTTGGTAGTGATGATCACCGCGCCGCTGGCGGCACGCAAACCGTATAATGCGGTCGCTGCGCCTCCCTTCAGGATATTGATGCTTTCAATATCATCAGGATTGATGTCAGCCGCACGGTTGCTCATCCCCCTGCTGTCGGCATTGCCGGTGGTATATGTTTCATTATCAATGGTAATCCCATCTATAACGAAGAGCGGCTGGTTATCACGGGAAGGATCAAGTGAATTGATACCACGGATGATAATCCGGGAACCCTGCCCCGGCGCACCGCCGGTACTGGAGATCTGTACGCCGGCGGCCTTGCCCTGAAGCGCGTTCACTACGTTAGACTGTTTCGACTGTACAAGATCGGCGCCGGATACCTCCTGAACGGCATATCCGAGAGCGCGTTTCTCTTTGCGTATACCCATAGCCGTTACCACCACCTGATCGAGGTTACGGGTGTCAGGCTGCAATGTAATGTCGAGGGTTGCCTGGTCGCCGGCAACCGCTTCCTGTGGCAGGAAGCCAACAAAACTAAACACCAATACTGTCTTGCTATCGGGAACGGTTATACGGTAACTGCCGTCTACTCCGGTGGCTGTTCCCTGTTTATGTCCCTTCACCTGGATGGTGACACCGGGAAGAGGTTCGTGAGTGGCCGCAGCTGTTACGCGGCCGGTAAGAATACGGGAATGGGTCTGGGCGTTAAGTAGGTGTGGAAGTAACAGGAACGCGCACACTACCGCCAGTGTAATCGACTTCATGGCGTTTAGATTTTGGTATTGAAGAATAAAAACAATTTACTTCAATTAAAATCTAATGTCAAGGGGCTCGCAAAGAACGTAAAGGGAGCAAAGACACAAAAATCCTTTGCGTCTTTGCTCCCTTTGCATTCTTTGCGGGAAAAAAACTATCCAGGTACGTTAATGATACTATTCACATACCTGATAAAATGTTCTGCGTTTGAAGGACTGATCAGCCATTTCCTGTAGGAAGACTCAATCAGCACCATGCTGTCCTTGTTAGTACACCAACGCTGGTATTTGCCAATCTCACTGGAGTGATAGGTACCGAGGTAGCCAAAGAGGCCCCCCATTCCTGCCATCCGGCTGCCGCTACCCAGTTCTTCTTCCGTGATGCTCTTCAGTCTTACAATATCCGTCATCGGAATTGTAATGGACATCAACGGTCTCTTGATCAGGATGGCGCCCGCTTCAATTTTATAATAGCGCGGGCTGAGGCACCAGGCTACCACAATGGCAGGCACCAGTACAAACAGCAACATAGTCGTGGCAATCGCATCATGGGATATATCTGTGATCTGCCGGCATGACATCAGCAGCGTGAGAACGATACACAGATGGGTTACAATTTTTGACGTGTCGTCCAGCCTTGCGTTATATCGCATAAGTCCTGTCCTTTTTATATGCTAAAAAATAATTCACCGGTTAATCGTTATCATGATCATACTTTCCTGTCTTTTCCTCTATCGTTACATCCTCATCTTTCCTGATCTGCATTTTTATATAAACCAGTAACTGAGAAGCACCTGCCTTGAAACATACCTCCTGTGTTTTCTTCACAATCTCCATCAACTCATCATAGGTACCTTCCATCACCGTTTCAAATGGGCATACCCTGTATTTTACACCTGAATCTTTTATCACCGCGATAGCTTCGTCTACTACCGCGTATACCTGTTCTGAAGGTACAGAAGGGAGAATCTGAAGGGCTAGATTAATCTTTTTATTCATCTGTTGTTCTTTTTATCTTTACCTGATTATCAGCTAAATACAATACTTTCCTACATCAACACTTCAAATAAATCATGCATTTCATCCTGTCTGAGACCGTTAAAATAGATGGCCGTGTGCCATTTTATTTAAACCAACACAACAATCAATCCACACATCATACTCATAATCAAATCTTTGTTGCAAGATAATTGTATTGGTCAATCCTGGTGAAAGTGAAATCTGCTAATGTGCGTAGCTTATCATTTACCGTATCGTCGCCCTCATAACGTTCAAAGATAATCCTTAGATTTTTAGCAGCTGCAATAAACTTTCGCGCACCTTCAAGTACCTCCGTTTCCATTCCCTCCACATCCAGTTTTACAATCAGCTGGCTGTTGAGGTCAAGCCCCAGTTCCGGCACCAAATCATCCAATCGTTCAATCGGGATATTCCCTCCTTCCATGTTACGGTCAACATAACTCGAACCCGTTACGGTACTCATCACATTAAATGACACCTTCTCCTGCTTATTACCTAACCCGCACGCATATACTTTTATTTTGTCCTCCACCCGGTTCAACCGGATATTTTCGCGGACCGCCTCATGATTCACCGGCTCAAATGCCACACAAGGCACCCCCTGCGTAGCCAGCCATACATCATACTCCCCGATGCAGGCCCCTATGTCAATAAACCCATCCAGCTTTCTCGCACCCACCTGCTCCTTCAGGTAATCGCGAACCAGCTTTTCATAAGCGTAATTAATAAACTGAAAATCAGTTGTACCACTTCGGATATTGAAACTTCCCATTGCAGATTTCGCCTTCCAGCCACCGTATGTAGGCTTATTCAACAATACCATTCTGAGGGAAGCACTCAATGATTTCCAGTCGTTGTACCGGATATACTCTCTGAAGTAAGCAAGATACTGTCCGTACTTGGACCAGTTCTTCCAGGAGGGATAATAGGCCTGATCTTTCATGATGCGGGTTGTTGGGATTTAAGTATAAATAAAAAGAACGCTTTACGTTACGCTTGTCTATCAGCCCCTTTCCATTTCACTTCGTACAGATCTTTTCGTATATCCTTCATCGTTTGTACGCTACCGAAAGCATGCAGCTCTTTCAGCAACACCAGGTCAACATCTGCCACTACCACCATTTCGGTATTGGGCGTAGACTCCGCCTTAACGCCGGTAACCGGAAAGGCAAAGTCCGAAGGGGTGAACACACAGGACTGCGCATACTGCAAGTCCATGTTATTTACTTTGGGGAGGTTTCCCACGCTTCCGGCAATTGCTACATAACATTCGTTCTCAATAGCCCTTGCCTGTGCGCAGAAACGCACCCGGTTATAAGCATGCTGGGTATCTGTCATAAACGGTACAAAAAGGATCTGCATTCCCTGCTCGGCAAGTATACGGCTGGGCTCCGGGAATTCCACGTCATAGCAGATCTGGATACCCACTTTACCGCAATCCGTATCAAAGACCCGGATATCTTGTCCGCCTTTGATACCCCAGGCAGATACTTCGCCCGGTGTCGGATGCATCTTGATGTATTGTTCATAGGTACCATCGCGGCGACAGAGATACGATATATTGTATAGCACCTCATCTATCACGATCGGCATGCTGCCCGAGATAATATTTACATTGTAAGATACGGCATGCTCCTGTAATTTCTCGCGTATTCTGCTGGTATATTTTGCAACACCCCTGATTGCCCCCGCCGGATCCAGCTGATTAAACTCTCCCATCAACGGCGCATTGAACAACTCCGGGAATACCACGAAGTCCGAACCGTAATCACTCACCGCATCAATAAAGTATTCTACCTGGTCCAGGAAACTGTCAATACTGACATAATCCCGCATCTGCCACTGCACCAGCCCTATGCGCACCGTAGATTTATTATATCGGATCGTATCACTGTCCTTCTCATAATAGATATTGAACCATTGCAGCAACGTAGCAAAACCCTTGGACGCCTCATCATTCGGCAGATAATTTTTGAGAATCTTCTTCACCAGGAAGTCATTAGAAAACTGGAAGGTCAATGTCGGGTCATAGATCTCCTTGTCCTGCACCTTTTCAATATATTCCCTTGGCGACATCCGGTCTGCATATTTTTCATAATTCGGTATACGCCCTCCGGCAACAATACCCTCCAGGTTCAGCTGCTCACAAAGCGTTTTGCGTGCATCGTACAACCTCCGCGCCAGGCGCTTCCCCCGGTAATCCGGATGCACAAACACCTCTATGCCATACAACGTATCCCCTTTGGGATTATGCGTACTGAATGTATAGTAACCGGTTATCTGTTCATAGGTATGATTGTCCCCGAATGTATCGTAGTCCACAATAATCGCCAGCGCACAGCCTACTACCTTACCATTAACAGTAACCGCTATCTGCCCTTCCGGGAAAAGACTGATCAGCCGCTTCAGCGTAGGCTCCCGCCAATAACTGCCCGCCATATCCGGATAGGCCTCCACCATAGATTCTTTCAGATCAAAATAATCTTCCGCAGTGAGGTTCCTTATTTCTACTGTTTCTGACATATGGTTAATTTTCAAATGCTTAAAGTGAAGGAATAGTACAGTCCATTTTCATTTATTCAATAATATCGTTTTTTTTTAGTTAGTTTGCATTTAAATTATTCTCAGCAGAAATTTGACCATACCCCGCGAAATCCCGGCACTTATCAATTTCATCATTAATCGTATTGCAAACTACTGTGCCACTGATTCAAAACAGAGACATCGTAATCATCGGACTGCAGCAATGGTATACCGGCATTGGCAGCAATTGTAAAAATATTGCCCTGGAATTCGCCCGGCACAACCGCGTATTGTATGTCAATTCCCCGCTCGACCGGAACACCATCCGCATGCAGAAAGACGATCCGTATGTACAATATCACCTGAACGCATTATCCGGCAAAGAAAAGGCTATCGTGCCACTGGGACCCAACCTCTGGAACTTTTATCCTTCCGCAATACTTGAGTCTATCAACTGGATACCTTTTACCAGCGTATTCTCCCGGCTCAACCGGATCAATAACCGCCGCTTCGCCACCAGCATTGCCGCCGCTATCCGGGAAATGGGATTTAAAGACGTGATCCTGTTCAACGACAACGATATTTTTCGCGGATATTACATGAAAGAAATGCTGCAACCAGCCAGCTATGTATATTACAGCCGCGATTACCTGCTGGGGGTGGATTACTGGCGCAAACACGGACAGCAACTGGAACCCAGGCACATAGCGAAAGCCGATGCCGCCGTCGCCAACTCCCTTTACCTCGCCGACATGCTGCGACAGTATAATCCCAACAGCTTCTACGTAGGCCAGGGATGCGATCTGCAACTGTTTGATCCTGCCCGGAAACATGAACATCCCGCAGATGTACCTCAAGGTAAAGGCCCCGTTATAGGTTATGT
Source organism: Chitinophaga sp. (assembly GCF_035538455.1). Taxonomy (GTDB): domain Bacteria; phylum Bacteroidota; class Bacteroidia; order Chitinophagales; family Chitinophagaceae; genus Chitinophaga. The sequence goes on from NZ_DATLKJ010000188.1 coordinate 7,326, forward strand.
GGGCGCACTCAAAGCACTGAGGCTGGATATTGATACGCTCGTTAATATCGCAACTTCACGGCCCGGCTGGCAACTGGTACTCACCGGCCCTGAAGACGATGCCTTCAAAGCCTCGCCCCTTCACCAGTTACCGAATGTGCACTTCACCGGCAAGAAAGAAGTACATCAACTGCCAGACTACATCCAGTCCTTTGATGTCTGCCTGAATCCGCAAGTGATCAATCCGGTAACCATTGGCAACTACCCACTGAAAATTGATGAATACCTGGCAATGGGCAAACCAGTAGTAGCCACCGCCACCAAAACGATGGAACTGTTCAGGGATCATGTATACCTCGCAGCTTCCCCCGAAGAATATGTGCCGTTGATAGAGAAGGCATTACTGGAAAACACACCTGCCCTGGAAACCGCACGCATACAGTTCGCCAGCGGACATACCTGGGAGAATTCAGTAGCAGCTATCTACGAAGCAATTTTAACAACATCCGGCAGATCATGAGTATCAAAGAAAAAATAAAACAACATCCGGGACTGAAACGTCTCAGCCTGTACCTGCTCATGCCTGAAAACCAGGCCCGCCCCCGTACCTGGGTACGCTGGTTCATAAATCCTTTCGTACACCCAAAAGGCAAAGGCTCCCTGATCAGACGCCGTACCCGGATGGACGTGCTGCCTTTTAATACGTTCAGGCTTGGCCGTTATTCCACTATAGAAGATTTTGCTACCATAAATAATGGTATGGGCGCCGTGATCATCGGCGACAATACCCGCATCGGTATCGGGAATGTAGTGATAGGCCCCGTAACAATCGGGAACAATGTGATATTTGCACAGAACATCGTGTTGTCAGGATTAAACCACGGTTATACAGATCCGGAAGTACCTATATCCCTGCAACCCTGCAGTACGGCACAGATCATCGTGGAAGATGACTGCTGGGTAGGCGCCAACAGTGTGATCACCGCAGGCGTACGTATCGGTAAACATGCCGTGGTGGCAGGCGGCAGCGTAGTCACCAAAGATGTGCCACCCTATACAGTAGTCGCAGGCAACCCCGCGAAAGTGATCCGCCGCTATAATACCACCACAGGCCAATGGGAACGGGTTTAACCACCCACCTTCACAAAGCGCCTGATCCAGTGAAGATCCTCCCCCGTTATCTCCATAAAGTACAGTCCATTGGGGAATCGTGATACATCGATATCTGCCTGCAACATATTACTGAAAGAATATTTTGTATCATAACAGGGTTTCCCATGCACATCGTAGATCCTTACGTTGATCGTCTGATTGCCGTCCCGTACCACCGTAAGCCTCGCCGAGGTACGCACCGGGTTCGGTGCCAGTGAGATAGAGTCTCCGTTGTGGATCAACGTCCGCAATACAGTAACATTAAATACAACCGAACCAGTAGCCTGCTTATCATCCGTAACAGTAAGACGGAAACTGTAACTACCCTCCTGCAACCTGGTGATCAGCGTTCTCGCTCCGCCCGGTGTGGCAATGAAAGCCTGCGCCGGACCACTCAGCTGCGTCCACTGATACTGCCGGATGTTGCCGTCAGTATCATAAGAACCGCCTCCGTCCGCAGAAAGAAAAGTTGTAGGTAACTGTACCGTATTGTCAGCATGCACCACCGCTACCGGAGGACGGTTCTCTCCCGGCGCATCGGTAACCGTTACGGTTACACGTGCTGATGAAGTCGCATTCTTATCATCTGTTACCGTTAGTTCAAATACATAGGTACCCACAACCAGTCCGGTCACCGCTGTCGTAGCCGACGACGGCGTTCCAATGCTCTCCCCGGCCGGACCGCTCACTTTACTCCAACTCCACCCTGTAATCGTCCCATCAGGATCTGCCGAGGCGCTGCCGTACAGCTGCACGCTGCTCACCGGTAACTGGATACTGACATTGGTACCCGCATTGGCTACCGGTGGTTTATTCGCAGCCGGATTAACGGTAACGGTTACGCGTGCAGACGCTGTCGCATTCTTGTCATCTGTTACCGTTAGTTCAAATACATAAGTACCTGCTACTAATCCGGTCACCGCTGTTGTAGCCGACAAAGGCGTACCAATGCTCTCCCCGGCCGGACCACTCACTTTACTCCAACTCCATTTTGTAATCGTCCCATCAGGATCTGCCGACGCGCTGCCGTCCAGCTGCACGCTGCTCACCGGTAACTGAATATTGATATTGGCGCCGGCGTTAGCTACCGGCGGCTTGTTACCTGCCACTGTAACGGTAACCGTTACACGTGCAGACGCAGTAGCATTCTTATCATCTGTTACCGTTAGTTCAAATACATAAGTACCCGCTACCAATCCGGTCACCGCTGTCATAGCCGATGACGGCGTACCAATGCTCTCCCCGGCCGGACCACTCACTTTACTCCAACTCCATTTTGTAATCGTCCCGTCAGGATCTGCCGAAGCGCTGCCGTCCAGCTGCACGTTGCTCACCGGCAGCTGAACATTGATATTGGCGCCGGCATTAGCTACCGGCGGTTTATTACCTGCCGCTGCAACGGTTACGGTTACACGTGCAGACGAGGTAGCATTCTTATCATCTGTTACCGTCAGTTCAAACACATAGATACCTGCTACCAGTCCGGTCACTGCTGTCTTGGAAGAGGAAGGTGTACCGATACTTTCTCCTGCCGGACCACTCACCTTACCCCAGTTCCATTTGGCAATGGTACCATCAGGATCTGTCGAGGCGCTGCCGTCCAGTTGCACGCTGTTCACCGGTAACTGTATATTAATATTGGTACCGGCATTGGCTACCGGTGGTTTATTCGCAGCCGGATTAACAGTAACGGTTACACGATCTGAAGCAGTAGCATTCTGTGAATCTGTCACCGTCAGCTCATATATATAGGTACCGGCTACCAGGCCGGTTACAGAAGTCTTGGCTGCAAGCGGGGTTAAAATATTATCCCCCGCCGGACCCGATATTTTTTTCCAGGAATATGTTTTCAGCGTACCGCTTTGTGCGCGGGATGCAGAACCATCCAGCAACACATCGCTTACCGGCAGCGTAATAGTTACATCACTCCCGGCGTTGGCAATGGGCGGCAAAGGTGTCGTAACGTCTTTATATTCAAAGGCGCCCACATCATATTTACCCTGCTGCGGCCGGGGCGTATAATCATAGTCCGTTGCCAGACTGAAGCCCGACATATCCCTCCCGCTGTTCACCGCACGCGATGTCGCCACCAGGTGAAAATCGTGGGCCGCAGCATTCACAAAGCCAGCTGTATCCTTTCCGGGGATACAGATGTTATTGGATGCCGTGAGCAGAATGGGCTTATCCCCTTTTATATACATACCCTTATCAGGGTAATCGAATGCCGTACCTTTCTCTATCAACAGGTTATTATACACCTGATGACCAATAGGAGTCAGATAAGCGAATATCTTGATAGCATTTTTATTGCTGTCGGCATTGACGATGGTATTATTGTAGATGATAGCTGCCGGAGGAGGAAACTGCGCGTAAGTAGTATTGTCGGGGATCTTGTCAGAGACGTTGATGCCCTCGTAGAAAATATCAGAGATAACATTATTATACACTTCACTCACACCGGAACCAAATACAGTAACGCCAGGCATATATCCGCCGGAAATGTAGTTGTTATATACCTTCATGGCGCTGCCGGAACCAAGCAGAATACCATATCCATGTGCTGAGTTTTTGGCAGTGGCATAATTTACCAGCCTGTTGTTGAACACGCGGTTATCGCCGTTCTTGGCCATGGCAATCTGGATACCGTCACTGCCGATATTTTCGAGGTCGTTGTCATATACCCACAGGTTCTCAATCCAGTGAGAACGCATGTCAGTACACGTGCCTTCCGTCCAGTAGTAATGGGTATTGCCGATATAGAAGCCCTCCCACGCCGAGTTGCGCGCTTTGATGTTGTGGATTTTTACATTCTTCATCACGAAGTTGCCTTCCAGGTATTGTGGAGCGGCGCAGGTCTGTAATGTTTTGGCCTGCAACAGGATACCACCGTCGTGTATATAAAGATGGTGCACATCAAAGTCGGAGCTGCCGGAACCCAGCACAATGCCAAAGATCTTAAGGCCCGTAATATTCGTACCATTGAGGTCGAAGCCATATTCATAATTGGGATCGCCGCTGCCACTTATCTCAATGAAGCGGCACGTAGCGGCGTTGAACACGGCTGCTGTGCCCTGGTTGCGGACACCCAGCTTTACCTGTCCGCCGCAATTGGTGATCACAATAGGTTTGGCAGCCGTTCCCAGCAGGTTACCCAGGTGAATGTATTCGTACTCCCCCGCAGGAATACAAAGCGTATCCCCCGGATTAACGCCAAGCGTCTTCATCGCATCGGGATAATACATTTCAGCACGGCCATTTGCAGAGTTAGTAACAGGAACGGTTATACGCTTCCCTGCAGTAGGCTGCGGCGCGCCCCCGCCCCCCTTGGTATACTGGAGCATCCATTCGTATACATTCATACCATTTTCACGGTACGTAGGATTATAAGCCTGGGTCCAGGCGTCATGCCCGGATGCATTAAAGATAGTCAGCTTCGCAGCGGGATTAGGTACCGGTGTACGGTTGTTGATCATCTTCACCCAATCGATCGAAAACTGCGGATCTGCATTGGGATCTACTTTATTATGCAACGCCCATACCGGTGTGTTGTCGGCGGCAATGTTGTTCGCCAGCGTAATGTCTGGTTTATAGTAACCACACACCACTACGGCTGCAGCAAATGCCTTTGCGGCACTTGGATTTTCGGAGATCGCACCCCAGGTCTCACCACCACCCATACTCAGGCCGGTAAGGTAAATACGGTTAGTATCAATATCGTAGCGCGACAACAGATAGTCCTTGAATTTGATAGCATCCGCTGCCCCCGGCCAGGAATAAAACTGCGGGGCAATGACAATAAAGGAATACTGCTGATTGTTGACCGTGAATGACGTCGGAAACTGGTTCTGCGAAATGTAGTTGGGCAAACCATTCCTGAGAACACCCGATAAAGGAGTACCGGTATTGGCCAACTCCCCTGCTCCATGAAAGAACAGGATCAACGGGTATTTTTTCCCACTGCCATACGTATAACCGGCAGGAAGATATTCGTAATATCCTTTGATATTGGACATAGAAGCAACACTGAAAGACTTTGGGGTAAGTTGCCCGTAGCTTTGCAATGAGCAGCACGACAATATCATAATCACAGTAAGGACCAGGCGGAGCATCCTATTGTGCATGCTACGCCCTTGCAATAGTTTCTGGTTCTTCATACAGGTAAATATGGCTTGATCAACAGCTGCTTATATGGCTGTCAACATAATTCTCTTCTTTAAAACCTCTGGAACACTGATGGTATATGACACACAAAGAAAATCTTTTTTCTTCATACATAAATAAATTTTTTCATATATATACATTCTATGAATAAAGTATTAAAAAATATCATATGTATGTATCTGTAGAAAGATTTATTACAAGTAAGGGTTTCAGAAAAAATTTAAAAAAAAAGAATTACCTTCGCATTTATACTCCTTCTCTGGAAGTTGGCCTCATCCTATAAAAGACCATGATTTCAAGACGATTGTAAAAATTGATCATGGCGTTTAAAGTACTATCAGTGTTCCGTAACAGGCATTTTCACTCCCTGCTGGGAAATGTGATCATGGCGTTCTTTAATGTTCTTTCCTTCGCATTACTGGTAAGACTATTATCACTGGATGCATTTGGTGAATGGGTGCTTTTCCTGGCTACTTATAATATATTAGACCAGGTACGCACAGCCCTGCTGCAATCCGGCATCATTAAATTCAGTTCCGGCGTTGACGAAACCACCAGCAGACAAGTTACCGGCGCCGCCTGGTACATTTCCATCATCCTGACAGTTACGTATATACTATTATCTTTCGCTGTATATTTTATTGCGTATAATCATTTCAGTGAAACCTGGCACTTCTTTATCGGCTGGCTGGGGATACTTACCTTATTATCCCTCCCGTTCAACTTCGCCAGCTGGGTATTGCAGGCTGCTCACCGGTTCGACAAAATCGTACAGATACGCTTCATGCAAAACGGTTCCTTCCTGGTCTTCCTGGGCGTTCTTTTCCTGCTGAAACAGATCAACCTTCACAACGTACTGTATGCTTATGCGCTTTCTTTCCTTGTTACCAGTCTTTATTGCATGGCCTTCCGCTGGACACAGCTCAGCACCATCGCGGTAAAAACAAAGACGCATGCACTGCAGCTATACCGCTTCGGCAGACTCATCGTAGGTAGTATGGCATCCAACGCATTGCTGAATTATTCCGACAACCTCGTATTACGTACAATGCTGAGCCCCGCGGCAGTAGCTATTTACAGCATCCCGCAGAAGTTCATGGAAGTGATCGAGATCATACTGCGCAGCTTTGTAGCCACCTCCCAGCCCACGCTTTCATCCGCCGCCAATCAACATGATTGGGCGGGCGTATCCAGGGCATTCTGTCGCTACACCGGCACTGTCACCATTATCATCATGCCCTTCGTAATCGGGTTACTGCTCTTCACCAAGCCACTGATCTATATCCTGGCCGACGAGGCATACCTCCCGGCTACCGATATTGTGAGGATATTCCTGCTGTCTGCCATCCTCTATCCTATTGATCGTTTCATCGGCGTAACGCTGGATATGATCAACAGACCGCTGATCAACTTCTACAAGAACCTCCTGAAATTAATATTGAACATTGCACTGGATATTTTGCTGGTATTGCTGTTTAAAGATATACGCTCGGTTGCGATCGCCTCTTCACTGAACCTGCTGTTCGCAGTAGTATTCGGATATTATTTCCTCCGGCAGTCGCTCCCCATCAGCATCCGCGAAATATGGCAGTACGGATGGCTGGAGTGCAGACAGATCATAACAAGGCTGAGATCAGGAAGATTGCAGTACAAATAATGTTTATCGCATGAAACTCGCATTCATTATACTCTGTCACAAAAATCCGCAGCAGCTCTGCAGATTGCTGCGCAAGCTCTATCATCCCAATATAGACTGCTACGTACATCTCGATGCCAAAGCCAACATCAACGAATGGCTGGAAGCAATGGAGCTTCCGCAGGTTTACTTTCTCAGTAACCGGGTGAGCGTAAATTGGGCCGGCTATGGCACTATACAGGCATCGCTTAACGGTATTGCCGCCGTACTGGATTCGGGCCGGCACTACGGCTACCTGCACCTCATCAGCGCGCAGGACTACCCACTGGTAGATGCCACCACGATATACGAATATTTTGCCTCCCGCCCGGACAAACAGTTCCTCGATCTGCTGCCACCGGAAGACCTGAACAAGATGATGACCAAAATTACATCCTGGCATTTTGAAGATCTCCATATGCCAGGGAAGTACCGCGTTGCACGGATACTGAACAAACTCCTTCCCAAACGCAGGCACCCCATGCGCATGAAAGTATACGGCGGCTCGCTCTGGTGGAGTCTGACGCAGGACTGCGCGGCATGGTGCCTCGACTACGTCAGGAAACATCCCAAGCTGGAACGCTTCTATAAATATACCTGGGGCGGCGATGAATTTATTTACCAGACCATCATCATGAACAGCCCGTTCAAAGACAGCGTAGAAAACAACTACCTGCGCTACATCGATTGGTCTGAAGGCAACGCCCATCCCAAAACCTTTACCATGGAAGACCTTCCTGCTATATTGCAATCAGGGCAACTGCTCGCACGCAAGTTCGATATGGAGAAATACCCCGCATTGCTGGATAGCATCGATGAAACCCGGACTGTAATTCTGTGACGATGGTGTAAGGTTTTTCTGTACTAAGACACTAAGCGTCAACCAAGGATCAAAGCCCACTCAAAGCCCTGTTAAAAGCGCACTAAGGATAAAAAAAATAAGGAACCCGATCCATACAAGCAGGATCGGGTTCCTTATTATTATTTCATTTTTTTAATCCTCACAGGTCAGCACCACCATTCAAATTATCATGAATCACAGTCCTGCTTTCTTCCACAGTGTATTAAATCCACCGGTAAAACCATAAGGCAACAACTCTGCAACCTGACAATCAAGTGTTTGCAGGAACTTTACTCTCTTGGTAACGATGGAAAACGGGAATACGTCTTCTACAAAATTCGTCTTTGCAAATCTCACAATCTCAAAGTCACTGGCTTGGGCAAGATCCCGGAGATCCCTGCGGGTAAAAAACTGTACGTGGTCCAGGTTATCGGCCTGTGACTGTGCTGTAGTACCATTGAAGCCCAGCGCTTTCTTTACTTTATTGATAGAGTTCCATAATCCCGGGTTATTGCGGGCCTTGAGCATGGGGCGTGTTACGCATAGTTCCCTGGGACCGTTGCCATTGGGAACAGTTACCACCAGCAACCCATTGTCTTTCAATGAAGCATGGATGGTATGCAGCAGTTTCTCCGGATGATCGAGGTGTTCCAATACCTCGCTGCATATGACGGCATCATATCTCTCACCCTGGGCAGTAAGCGCTTCAGCACTGATGGCCTCGAACCTTACATTGGGGAGCTTATTACGCTGATTAGCCACCGCGATCGTCTTCTCACTAATATCAATGCCCAGCACATCATAACCAAACTGACCCAGGTGACGGCTGATTACGCCGTTCCCACAACCTACATCCAGCACACGGCCACCGGCAGGAATATATCTCTGCAGGCTGTCTGTAATGAAGTTGAGCCTTTTTATATCCGTGATCCTGTTGTACTCGTAGGTGATCGCTGTCTTTGTCATATCGATGATAATAAAATAATTAATGCTTGTACAGTTGCCGGTATACGGCAGCAATTTTTTCTGTCATAGATGCCACACTGAAATGCTCCGTAACAACAGTTCTCGCACGCAGTTGCAGACGTTGCCGCAAAGCATGGTCAGTAGCCAGTTTGATAAGAGCCACTGTCAATGCCTCATCGTTTTCGGATGGAATAAGCCAGCCGCTTTCATCGTGTGCTACTGCTTCGCGGGTACCGTCTACATCAGTAGCGATCACCGCTTTGCCCATTGCCATAGCTTCCAGCACGCCTATCGGAAAGCCTTCCCATAAAGACGGCAGGCAATATATATCTGCGGCGTGCAGCACAGCCGGTACATCCTGGCGGAATCCGCCAAAGATCACCTTTGATACAATACCAAGTTGCACTGCGGTACTTACCGCCTCTTCTTTCAGCTCTCCATCACCAATCATGAGCAATCTCATATTGGGGACTTCTTTCACCGCCGCTGCAAAAGCCCTTATCATTCCAACAGGATTCTTTTGAAGGGTCATGCGCGCGATGCTGCACACCACCACTTCATCTTTTCCGATACCATATTCCTGGCGCAGATCGGCATGTGGAACAGCCGGATCAAACTTGTGCAGATTGATACCATTCCTCACCACCACGCTCCGGAAGCGGTTAAACGCCTTAAGCCCCGTTTGCCGGTTGGATTCAGAAACACAGATGTTCATCTGTGTCTTTCCCGTAATAAACTTCTCAGCTGCAATACGCAACCGCTTAGCCATAGGATGCAGCCCTTCATGAAAAGACCATCCGTGAATGGTATATACCACTGGAAGACGCAGGCTGCGCGCAGCCCACAGCACATTGGTATTAGCCCTGGTGCCATGCACATGCACAACATCTATCTGCTGCGCTTTAATAAATTGCTTTACTTTCTTCCAAACACTGATGTCAAACGCTTTCTCACTGTCGATCACATACGCCGGCACCTTCATTTGCTGCAACGCCGTAATCATAGGTCCGTCTGTAAAAGAGAGCACGATCGGCTCAAACGCGCTCCTGTCCAGCGACGCCACAAGGTCGAGCACATGACTCTCTCCCCCGCCGATCTTTCCCTGGCGGATGGTTTCGAGTACTCTTATTCTGCCGTTGCTGCCCATACTATAATTTTTCAATCCAGCGGCTGTACCACAATTGGAACACCAACATGTTCCAGAGCTTCTGGTGGCTTACTTTTCCGCCGGAGAGATAGTTGTTTAAAAGTTCTGTAACATGTGGAACGTTGAACAGGCCGGTTTTAGCAAGCCTCTCTGGTCCAAGGTAATACTGCATCTGCTCTTTCAGCTCATCACGGAACCATTCCTGCAAAGGCGCTATGAACGGACGCTTAGGACGTTCCATCAAGGTGCGTGGAATATACTTATGTACGATGGTTTTGAGTATATACTTGTTGATACCATCCTTCGTTTTCAGCGATGCCGGCACCTGCGCAAGGAATTCCACCAGCCGGTGATCCAGCATGGGCTCACGGCCTTCAATGCTTACAGACATAGTAGCACGGTCTACCTTCACCAGGTTATTGTCTACCAGGAATGTCTTGTAATCAACGGCCAACAAGCGGTTCAGCGGATCGTTCATATCATCCAGCTCACCGTTCATGTCAAAATTAGTACGGTAGCCAGCTGCAGGGGATGCTGTATAGTAATCCACTTCCTTCTCTGTCAGATACTGGCTGATATATTTCAGCGCGTGCTGCGACTTACCACTGGCCCATATCAGCTTCATCTTCTCATAACGGGAAGCGAAGTTGTATTGCTTATTAAAATACGGGATGTTCTCTGGCGCCACGGCAGACATAGCTGCGCTAAGCGTCCTTTGTATACCGCGCGGAATACGGCTTGTATAACGCAATGATTGATTAAACTTATTGTAACCGGCAAACAGTTCATCACCGCCGTCTGCAGAGAGTACCACTTTCACTTCTTTGGCTGCGAACCTGCTCACAAGCGTAGTAGGCACGGTAGAGTTATCAGCAAAAGGCTCGTCGTATATTTCAGGCAGCAGCTCCAGCACATCTTTAGCGTCTGATGCGCCTACGATCCATTCATAGTGCTCAGTACCCAGATGCCGGGCAATTTTCTTAGCCTCGCGGGATTCATCCCACTGCTGTTCCTTATAACCGATCGTAAATGTTTTAATACGGTAGGAAGTATCTGCCTGCAACAGAGCCGCCACGCTCGCACTGTCGTAGCCGCCGCTGAGGAACACCCCCACCGGTACATCAGCCACCATACGGTAGTTGTAGGCACTGTGCATCAACTCTTCAGTGTAATTGATCACTTCCAGCTCTGAAAGCTTTGTCAGCGGCTGACGATACGCACTCATCACATTCCAGTACTCCTTCTCCTCCACACTGCTGCGTTGTATATTAATCTTCAGCAGATGACCAGGCGTCAGTTTATGGGTGTGCTTATAAATAGTGTATGGCGCCGGAATGTAACTGTACTGCAGGAAGAGCGAAAGGCTCCTTTCATCGATCTCCTTTTTGAAAGCGGGATGCTCACAGATGCCTTTCAGCTCAGAAGCGAAGAGCAGCGTACCTTCGTGCCAGTAGTAATACAATGGCTTTACACCCGCGCGATCGCGTATCAATGTAACTTCACCGCTTTCTTTGTTGTAGATCGCGATGGCGAACATACCGATACATTTATCAAGGATCTTCTCCTGCCACTGGGCATAGCCTTTCAGCAGCACTTCCGTATCGGAGCCTGAAAAGAAGCTGTGGCCGAGCTTTTCCAGCTCAGACCTGATCTCTTTGAAATTATATATCTCACCATTGAAGATGATCGAATAATTGCCGTAATGCATAGGCTGATGCCCTGAAGCGGAAAGGTCCAGGATAGAAAGACGACGTTGTCCCAGCCCTACTGCGGCGCCCGGATGATCGATCACCTCATAGCCAGCATCATTGGGGCCCCTGTGGGCCATTACATCCGTCATCCTTTTCAGGATACCGGTATCTGATTTCCTGGTAAAATCAATAAACCCTGCTATGCCACACATATATTACCTGGTTTTGGATTTTTAAGATTCCAGAAGATACCGTTCCAGAATGCTTTCATATGAACGGTTTCACGTTTCAATAAAAACTGTACGGTGTTCTTCGGGATGGTAAGGAAAATAAAATAGCAGGTGAAGAACAGTCTGGCCGGCAATTTTACATTCCTGCGCATGAACAGAATCCTGTTGCGCGTGATATAATAAGTTTTCAACGGGCTGTTCTTTCCCGTTGTCATTGATTCTTTATGGTATATCAGTGATTTGTACTGATAATAGATCTTATACCCGTGTTTCTTGAACTGCTCGCACCAATCGAATTCTTCGTAGTATAAAAAGTATACTTCGGGCATCAGGCCAACTTTCTCCACCGCCGCGGCGGATACCATCATGGCGCCGCCGTGTGCATAATGTGTTTCAGCAAGCATATCATATTGCCCGTTGTCCTGTTCGCGGCAGCCGATCATACTGTTGCGACCAGTCAGCATATCCACAGCATGGTAGCCGGCGTATTCGATAGTGCCTTTATGAAAGAAGTAATGAAACTTCGGGCTTACTACACCGGCATCGGGATGTTGCCTGAATACTTCCAGCAATCCTTCAATGAGCCCTTCTGTAAATTCAGTATCGTTGTTCACCAGGAAGAAATACTCGCCTGTGGCGGCTTTAATACCAAGATTATTACCTCCCGCGAATCCCAGATTGGTATCGCTGAGGATAATCTTTGCAGACGGATATATTTTCTTCACGGCTGCTTCGGGATTTTCGCGGGACGCATTATCCACTACGATCACTTCCAGGTTGGAATAGCTGATCCGGTGCAGGGAGGCCATCAGCTCACAGGTTACAGCAGTGTTGTTGTAATTGACCGTGACGATGGATACCCTCGGCTGGTATGTATTATTTCCTTGCGGCATCTAACAGTGGATTATCAATACTCTCCTGGGTATGTTTGGTGTGAATGAATGTTTTGTCGGCGCCTTTGAGGCGGAACAGCAATCGTACCATAATACCGATAGCCCTGGGAATGGTAATGATGGCGGTAAGCAGATAACGGCGGTAGAATTTTACCGGTATCGGCAACATCAGACTGAGCGCATTGAGACCGAAAAGTACCGCCCAGGCGCTATAAGGGATGGCCGTGTACTGCCGCAGCAAAAAAGCCAGTAAGACGCAGCCTGAGAGAGCTGCCTGCAGTAGCATCCTCGGCAGTAGTGCATTCTGGCATACTGCCAGGTTGAAGTAGTTGACGTCACCTTTAAGCAGGGCCGCCCAGCCTTTCTTCCAGAACATCCGCAGATAAACCAACTGGCTGGACATCCAGCGCTTACGCTGATTTTCGAAAACAGCGGCATGTGCAATCTTTTCATCATACACGTAGGCATCTTCGAGATAACAGATGGTATGGCCTTTCTGCAATATGAGCAGCTGCAATACCTTATCAAAACCACCGGTAGACTGGATCTCCTGCATCACCTCCTTTATCATGGGATAATGAAAGGCCATGCCTGAACCGATCACCGACGAAGAAAGTCTCAATGCGTTGGCGCCTTTGCGGTAGATATGATTGGCAATAATCTCATTGGCCGCATCCAGTATCGCAAAGGGCGTATTCAGATTCTTAGCAACACGCTGTCCCTGAATGGCATACTCGCCGGATTGAAAAGCGTGATTGATCTTCAACAGAAAATCTGTCTCGAGTATATTGTCTGCATCACAGATCAGTGCAAGGTCGTAGCCATCGCCCAGTTCTGTGAATGCCGCATTGAGCGATTTCGCCTTGGTGCTTTTGTCGAAGGAAACAGGCAGCACTCTTGCCCCCGTAGAAGCAAGGCGCGCTACCGTCTCCTTCTGAAGCGAGTCTGCGATTACCACCACTTCAAACTGTGTAGCAGGGTAACGCAACCGGTTATAACTTTTCACGGTAGACAGGATAATGCTGTCTTCCTTATAGGCCGGTATCAATATGGCAATCCTGCAGAACTGATCTGTGCCTTCATGTGGGATCTTTCTCTTCCGTGCTATTCGTCCTGCTACAGATAACACCAGGTTGTACAATACACATCCGGCCAGGTAAGCAAACAATATCCACTCTATAATTGTCAACATCAAACATTATCTTTTTGTACAAGCGCAAAAGGTGTGTTCATGATTAGCCATATATCATACCTGAAAGAACGTTTATTGGCATAGTTGATGTCGAGATCAATCCTCTCCTTTACAGACATATCTTTCTTTCCACGCTTGCTAACCTGCCACAGGCCCGTGATACCGGCGGGTGCGAGGAATCGTTCCACCCATTCGTCGGTTGTCAGGGAAGTGGCTTCATATAATGGAAGGGGGCGGTTGCCTACAAGCGACATATCCCCTTTCAATACGTTGAGCAGCTGGGGCAGTTCATCCAGGCTGGTATTGCGCAGGAAGTGTCCCAGTTTTGTGATACGGGGATCGTTGGATACCTTGAAAAATACAGGGCCGTCTTTGCTGCCGTCATACTGGTTCAGGTGTTTAAGCTGCTGCAGTTTCTTGTCCGCATCCGGGATCATGGTGCGGAACTTGTAGAATTTAAAGATACGGTAGTTCCGGCCTGCCCGTTTGGCGGCGTAGAAGATCGGCCCTTTTGATTCCAGGCGTATCAGCGCGGCAATAACCAGCATCACAGGGCTCAGTAAAAGAAGGCCCATTCCCGCAAGGAATATGTCCATTGATCTTTTCAGAAGGTTACTATATGTTCTTCCGTTGTATTTTATTTTCTCGGCAGATTTCTTCACAGGTACCACTCTCATCCTTTTAAACTTGCTTACCACGGTAACTTTACCTGCAAGCATATCCCAGCTGCTGCTGTCGATCACATCATCAATAAAACGGTACCGCTGGGTAAGTGAGGTGAGATTATCTGACATCGCATCCGTATATATAAAGAACGGAATGGTATTCAGGAACTGGTGCGTGGAGAAATAGGTTTCCCATACTTTCAGAGCGGGCTCATAACTGCTTTGATACCGATATATGATCACAGCTGGTATCTTCTTGAATACGTGTTGCAACTGATGTATCACTTTACGTGCATCTTCTGTATCCTCGGCCACCACATAACTGAACTGCTCATTACTTTCAGGCATATCATGGGGTGCATTTCCAACAAACAGAACAATACTTTCGGGGTGCAGGCTCACACGGTAAGTATTGGTCGTACCGCGTTCTACGTACGTACCCTTAATACTTTTGACCTGGAGCAGATTCGGAGTCAATGTGTTCATATATCAGTGGATTAGTAGTGTATCTGGTGTTAATTACATGACAACATATTATTGCTATACGAGTACAGTCAGTTGACCATTGAGGATATACTCAACTTTTCCCATGAGCTGCATGGGGTCAAATGGCTTCTGTAATACTTCCCTTACGTTTGTGTATGCACCATGCAGATCACGCGTTTTGTCTGCAAAGAATCCGGATAATACAATCACCGGAATATCCTGGTACAGGCGGCTCCCCGCCAGATAATCAAGCAGCTCCCATCCGTCAATATTAGGCATCTGCAGATCTGTGATGATCAGATCCGGTCTGTTGCCTTTTGACAACCACGTCATCGCACCTAATCCGTCCGGTGCAGAAATTACTGTATACTCATGACCTAATATTGCTTCCAGCAAATATCTCATTGGCATACTATCGTCTATTATCAATATTTTCTTTTTCATTACCTTCTTTTCAAACAATTTAAAACTGTCAATTGCTGGGCGTCATGCATACATGATGCATCTTCCCGAAGGCTTTAAATGGGATGTGGTCAAGTGATTAATTGCGGGTAAGCAATTCTGCGGTCGTTTCAGTGGATATGACTAGAGAGAGGCGGTTTTTCTTTTTGCTGGCCGTAACAGCCATCAGAAATTGTCCTTCTTTATTACGGCGACAAAAATATACTTTTCCTTTTATCACATTTCTTTTTTTTGGTAAACGACAACTTTTTGGGGGTAAGTGTTAGAATTTCTACTGTAAACGGATTATGAGTTGCGATAAATCTGCATTGCTGCAAAAACTATCTGTTTTTTTATTACCTGCTTAATCAAATTATAATATTTTTGTGCACGCAATGAATGGAATTGCCCCACAAACACTTTCTCTATGTCAATCTGGTATTGGATCTTCTGGCTTAGTATTTTTATCGTGTGTTACAGTTATGCAGGATACGGCGTGCTGCTGTATTTTATCGTTCGTATGAAACGTTTGCTGCAAGGTCGCAACAGGCAAGCTCAGCGTGAGTTTCTGCCGGAAGTTACTTTCCTTGTGGCTGCATATAATGAAGAAGATTTCATTGCAAAAAAAATCTCCAACACGCTGGCCTTATCGTATCCGTCGGATAAAATAAAGATCATTTTTGTGACAGACGGATCAACAGATAATACCCATCATATCATTCAGCAATATCCCGCCATACAGCTGCTGCACGAGCCTGCGCGCCGGGGAAAGATGGCTGCAGTGAACCGCGCTATGCAACAGGTACGTACCCCTTTCGTTGTTGTAACAGATGCTAACACACTGCTGAATAAAGACGCAGTATTACTGCTGATGCAGCATTTTGCAGATGACAAGGTTGGCGCAGTAGCCGGTGAGAAAAAAGTAATGGCCGGAGAAGGCGGCGCAGAAGCGCAGGGTGAAGGTATGTACTGGAAATATGAATCTGCACTGAAAAAGTGGGATGCAGAACTATACAGCGTTATGGGCGCGGCCGGTGAACTGATCGCCATTCGTACGGCCCTCTATGAAGCGCAGCCGGAAGATACCATCCTGGATGATTTCATGATCTCTTTCAAAATAAATATGAAAGGCTACACAGTGATGTATGAACCTGCCGCCTACGCGATGGAATCAGCATCCGCTTCCCTCGCAGAAGAATACAAACGCAAGGTCAGAATCAGCGCAGGCGGTTATCAGTCCATGGGCCGGCTGCTGCCTTTACTGAACCCTTTCAACTATCCGGAGATTACCTGGCAATATATTTCACACCGTGTGCTGCGCTGGACGCTTGCTCCGTTATGCTTGCTGCTGGCGGTTATTAGTAATATAGTAATAATCATAATTGATGGTAGATCAACATATGTTACAACAGGGATCCTGCAGTTGTGCTTCTATCTTGCTGCGTTGACAGGTTATGTGCTCGCACGCCGACAGACAAAAGCAAAATATTTTTACGTTCCTTTCTATTTTGTTTTCATGAACGTCGCCGTATATGCCGGCTGCATCAGGTTTTTCAGAAAGAAACAATCTGCAGTATGGGAACGCGCACAACGAAGCACTGCATTACAATAACTTTCGTTCGTTCACTTTCTCATCTGTCATTTACCGGGCAAACAAATGCGTTTACTAAATAATAACCGCCGTTTACCCAAAAAGATGGAACAATAATAAAACTGTTGATTACCTTAGCGCCTGATACAGATATTGACTGATTAATAATAGAATAAGATTGTTATCAGCACAATGGTTCGGGAACAACGGGCAGTTAATTATTAATTAGCGCCCTTTTGCATTGCCAGCCCTATCCTTCCAAAACCGCAACAGGACTGTATTCCATCCTGCACTAATTTTTACCATCTCCTCTGAACTACATTAGCTTCCGGTATCCGGAACTCTGTCGATTTTTCAATTATTCTGAAACCGGTAACGGTGACAGATATAAAATATATTTATACTCTACTCCCATGATCAGAACTTTACACTTCCTGTTTTTTTTCCTGGTCTGCAGCCTTTGTTGCTTTACCATACCGGGGCAGGCACAGACGGCGCTGAATCCCAGCGATCCGGTGGTCACTTATAACAGCAATAATCCTCCTGCTGCCCCAGTCTATGAGAAAATCACAAAATGGGTGAGAACAGTGAGAATGAGCTATAACACCGATGCCTATAAATGCTACATTTATAAGAACATGGCGTTCCGTCTGAAGTTTCCGAAAACTTATGTACCAGGTACCAACGACGGTAAGAAATATCCCATCTATCTGTTCTTTCATGGCGTAGGAGAAAAAGGCACAATTTACGACAACGAGTATCAGCTGTTATGGGGCGGTCAAACCTTCCTGAACGCGGTGAATGCTGGTACCTTTGACGGCTACCTGATCTATCCGCAAAGCCAGGGTGGATACTGGGGCGCCAATGATTACGATAATCTGAAAGAACTGGTTGACTCAATTGTTACTTCCGCCAAAGGCGATCCTGACCGCTTATCCGTAAACGGCCTTTCCGGCGGTGGATGGGGTACCTGGGAATTTACCATGCGTTATCCTCAGCTGACAGCCTCTTTTCTGCCAATGAGCGCAGCTGCGATCAGCTATATGGATAGCACCGCCCTTTACAAATACACACCGTTATGGCTCTTCCAGGGTGGCCTTGATGGCAACCCTGCACCTTATACCACTAACCAGGTGGTCGGCGCTATTCAGGCAGTGGGTGGCAACGTGAAGCTCACCACATATCCGAATGATTCCCACAACACCTGGCAGGATGCATGGAAAGAACCGGACTTTATTCCGTTCATGTTGCGGGCCAACAGGCTGAATCCTTATGCACTCTTCGGCTCCACTGTGTTTTGCCCCGGCGATACTATCACGGTAGGTATAGCACCGAAGTATCTGCAATATGAATGGCAGAAAGATGGCGTTACCATTCCCGGAGCTACGTCGAACTCCGTGAAAGTAACAGTTCCGGGCGCTTACCGGGTAAGAGGCCAGTTATCGACCGGATGGACCGGATGGTCGCCTACACCTGTTACCATCAGCTACAGACCATCTACTCCCGCTGCGGTGATTACCACCACTCCTGCGCTGGTCAGCAACGTACTTCCCGCTCCCGATGGTACTACCAGCGTCACTATGAACGTTC
>NZ_DATLKJ010000189.1:0-25752 GCF_035538455.1 Chitinophaga sp.
TGCACAGATCATTGCTGATCTCAGGAAGGCCAAAGACCTGATGAATGACCGTTCCGTTACCAACAGCTATGCCACCAAATGGGCTGCTATGGGGCTGCTGGCGAGAACGTATCTGTATATGGGCAGGAATGATTCTGCCCGCATCTTTGCAGATTCGGTGATCATCTCCCAGAAATACCAGCTGGTAGGTACTTCAGACCTGCGGGGATACTATACGAAGAACAACGAGAATAACACGGAAACCATCTTTGCTATCCATCATACGCTGCAGGACGACAGAACATGGGGCTCTATTGGCTCTATGTATTATATGTCGCCGGGTGGCATGGGGTATGGGGAAATATATGCTTCAGAATCCTATCTCAAACTGTTAGACAAATATCCGGAGGATGCAAGACATGGTTTTGTACAACCGGTGTACCTGAAAGCAGCAGACGGTACGGATTCAGTAGATGCCGGTGGTAAGAAGGTGCTGGATTCGCGCAATGATGTACCCAAATGGTATGTGCTCAAGTACTCCAACCAGGATAACGTACCTACTTTAAGTTCTCCGGTGGTGCTGCGTCTTGCAGAGATGTACCTGACCAGGGCTGAAGCCAATGCCAAACTGGGAGACAACCAGGCGGCCATCAACGATGTAAATATCATCAGGCAGCGTGCTGGTCTTACTGGCGGTGCGCTGTTCACTACCAGCGACCTGAAAGGCTACGCTTCTGTGCTGGATGTGGTACTGGATGAAAGAAGATTGGAACTGGCGTTTGAAACACACCGTGTGTTCGATCTCTTCAGAAACAACAAAAACATGGTGAGGGATTATCCCGGCGTACAGCCAGGACGTCCGCAGACCGTAAAATATACGGATGCAAGAGTGGTGCATTTTATTCCGGAACAGGAAATTCTCCTGGATCCGAACCTGGTGCAAAATCCTATTCAATAACCATATCCTGAACGCCTCGTAAAACGGGGCGTTCTTTTTTACGGAAATATTCCTGAAAAAGAACCGCGTACGCTGTAAATTCACTGTCCAGTGAACAATGATATAAATAGTTAAAAACAGTTTTTCTACATGCACAACATGAACCACCATGCCCGCATAGTGTCCAAGGCGTTATTGCTGACAGGTTTCTCTCTCAGCTTACTAGGGGCAGCCACGGCCCAGCAGCTGAAATACACAACCGGTGGCAATAGCTGGGACGCAGATTCCCTTGGTAACCACCGCGTAGTTGTTACATTTAACGGCGCCGCAAAAGTAGCCAGGGTGATTATTCCCTGGCGCCGCCGTGATGAACATCCTGAGCAAAAACGTATCATCATTCAGGATGCACAGACAAAACAAAAGATCACTAACGTAAAAGCCTTGTCCATCAACAGAGAGCAAGGTGATATCTGCTTTGAGCCGGCTTCGGGCAAAGGCAGCTATTACATCTACTATCTCCCGTATAAGAATGAAGGGCGTTCTAACTACCCGAAGGGCGTTTATCTTTCTCCCGAACAAACAGCAGACAATAACTGGCTTCAAGCCGTTCCTGCTGCTTTGAAGCCTAACGCCACCGTACAGGAGATACAGGCAATAGATACCTTCAATACATTTTATCCCATGGAGGTGATAGCCACAGCTGCAGAAGAAAAACAACTGCTGCTGAAACATCCCGGCGCCGGATACCTTGTATTCCCTGAAGACAGACAGTTTCCTGTGAAAATGACGGCGGATCTGCCTCAGCGATGGATTCAGAAGGGGCCATCACAGGCATTTGCCGGCCAGGCAGATAAAGGAGAGTATTACGCTTTTCAGCTGGGTATATATGCATTGAAAGAACTGAAAGATGTAAAAATATCTTTCAGCGACCTGAAGACGGCTGACGGTAAATCTATACCAGCAGCGCAACTCAGCTGCATCAATCTCAATGGTACCACCTATGACGCGCAACCGTTTCATGCGATAGTAAACGTACCTGCCGGTAAAATACAGGCGATGTGGTGCGGCATAGATGTTCCTGCCTCTGCGGCGGCAGGGGTTTACAAAGGTATTGTGACCGTTCATCCGGCCGGAGCGCCTGCGATGCCGGTAAAGGTGACATTAACGGTAACGGGTAAACTGGCTGATAACAGCGGTTTCAATGAGCCGTGGAAACAAACCCGCCTGAAATGGCTAAACTCCACCCTGGCACAGGACAATGCCGTGATACCACCCTACACGCCGCTGGAAATGAAAGATAGTGTTATCAGTATTCTCGGCCGTAAAGTAGGTATCAATAAAGAGGGCTTCCCGGCACAGATACAGACTTTCTTTACGCCTGAAATGACTTCCCTGTCCAATCAGGCAAAGAATCTCTTTACAGAGCCGATACATTTTCACTTCACCTCAGCAACAGACGGCAAGGATCTTAAATGGCAAAGTAATGGCTGGAAAATTATATCCCGTGATGCGGGCAAGATCAGCTGGCAGGCTATCAACACCACTAATGGTTTGCAGATGGAAGTGACTGCCTCCCTCGAGTTTGATGGCTTCATGGACTACACTGTGAAAGTAACCGCACTCCAGGATGTGCCACTGAAAGAGATCACTATGCATCTCCCCATGGACAAAGGCGCCTCCAAATACTTAATGGGCTTGGGGCAGAAAGGCGGCCTGCGCCCTGATAAGATCAACTGGAAGTGGGATGTGAAGAACAAGAACCAGGATGGCGCATGGATCGGTGATGTAAACGCCGGTCTGCAGTTCACCCTGCGCGATGAACATTATGTGCGTCCGCTCAATACCAACTTCTATCTCCAGAAACCATTGCTGCTGCCTGCTTCCTGGGGTAATGGCGATAAGGGCGGCATCACCATAGAGGAAAAAGGTAAGTCAATACTGGTGAACAGCTACAGTGGTGACAGAACCATGCATAAAGGCGATACACTTTATTATAACTTCCACCTGATCATTACGCCGTTCCACCCTGTCAACACGGATTTTCAATGGAGTACCCGCTTCTATCACAAATACAATAACCTCGACAGTATTAAGGCTACGGGCGCTACTGTGGTGAATATCCATCATGGCAATGACATCAATCCGTGGATCAATTATCCGTTCATCGAATGGAAAAAGATGAAAGATTACATTGACGTGGCCCACAGCAAAGGATTGAAGGTAAAGATCTACAATACTGTAAGAGAATTATCCAACCATGCGTGGGAAACCTTCCCGCTGCGAAGTCTGGGCCATGAGGTGTACAGTCCCGGCAAGGGTGGTGGCTTCTCCTGGCTGCAGGAGCATGTGAGTGAAGATTACATTGCAGCCTGGTTTGTTCCTGAGTTTAAGGATGCCGCTATTATCAACAGTGGTATGAACCGCTGGCATAACTATTATGTAGAAGGCATGAACTGGCTGGTACAGCGTGTAGGCATTGACGGTATATACCTGGATGATGTAGCATTTGACCGGATCACCATGAAGCGTATCAAGCGTGTTCTCACACAGGACGGACATCCCGGCATCATCGACCTGCATTCAGCCAACCAGTATAATAAAACGGATGGCTTTATCAACAGCGCTATGTTATACATGGAGCATTTCCCTTACCTGAACAGGCTCTGGTTCGGTGAATATTTCGATTATGAGAACAATACTCCGGATTTCTTCCTTACTGAAGTGAGCGGTATTCCCTTCGGCCTGATGGGGGAGATGCTGCAGGATGGTGGAAACCAGTGGCGTGGCATGGTCTATGGCATGACCAACCGCATGCCGTGGACAGAAAACTCTGATCCGCGCCCAATCTGGAAAGTATGGGACGATTTCGGTATGCAGGGAACTAAAATGATTGGCTATTGGGTAGAAAATAATCCTGTGAAAACGGATAACCCATTGGTGCCAGCCACTATTTACAAGAAGGATGGCATTGTGTTGGTATCTATCGCCAGCTGGGCAAAGGAGGACACCACTGTTAAACTACAGATAGACTGGAAAGCGCTCAGCATAGATCCTTCCAAAGCCACAATAACAGCTCCGGATATACGTAATTTCCAATCACAACAAGCCTTTGATAAGAATGGCACTATCCCCGTTGCGAAGAATAAGGGACTGCTGCTGATAATCAAGTAGGAAGGTGATTTTTTGACTGATGACGTCCGAAAATAAAAGTGGGAGGCCCATTTAGACTAATGCTAAATGGGCCTCCTACTTTATATAAAATTGTTATTTATAACTGTTCTCCCTGGTGAGAAACCCCTGGCTTAGAACACTGGTCGGTGTTGGAATACCGGTGTATAGGCGGACTTGATGTTGTGTTCATGAACTTATCAACCAGGCCCGGATCAGTATTTTTTCCCGGGTATTTCCACCCTGAAAGTTTCCACACATTTTCTGTCCTGAAGCGTTACGTATACTGTTTTACCGTCTTTATCCCCGAAGATGAGGTTGCTGCATTGTTTGCCTTTCAGCGGTACTTCCCGGATCAGTTCTCCTTTGGGGGACATTACAGCTACTACGCCTTTGCCCCAGCGGGTGATATAGATATTACCGGCTTTATCGCATTTCATGCCATCGAAACCGAAGTCGGGGAAGCTGGCGAAGAGGGTTTTATTGGAGATGTTCCCGGCATCGTCTACATCATATTTCCAGACGTTACGTTGGTTACTTTCGTTTACATAGAGCGTTTTTTCATCGGGGCTGAGCTCAATGCCATTGGTGGTGCCCATGCCGGTTTCCAGCAGTACCGGGGCTTTTCCGGGATCAATGCGCCAGAGTTGGCCGGTGTTCTTACCCCAGTTGGGGTCGGAGGCGAAAATCCGGTCTTTTTTGTCGATGCAGAGATCATTGGGTTGATTGAACTGAGCAGTATGAGCGTAAACGCTGATTTTCCTGGTTTTCATATCCACCATCAGCACGTTATGTCCTTTGAAGTCGGGCAGGAACATGTATCCTTTGCTGTTGAAGTTAACGCTGTTGCCGATGCTGCTGTCTGGCAGGTTGATGAATATTTCGCCGGCGCCGGTTTTGGTATTGATCTTTCCAACGGTACCGTCGTGTTTGAAGTTGACAACATAGAAATTACCTGCTTTGTCAAAGTTGGGTCCTTCAATGTTTACAGAGAACATATTCTCGGCAGTGAGGTCCTGTGCTGTATAGAGTGGACGTGCAGACTGTTGTGCTATAGACGTGGAACCCAGGCAGGAGAGGGCTGCCAGCAGGTAAATATGTTTTTTCATGGTCATATTTTTTTTAGGACGGTTAAATTAAAAAAGAATTACTGATTTTTCAGTGTATATCTACAGGAGTAATTATTATTAGTAGCGGAATTTATCAGGAAGAAAGTGGAAGCTGGCGCACTCGTCCGACTGTCACTTATTTATTAATTTTGCGCCCATGATTCATGTTTCGGATTTCAAAGACCTGGAGAAGCTCACTATACATAAGGTGGGGAATTCTTCCAATGATGAGGCGCTCGTATGTTCGAAGGCTCCGTTACAGCTGGAGGATGAAACCATCAGCCAGTTGCTGATCACATATTTTATTCAGCCGTTCAGTAATGCTGCGGAATATTTCAGATTTTATCATGAAGCCGATCTGCGGTTAAATGAAATATTTCAATATTGCCGCCGTATATTTACCGACCCTGAAGAATTCCAGGAGCAGTCTGTCAATATTGCCAAACATCTTTATAAACACTCCACCCATCCCAAAATAAAGGGTGGGGAACTGTACATCACCTATTTTCGTAAATGTCAGGTAGATGGCGAAGATGTAGAAGCCATTGGAATATTCAAATCTGAAAACAGGGACACTTACCTGAAGGTATTTCTGACTGATGACAACTATCAGCTGAATTACGAAGACGGTATTAATATTAACAAGCTGGATAAAGGTTGCCTAATCTTTAATACAGAAGAGGAGGAGGGCTACAAAGTAAGTATTGTAGACAGTACCGGTAAGCAGGCGGAAGCAGTATACTGGAAGGATGCCTTCCTGCAGGTACAACGCCGGGAAGACAGTTATCTTCAAACAGAAACGGCAGTGAACATGTGTAAGCAGTTTATTAGTAATAAACTGCCCACAGAATATGAAATGAACCGGGTGGATCAGGTGGATCTGCTGAATAAATCAGCCGCATACTTTAAGGAGAAAGAGCAATTTCAGCTGGACGATTTTGCGAATGAAGTACTAGGACACCCCGAAGCAATAGCATCTTTTAAGGAGTATAAGCGCGAGTATCAGCAGGAGTTCCAGCAGGAATTTCCGGATGAATTTGAGATCTCAGCCCCTGCTGTGAAGAAACAACAGAAAGTGTTTAAAAGCATTCTGAAGCTGGACAAGAATTTTCATATTTATATTCATGGGAACCGGGAGATGATCGAGCGGGGGTATGATGAAGCTACCAGCATGAATTATTATAAGCTGTTGTTTGAAAGTGAATCGTGATAAGGAGTAATACCGGGCGCCTGTGGTGTTGAAAATGTGGGGGAGGATGATAAAACTGATTTTTAATTTTTCTCATAAGCAAAAACCAATTATCAACAAAGGCTGCTCATCTGGGCGGCCTTTTAACATAAATCAAGGAGGGCATCACTGTTCAGTGATGCCCTCCTTGATTTATTGAATATTATTATTGTTTGTTGTTATTGGGATTGTTGGGTTTCGGCTTATGCTTCGGCGGACGGCGGTCCTGCTTTGGCTGCTGTTGTCCTTGTCCCTGTCCTTGTTTGGCGCCTTGTTCCTGTTTCGGCTGCTGGTCGCGACCTTGTTTGGGTTGCTGATGTCCCTGTCCTTGTTGCTGTGGTTGACGGTTTTCCTGTTTAGGTTTCCGCTGTTCCTGCTGACGGCTGTCGGGGCGTTTACCAGTTTTTTGTTCAGGCTTCTGCTGCTCAGTTTTAGGAGCGGTAGCCTGTTTCTGTTCTTTGTCTTTTTCTTTGTGGTGCTGTTTGTGTCTGTCTTTATCTTTCTGTTTGCGCTTCTGCACCGTTTTTTCGAGAGATTTTAGACTGATCTGGCCAACCACATCTGCAAACCCGAGGTCAGTTTCCTTAGGTTTGGTGGTAACCACTTCCACTGCTTTAAGCTCTTCCGGTTTAATACCCTGCTTGTTAAGCTGGCGTATTTCTTTCACACGGGAGATGGTCATTGGATATTGTTTGTTACTGCCTTCATAGGAGTACCACATCAGGCATTTAAAGATATCCCTCTTCTGCAGGGTCGCAACACCTCCAGAGGTTTCGATGGTATCAGCATCTTCAGGGAATCCTTTAAGGGCATCGAGGTAGGTATCCAGTTCGTAGTTAAGACAGCATTTGAGACGTCCGCACTGTCCGGACAGTTTTGCCTGGTTGATGGACAGGTTTTGATAGCGGGCGGCGGTAGTGTTCACGCTCTTGAAGTCGGAGAGCCATGTAGAGCAGCAGAGCTCACGGCCACAGCTGCCGATGCCGCCTACTTTTCCGGCTTCCTGGCGGGCGCCTATCTGGCGCATTTCCACCTTTGCCCTGAATTCGGAGGCATATACTTTGATCAGTTCGCGGAAATCCACACGGTCATCCGCCGTATAGAAGAATGTGGCCTTGCGGCCATCAGCCTGTATTTCCACTTCTGCCAGCTTCATTTCAAGCCCCAGGTTTCGGGCCAGAGCCCTTGACCTGATCAGCGCTTCTTTCTCGCGGGCCTTGTTATCGGCCATCCTTTGAAGGTCGTCATTACTGGAACGACGCAATACTTTTTTCAATTCGGGTGTATCTTCTGCCCGCCTCTTTTTCATCTGAAGTTTCACCAGTTCGCCGGTAAGGCTTACTGTTCCAACATCAAAGCCGCTAACACCTTCTACTGTTACCATCTCTCCTTTATCAAGCATTTGTTTGGTAACGTTGCGGAAGAAATCCTTGCGGCTGCCGTTATTAAAGCTAACTTCTATAATGTCAAATGGCGCTAAGCTATCGCCGAGGGGAATATTGGATAACCAGTCAAAAACATTTAACCGATTACAGCCTCCACTGCTGCATCCTCCATTACTCTTGCATCCCGACGGCTTACCCTCCACACCCGTACCACATCCGGCACAAGCCATATTATTAAATAGTTTAAATTTTATAAATAAGCATTTCAGGTTATTCTAATCCCTTAAAGTACATTTTTCCTTTCAGAAAAACAAAAGGACCGGAAGGAACAAAGGTAAGGAAATGAGCTGATAAGCTGAGGGTGCGTGCCTGCTTAATTACAGAACTGGTAAAGGTTTCTTTTTAAATATATATTGTAGCTTGATGGACAGTGCATGAAACAGCAGCTTGGCATTGGCGTTGCGCTCAATATAATAGCAGGCGTTATCCAGTTCTTCCACAATCTGCTGCATCTGGTTGAGATCAGCCAGTTTGGAGAGCTTGGCGGAGAAGTCCATTTCCTCAGGGGAAAAAGCGAGCTGGCTGCGATCGATGAATTGCAGGCGTAGTGTATGTTCCAGCAGATTGATGAAGTAACGGAGAAACTGTTTCTGGTTTTCACGTCCTGTTTTGGCACTGGAAATGCCTTCTATCCATTCCTGCAGGGCAACACGGTTGCCGGTAAACAGGTAATTGAGCCAGTTGCGTAACAGCTCATGGTAATCATCATCTGAATGCTGGAGCAGGTATACGGCTTCGCGATAGTTACCGGCGGTGATGGTGGCAATCTGTTGCGCCTTAGCCGGAGCAACTTTGCCTCTTTCGGTTAATGCCTTTACCATATCCTCCTTTGTCAGCGGATTAACTTTAATAAGATGCGTACGGGAGAGAATGGTGGCGAGTATCTGTTCCTGGTTTTCAGCAATCAGAATAAAAAGCGTATTCTGTGGCGGTTCTTCAATCAGCTTCAGTAACCTGTTGCCTTCATTGCCCAGGTATTCCGGCATCCACATCAGGAGGATCTTATATCCACTTTCAAAACTTTTCAGGTTGAGTTTACGGATAATATCCTGGCATTCAGTGGCGGTGATGTTACCCTGTTTGTTCTCCGCTCCAATGAATTGGAGCCAGTCGTAAGCATTGCCGTATGGATTGGTATTTACGAATTCGCGCCATTCGGCGATGTAGTCTGTACTTACGGGCTTGTCACCTGCTTTTCGCGGGATCACCGGGTAGGAGTAGTGTATGTCAGGGTGTATGCACTGTGATGCTTTCTGACAGGCCGCGCATTTACCACAGGCACCGTTTGCCTGCTTGTTCTCGCACACCAGGTATTGAGTGAAGGCAAGTCCCAGGGGGAGTCCACCTGCACCTTCCGGCGCCAATAATATCATGGCGTGACTAAGCCGGTTTTGTTCCACAGACTGCATCAGCTGTTGTTGTACAGCTGTTTGTCCTATGATATCTGAAAAAAGCATGGGCGCAAGATAATGAAAAGGGGGATTAATCCTTTACAACCGGCTATTGCAGGGTAACGTAACAGGCATTCTGGAAGGTGCCTTTCCCAGCTATAGCGCCTTTATCAGCCACAAAGGTGAAGGTGCCGGAAACTGTTTTGCGGACTGTGTTTACGCGGTTGATGGTAACGCTGGAGCTGTCAGTGGTAAAGTAACTGATGGAGCCATCTTTGTTTCGCATACCGGCAACTACCAGTCCTCCCTGAAGATTGGCTGTCCGTGAGAATCTATAGGTAGCCAACCGAAGGCTGTCGTTCGTTTTGGCATTATAGGGATACCCCGGATCAATTACATTGATGATGACTTTCATAGTATCTGAGAGTGCTTCCAGGCTCAGATACTTAGTAACGGCGCTATCATTTTCCTGACTGAAGATGGTGTTTGTTACCAATTTCAGCGAATTGGTTTTGTCCTGGAGAGTGGCAGTCATACTGAGCTCCGGGCAGGAGAGTTCAGGCGTATCTATTTTCTGTTGGCAGGCCGTGAATGGCAGGCTGGCGCTTGCAGCAATAATAATTGGTAACAGCTTCTTTTTATTGATCACTTTTTCGAGGTGTTTCATTTATTTGATGTCCGCTAGGTGTAAAATATAATATCAACTAACGCATACGTATGTACGTATACGCAGTTTATTCGGCGCGTATTTTATTACACTCAGGTGGCAAGGGGGTTAAGGACGAAAATGCTATTTTTCAATAGCAGCAATTACTTCCGGTGCTTCGGGTTGGGTTTTTGGGGAAAATACGGCCACCAGGTTACCTTTTTCATCCAGCAGATATTTTTGGAAGTTCCAGGTAACTTCGGCTGGCTCCAGGTGTTTTGCTTTACTCTCGTCCAACAGCCATTTGTAGAGGGGGTGAATATCAGCTCCCTTTACAGAAATTTTAGCGGCCATTGGGAATGTGACAGCATATTGTTTCGTGCAGAACTCTTTGATTTCGTTATTGGACCCAGGTTCCTGTGATCCGAAATTATTGGCGGGAAAGCCAACAATTACCAATTTGTTCTGATATTTCTTATACAATTTTTCAAGACCCGCATATTGAGGGGTGTTACCACAAAGGGAGGCTGTGTTTACAACAAGTATTTTCTTCCCTTTGTACTTTGCAAAGTCGATCTTACTTCCATCAACGGCATCTACCTTAAAGTCGTAGATATGTGAAGCAGCAGCAAAAAACATGACGAGTGAGAGTAAGGCTAGTTTAAGCATAACAATTCAATTGAGAAGACGCACCAAAGATAATAATGTAGCAGACTCAGTGTAAAGATAATCATACCGGTAACAAAAAAATAACTTTTTTGATCAGCGGGTTGTGTACGCGAGGCTGCAGACACTGACGCTGGCGCCGGCGTCCAGCAGTGCCTGGCTGCACGCCTCGGTAGTAGCTCCTGTGGTGATCACATCGTCTGTTAATAGTATATGCCTGCCTGTTACTACCCGTGGATCAGCGCTGAATACAGTGGCCACATTCTGCCAGCGGTCTGTTCTGCCCTGTCTGGTTTGGGTGCGGGTAAACTGCAGCCTGGTCAGTGCCTTTGACAATACCGGTTTTTTTATAATATGCGCAATACCGTTAGCCAGCAGTGTTGCCTGGTTATATCCTCTGCTTCTTTCCTTTGATGGAAAGAGCGGCACTGGTGCCAGCATATCAATTTCACTGATCCAAGGGCTTTCCTGTAACATATAGCCAATTTGCCTGCCCAGCCATAGCGCTATGTCTTTACGTTGCCGGTATTTAAAGCTGTGCACGAGATGTTGCATACCAGAAGACTGGCTGTAATAATAGGCGGCCATGGCATGTTTTATCTGTACGCGGCCTCTGAAGATGTTGGCTACAGGATTACCTTCATAGCGGTGAAACTGTGTGACTGGTAGGGTATCATGGCAGCGCAGACATAACAGGTCATCAGCTGCCGGCAGATCTTTACCACATATTTCACAACAATGGGGATAAAACAGGTGAATCACCGGAGATAACAAACGTATAAGCATTGGGTTAACATTTTAACAGGTATGCAGATCAGAACAGTTGCTGGTATACTTCTTCCACTCTTCCTACGGCAATTACCTCTATATTGAATTTACTAAAATCTATTCCTTTTTTGTTGTAGCGGGAGATAAATATTTTTTCAAAGCCCAGCTTTTCGGCTTCAACAATCCGTTGCTCTATGCGATTTACCGCCCTGATCTCTCCGCTGAGACCTACCTCTCCGGCAAAGCATATTTTATTCGGCAGCGCGTTATCTTCATAAGATGAGAGCAACGCACACAGCACTGCGAGATCAATAGCAGGATCTTCCACACGGAGCCCTCCGGCAATGTTCAGAAACACATCTTTAACACCAAAGTGGAACCCACCACGTTTTTCTAGTACAGCCAGCAGCAGTTGTAATCTGCGCAGATCAAAACCGGTGGCGGTACGTTGTGGGGTTCCGTAAACGGATTGTGTTACCAATGCCTGTACTTCCACAAGTAATGGCCGTAAGCCTTCCATGGTAGCGGATATTGCCACACCGCTCAATAGGTCGTCACGTTGAGATATCAGTATTTCTGATGGATTGGTAACCTGTCTTAAGCCGGTACCAGTCATTTCATAAATACCCAGTTCGGCTGTTGAGCCAAATCTGTTTTTGATGGTGCGCAGAATCCGATAAGCATAATGCTGATCGCCTTCAAACTGAAGTACAGTGTCTACCATATGCTCCAATACTTTCGGGCCTGCAATGGAGCCATCTTTTGTAATGTGCCCGATAAGGAACACCGGTATATTGCTTTCTTTTGCAAAGCGTTGCAGTTCTGCGGCTGTTTCACGAATCTGTGACACACTTCCGGGGGCAGACTCAATCAGTGGAGTGTGCAGGGTTTGTATGGAGTCTACAATAACCAGTTGAGGTTGTAGTTTTTTGATCTCCTGGAATATTGTTTGGGTAGATGTTTCTGTGAGAAGATAAAACTGTTCATTGGAATTCTGGATGCGGTCTGCCCGCATTTTAATCTGTTGCTCACTTTCTTCTCCACTGATATAAAGTGTTTTGATTTGCTTCAGTTGCAGTGCACTTTGCAGGAACAACGTGGATTTCCCGATACCGGGTTCTCCACCTACGAGTACCAGTGAACCTGGTACTATTCCGCCTCCCAGCACGCGATTCAGTTCATTGTCTGGTGTCAGCAACCTTTTTTCCTCAGTAGTTGTTATATCAGACAGGTTGATGATCTTTTGAATGCGGCTGTTTGATGTATCATTTGTTTTCCAGTCATGCCTGGAGGGAATCTCTTTTTGAACACGCTCTTCTACGAATGTATTCCATTGTCCACAACTGGGGCATTTTCCATTCCATTTGGCAGATTCATATCCACAGTTCTGGCAAAAAAATGCGGTTCTTATCTTACTCATAAATTTATATAAAGAAGGATTCTTACAAAGTAAGTTGTTTTGAAAATTATACCATGAAAATGATTAGGGAGGTGATGATAAAAGTGAGGTGAAATGGTCTAAAAAGAGAAAAGAGCCAAACGGAAGATTCCGTTGACTCTTTCTACTTACTAACCCATTAAATTCAGGTCTAAATTACAAAATGGGTTCAGAATAAAAAAGTTTATTTAATTGATGTGAATAACTTTTGATGGTTTTTTTTAATGTCAGAAAGTGGCTTCTATCGCTTGTTTGAGGCTATAGTTTGTCCAATATTACTTTCATTGGCCAGCCGTAAAATGTTGATAAATAGGGTTGATGTTGAGGAATTTTGCATATGAAATATTTATAATAAGACATTTCTGTTGAGAACTGAAAAACCGCCGAATTTTCATGTTTTTGAATAGATTTTGCCAAAATGGCAGTGTTAAATTTCTGAAATTTAGGGGGCCAACGGCCTTGGCAGTTAAAAGCTAAATATTCCTTAAAACGAACTGAATGGAGGGATATTTGTGCCTGCTATTAAAACCTAATTCTAAAAATAATGACACCAGGAATCAGTTTTGTATCGCTGATTTTTGTAGGGATCAGCATGTTGGTAAGTTTTGTATTGAAAAGTAAGTTCCGCACTTACAGTGAGGTACCAACCTCATCCGGGCTTACCGGCAGGCAGGTGGCTGAGAAAATGCTGCGTGACAATAATATCTATGACGTTCAGGTAGTGTCTGTTGAAGGATTTCTGTCTGACCACTATAACCCGGCTACCAAGACGGTGAACCTGAGTGCTGATGTGTATTCTGGCGCTAATGTAGCCGCTGCCGCCGTTGCTGCGCATGAATGCGGCCATGCCGTGCAGCACGCAGCGGCATATCCCTGGCTGGGCTTGCGTTCCAGACTGGTACCCGCCGTGCAGGTGAGCTCTACGCTCGTATCATGGGTGCTGCTGGCTGGTATCTTCCTGATTAACCGCTTCCCGGAATTGCTCCTGGGCGGTATTATCCTTTTCGGTATCACTACCCTTTTTTCGGTAGTGACCCTGCCTGTGGAGTTTGACGCTTCCAGACGTGCCCTTTCATGGCTGGACAGTAGTCGCCTGATGCAGAAAGACGAGCACGATAAGGCCAAAAATGCCCTCTGGTGGGCTGCCATGACCTATGTGGTCGCTGCGCTGGCATCCATCGTTACGCTTTTTCAATACATTTTGGTTTATATGGGAGCTAGAAATAGAAATAATTAATTGATTCTTAATATATTAAAAAGATTGCGCAGCTACCTGCGCAATCTTTTTTGTTTATATTTATCAAGAAATATCTTTAACACTTTTTTAAGAAGTTACAAATATTTACTTTTAGAACCAGTTAATATTTGCTTATTGAAAATGCTTTGTAACAGTTTTATTGAAAAGCTTGTCTGTTAACAAATTTGAAGCATACTCAATCACGCGAAGGGCAGTGTAATTATTTAGTAGACGTTTTTCAACCAATGTCGCTCAACCAAGTTCTATTACTATCGCTTTTTCTATGACTATAACTGAAATCTAAACTTAAACATCAACCATCTGTCTATGTCCCGATTTTTCTCATGGCTGACCATGCTGATGCTCCTGTGCATGGTTTCGTTTGCCCAATCAAAACAAATTACCGGAAAGGTAACCGATGCCAAGGACGGGAGCCCTTTGCCAGGCGTTACGGTGAAAACCAAAGGTGCTGCCGGCGGTACTATTACCGCCGCAGACGGCGCATTTAAATTATCGGTTCCAGGTAATGTGAATACCCTCGTCTTTACCTTCGTAGGGTATGCAGACCAGGAGGTATCTATTGCAGGTAAAAGCAGCATTACGGTGGCTTTATCTGCCGGGAACAAAGATATCTCCGAGATCGTGGTAGTTGGGTACGGAACCCAGCTGAAACGTGAAGTAACCGGCTCTATTGCAAAAATCAACGCCAAGGAAATTGAGGATGTACCTGTTCCCAGCTTCGAATCAGCTATACAAGGAAAGGCTGCCGGCGTTGTAATTGAGTCGGGAAGCGGAAGACTGGGCCAGGGATTAAAGGTAAGGGTGAGAGGTACCTCCTCTATCTCCGCCAGCAACCAGCCGCTTTATATTGTAGATGGAATGCCGGTAGAGTCCAGCCTGCAGACGGACGACGACAATGAAATTACCAATCCACTTACAGACATTAACCCTAACGACATTGAATCTGTAGAGGTACTGAAAGATGCTGCTGCTACTGCTATCTATGGTGCGCGTGCATCCAACGGTGTTGTACTGGTGACCACCAAAAAGGGTAAACTCAATCAACGCACTGTTTTCAATCTCGATGTAAACACCGGCTGGGCTACGCCTACGATGAAACGTGGTTTTCTCAACGCCAAACAATATGTGGAATTGATCGAGGAAGCAGCTGTAAATGACGGTAAGACTGATTTTAGAAACCACGATACCGGCTATGGATCAGAGCCTGAAGCTATTGCTGCTTATAAGAAATCATATGAATCAGATATCCTGGATAATTACTCCCTCGGAACGGACTGGCGCAACGGCGCGGTGAATACCAACTGGGAGAATGAAGTATATCGTCACCCTGCAAGGTCAAACCAGATCAACCTTTCCGCTACAGGTGGTAGCGAGAAGACCCGCTTCTTTGTATCCGGATTCTATAGTTCCCAGGAAGCTATTGTAATCAATAATAAATTCACCCGCTACGGCGCCCGTCTGAGCCTCGATCATGCGGCTACTGATAAACTGAATGTAGGGATCAACCTCAGTGTAAACCGCTCTCAATTGGACAGGATTTCACAGGACAATGAGTTTTCCTCTCCAAGCCAGCTGGTGGCCCAGATCCCCATCTCACCCATCATTGATCCCAATACAGGCAAGCTCAATTCAAAAACCTTGTATGATAACGGATTGTTTGACGCTCAATACGACAGCGATAAACAAATATCTTTCCGTACCCTGGGCAATGTATACGCCACTTACAATTTCCTGCCGTGGCTGAACTTCCGCTCAGAACTGGGTGCAGACATCCTCAACATGAACGAGGATTATTTCAAGAGCAAACTTTCTTTAGATGGTGCCGGTATTGGGAAAGGCCAGTCTATCAATGCCCAGAGCGTATCTCTCAATACCAATAACTTCTTTACTATTACACCTTCATTGGGAAGTAGGCATAAATTGTCCATGGTGCTGGGTACTAGTTATCTGCAGAATGAGAACCGCAATAATATCACCCAGGGGGAATCATATCCTTCCGATGCTGTGAAAAACCTGTCTGGCGCTACAGCTATCACAACAGGTATCGGGAAGAATTTCAGGTATACTTTCCTGTCTTATTTCTTCAGGGCCAATTATGCATACAACGAAAAATATCTCGCCAGCTTCAGTATCAGAACAGACGGGTCTTCCCGCTTTGGTCCCAACAACAGATATGGCGTGTTCCCGGCAGGATCGCTTGGCTGGGTAATCTCGCAGGAAGACTTCCTGAAGGAATCAAAAGCGATTAGCCTTCTGAAGCTCAGGGCCAGCGCAGGTCTTACAGGTAACGCTGAGATCGGGGAGGGCCGCTTCCTTTCTTTGTATAAGATCACCAACTATCCCGATCTCCCGGGCTTTCAGCCATCACAGCTGGCTAACCCTGATCTCCGCTGGGAGAAGACTTTTCAGGCTGATGTTGGTCTGGAATTCGGTTTCCTGGAGAACAGGATTTCCGGTGAGGTGGATGTGTACAAGAAAAATACATCTGACCTTTTGCTGGACGTGAATATCCCGCTTACTACGGGATATGGGATCATTACCCAAAACCTGGGTAAGATGGAAAACAAAGGGATCGAGTTTTCGTTGAACACCCGTAACCTGGAAGGAGAATTTAAATGGACAACCAGCTTCAACATAGGATTTAACAAAAACAAAATCACCAATCTGCAGGGGCAGGTGATCAAGAGCGGCAGCCAGCGGGCTGTAGAAGGACAGAGTATTGGTACTTTCTATATGCCCAGATTTATTGGTGCAGATAAGGAAACCGGTGATGCACTATATATGGATTCAACAGGTAAGCCGACCAATAACATCAATAGGGCGCCTGAAGTAGTGGTGGGTAGCTCCAATCCTGATTTTACGGGGGGCTTCACCAACAACTTCTCTTACAAAGGTTTTGATCTGAGTGTGTTTTTCACATTTGTTCACGGGAATAAAATATTCAATTCTGCCGGTACTTTCCAGACTGCCGGATTTGGCAATGGTTACGACAACCAGACGCTGGATATTCTCAACAGATGGCAGAAGCCAGGTGATATAACAGATGTACCCCGGGTAAGCATTACTTACCCGACTGGCTACCAGACCTCATCCCGCTATATTTACAACGGTTCCTATATCAGGCTGAAGAATGTAACACTGAGCTATAATCTACCTAAACGCATTATTGAAAAGCTGAAAATACAGGGTATTAAAGTATATGCGGCGGGGTATAACCTGTGGACTAAAACAGATTACATCAGTGATCCTGAGGTAAGTACTACGCCACTGGCCGGCAGTTCTAACACTACCAGGAATATCTCCAGCGGTGTGGACCGGTATACGATTCCGCAGGCAAAGACGTATGTGGTGGGTCTTAATGTACGCTTCTGATAAAGAGTACGGATAATTGTTATCATCAAACAAAAAACAGAACATGAAACTCAGAAAATATATTCTTCATGCATCCTTGGCTGCCTGTACACTGGCACTGGCTTCTGGCTGCAACAAGAAACTGGACGTGCTCCCATCTCAGGAAGTTACTCCCGGACAGATCACAACCAGTGAAGATGTAAAAGCTGTATTGGCAGGCTGTTATGCCTCTTTGCAACATGCAAATGCATTCGGGGAGCGGTACCTGGTAGTAGCAGACCTTTTGGGGAGAGATAATGCTATCAACTTCGTGGGAACATTCGCTGCTTACAGGGCAATATCGGTGAAGCAGCAGGACAGGAACTCTTCTATTGCAGAAGATATGTGGGCACGTGCCTATATTACCATAGCAGGCGCTAATACGGTATTGGATAAGATCGGGGTGGTAAATAAAGATGAACAGAAGGTGGTGACAGCTGAAGCGAGGTTCATCAGGGGGATCACCTATTTTGAGCTGGTGAATTTCTATGCGCAGCCTTGGTCTGCCGGCAATACGACCGCAAATGATGCCGTACCTATTGTGCTTGAACCAATATCATCGTATGATCCTACGCGCGACAAGCGGCCGCGTGCTAAGGTGAGTGAGGTATATAAGCTGGTGATCGATGACCTTACCGCAGCATTGAATGACCTTCCGGAGAGCAACGAAAATGCAAGGGCGACCAAATATGCAGCAGAGGCGTTCCTGGCAAGGGTGTATATGAATCAGGGGAGGTATGCTGAAGCGGCTGCTGCAGCCAATGATGTGATCGCCAAAGGAGGGTTTGTGCTTGTTACCTCTGTTGATAAGGCATTTAATAACAATACCAATTCCACCGAAGATATTTTTGCGATTCAGCAGAATAAGCAAAGTAATGCGGGTACCACTGATAATGGAGTGGCTACTTTTTATTCGGCAAAGCCTGTGGGTAGGGGTGATCTGCAGATCATGGCAGACTGGCTGAACAATTACGAGGATGGGGATGACCGTAAGGCATTTGTGTATGAAGGCACCAGTATTTCAGGGATTGACGGCACTTATACAGGTAAATGGAAACAGCAGTATAAGGTTGTGCCGGTGGTGCGTTTGTCTGAAATGGTGCTGACGCGTGCAGAGGCTAATTTCCGCAGTGGTGGCGCTCCGGTGGGAGGGGTAACGCCGCTGGCCGATGTGAATGCCGTCCGTGCACGTGCGCACGCCGGTGATCTGAGTGTGGTTACTGCTGATGATATTATAAGCGAACGCTTCCGGGAGCTGGCATTTGAGGGTGACCGGCTCTGGACTATCAAGCGATTGAAGCTGAAGCTGGGATCGCGTGATTACAATGATCCGATCCTGGTGTTGCCGGTGCCGCAGACAGAAAGGGATGTGAATCCGAATATGACGCAGAATACAGGGTACTGATATATTAAGCCAAAAGTTCAAGAGGGGTATTTCCGTTAGGGATACCCCTCTTTTATTTGATGTTAATTTTTAATATCAACAGCGTCGCTGGCTGGTGTTAATAACTTTAAAACAAAATTTTTATTGAAAATCAATTGCTTGTAAAGGTATTGTGTAAAAAAGTAGGTGAAATTCATGGTTATTAAGAATGTGGAATGTACCTTTGCACTCCTTCTGATAGGGGAATTGTTTACAAGACGTAATTTTTTATCGTATACAACAATGAATACATTAAGTTTTAAAACTAAATCGGCTAACGACGCTTACGTAAAGCGCGACTGGTACATTGTAGATGCTACCAACCTGACTCTTGGTAGAGTGTGTGCCAAGATGGCGGCCATTTTAAGAGGTAAGAACAAGCCTTACTATACGCCTCATACTGATTGTGGTGATTTTATCATCGTGATTAATGCGGATAAAATTTCTTTGACCGGCAATAAAATGGATGAGAAAGAATACATCCACTACACCGGTTATCCTGGTGGTCAGAGGATTGAACTGGCGAAAGACCTGATCCGTCGTCGTCCTGAGGTGATGATTGAAAAGGCGATCAAAGGTATGCTGCCTAAAAACCGTCTGGGTCGTAAG
The DNA here is from genome assembly GCF_035538455.1 of Chitinophaga sp. Lineage (GTDB taxonomy): Bacteria > Bacteroidota > Bacteroidia > Chitinophagales > Chitinophagaceae > Chitinophaga. The sequence goes on from NZ_DATLKJ010000189.1 coordinate 19,456, forward strand.
ATGTTCAAAAAGCTGTTTGTGTATGCAGGTGCTGAGCATCCTCATGCTGCACAGAAACCACAACCTTTAACTTTCTAATTTTTCTCTGATACATGGAAAAGCAAAAAAATACAATTGGTCGCCGTAAGGAAGCTGTTGCCCGTGTTTACATCAACAAGGGTACCGGTAACATTACAGTTAACGACAAAGATTATAAAAACTACTTTTCTCTGATCTACCTGCAGAACCAGGTGGAGCTGCCTTTAAAGACTATCGACGCTGTTGATAAGTTTGATGTGAAAGTGAATGCACAGGGCGGTGGTATCAAAGGACAGGCAGAAGCTATTAAACTGGGTATTGCCCGCGCACTGTGCGAAGTAAATGCTGAGTTCCGTCCTGCACTGAAAGCTGCGGGTCTGCTGAAACGTGATCCAAGAAGCGTAGAACGTAAGAAACCAGGTAAAGCTAAAGCTAGAAGAAGCTTCCAGTTCTCTAAACGCTAATATTTGAGCAGTTGGCTAATAGCTAAACATTATTTGATCCTTTTAATTGAGTAATATAAACATGGAAAATAATACCTCATTGCAGCAGCAGTTACTGGAGGCAGGTGTTCACTTCGGTCACCTGAAGAAGAAATGGAATCCTAAAATGCTGCCTTATATTTTCGCAGAAAAGAAAGGTATTCATATCATTGATCTGAATAAAACCGTAGAAGGTTTACAGGAAGCAGCAGCTGCCCTGAAATCTATCGCAAAGAGCGGTAAGAAGATCATGTTCGTTGCAACTAAAAAGCAGGCGAAAGAAATCGTAGCTGACGCTGCGCGCAATATCAATATGCCTTATGTTACCGAAAGGTGGCTGGGTGGTATGCTCACTAACTTCTCTACAATCCGCAAGAGCGTAAAGAAGATGCAGAGCATCGAGAAAATGCTGCAGGACGGCACTTTCGACAATATCACTAAAAAGGAACGTCTTACTTTAAGCCGTGATAAAGAGAAAATGGAAAAAGTGCTGGGTGGTATTGCACAGCTGGCTCGCGTACCGGCTGCTCTGTTCATGGTGGATATCAGCCACGAACACATCGCACTGGCTGAAGCGAAACGTCTGGGTATCACTACCTTCGGTATGGTGGATACTAACTCAGATCCAAGCAAAGTAGATTTCGCTATTCCTGCGAACGATGATGCTACCAAATCTATCGCTATCATCACCAGCTATATCTGCGCTGCTATTGCTGAAGGTCTTTCTGAAAGAGCAAGTGAGAAATCTGAAGAAGTAGAAGAGGAAGAAGAAGCAGACGATAAAGCTCGCAAATTCGACGTTGAAGGCGGTGAAGATCGTGAAAGAGGTCGCAAACCAGGCGGCGGTGGTCGTGGTCAGGGCGGTCCTGGCACAGGCGGTGGCCGTGGTCCTGGTGGTGCTAATCGCGGCACTGGTGGCGGAAACCGTGGTGGCGGTGGTGGAAACCGCGGCGGTGGCGCCGGCGGTGGTCAGCGTCGTCCGTCTAATGCAGGCGGCGGTGGTCCAAGGAAACCAGCTGGTAAATAATATATCTGAACCTTTACTATTAGCCTTTAGCTGTTAATTTAATAATTGATTAACTGCTAAAGGCTAATAGCTACAGTGGTTCATAGTAATTTGCATAAATTTTTACATTATAAAACTAATTATAGCTCATGGCAACAATTACAGCAGCTGATGTAAACAAACTGCGTCAGCAAACTGGTGCTGGTATGATGGACTGCAGAAAGGCACTGGTTGAAAGTGATGGTGATTTCGAAAAAGCAGTTGACTATCTGCGTAAGAAAGGACAGAAAGTAGCTGCTCTCCGCTCTGACCGTGAAACTAAAGAAGGTGTTATCATCGCTAAAACTTCTGCTGATGGTAAAACTGGTGTTATCGTAGGTCTGGGTTGCGAAACTGACTTCGTTGCTAAAAACGAGGACTTCGTTAAGTTTGCGCAGGCTATCGTTGATCTGGCACTGAGCAAAGGCATCAAAACTATTGAAGATCTGAATGCAGCTCAACTGGATGGCGCTACTGTAGCTGATAAAGTGAACGATCAGGTAGCTAAAATCGGCGAGAAAATCAGCCTGAATAAATTCGAATTTGTTGAAGGTGGTGGCGTAACTGCTTACATCCACGGTAACTACCGTATGGGTGTACTGGTTTCTTTCTCTAAAGCAGTTTCTGAAGAAGTAGGTAAAGATGTTGCTATGCAGATCGCTGCAATGAATCCTATCGCAGTAGATGCAGACGGCGTTCCTGCTGATGTTATTGCACGCGAAAAAGAAATTGCCGTAGAACAGGTGAAAGCAGAAGGCAAGCCCGCTGAAATGGCTGAGAAAATCGCTATGGGTAAAGTGAACAAATTCTTTAAAGAAAGCACCCTGCTGCAGCAAGCTTTTGTTAAAGACAACAATAAATCCGTTGGCGATTACCTGAAATCAGTTGATGCTGAGCTGAAGGTTAACAGCTTTAAGCGAATCGCTTTAGGTTGATAAAATCATATTCAGAAAAAGGAGAGAATACAGGTTCTCTCCTTTTTTTTGCGCATTATCAACCCGGCGCATTCAAATAAGGTAAAAAGTAAAAAAATAACCGCATTTTGCAGTTGCTTTCAGCTTTTTGCTTTTATGTTGTATCTTAGGATACCGTAATTACACCAGAAAAATCAGAGTCTTACAATATTTTAAGCGTCATGTTGCCAAAGTACAAGCGAATTTTGCTCAAATTGAGCGGGGAGGCCCTTATGGGGGATGCAAATTATGGTATTGATCATAAGGTAATTACCCAGTATGCCTACGATATCAAAGCAGTAACTGATCTCGGTGTACAGGTAGCCATCGTGATAGGTGGAGGGAATATCTACCGTGGAATGAACGAAGCAGAAACCGGAATTGAGCGGGCACAGGGAGATTATATGGGGATGCTTGCCACTGTTATTAACGGAATGGCATTACAGAGCGGCCTTGAGAAAATTGGTCTTTACACCCGTCTGCAATCTGCTATCAAAATGGAACAGATCGCAGAACCGTATATCCGTCGCCGTGCTATCAGACATGTGGAAAAAGGCCGTGTCGTTATATTCGGTGCAGGTACCGGTAACCCTTACTTTACCACTGATACTGCTGCATCTCTGCGTGCTATTGAAATCCAGGCTGATGTGATTCTCAAAGGAACCCGCGTGGACGGTATCTATACCGCTGATCCGGAAAAAGATAAAACAGCCGTTCGCTACGAAACTATTACCTTCTCTGAAGTATACCAGAAATCTCTCAACGTAATGGATATGACAGCATTTACCCTTTGCCAGGAAAATAAGCTGCCTATCATTGTGTTTGATATGAACAAGCCTAATAATCTCCTTAATGTAATTATGGGGAAAAACGTGGGCACCCTGGTACAGGGATAATTTAAATTTATTTATGTGGTTATGTAGCTATTTTGTTTCTGAAACAAAATAGCTACATAACCACATAAATAAATTTTAGTTTTTTAAGAGCGGTTTCAGCTCAGTGAACGGAATAAACAATGTTACCTGCCCCAATGCATAAGGCCCGATCTCATAAGGTACATAACTAAATGCAACCCCCTTATCAGTAACGATGAGATTATCATTTGCCGGAATTGTCTTTACCAACAGGTTCTGATACAGCATTTCATCTTCCCCGATCTTGTACTTCTTCCTGAAAGCCTTATCCAGCAGAGGACTTAGTTTCTCCTTGTAACCTGTCTTAAAAATATCCGCAGGCGTGATCACTTTTTTCTTTGAGAGGTCAAGTGTAATGTAAACAGCATTCCAGTTGCCGTGTGCACCGCCTGTGAAATCGTAGGAATATTTTTCTATAACAAGATAGGGCCAGGTGTTCCATACAATTCTCATCGCATCGTCTGTAGTCCAATTCCAGGAATTAGCCTGTGTTTCATCGTTCAGTTCGCTGCTGTCTGCATCTTTGGCTGCCACCTGGTAGGAGATCTTAAAGGAGTCCATATCCATTTTGATGTATTGCTCAGGTGTGGTTACATATGTGCTGGAGGTGATCTGCCTTTTCAGAAAAGTTGCTAATGAAGAATCAACGGAGGAATCGGGCCAAATAATACTGCTGGAGACCATACCTATAGGTGACTGCGGGTTGGAGGCTATCAGGTGAAGGGAATCGGTATCGTAATAGACGCGGAACGGAACGGCCCTTCTTAGATCTGTATGCAGCTCAAAGTGATGGGAGGTGCTGTCACCATGCCATACACCTTTGAAGATACCATCGTCGCTCAGTGTACCGCCGAAGAAGCGTTCTTCACCGCCAGCAGTGGTTTCTTCATAGAGCTTCACGAGATTGGAATCGAGACTGCCCCAGATATTGACGGGTTGTCCGATGCTATCATAGCAATAGTAGCCGCCAAACAGATGGGGGGCTGTTTTCAGCAATTGCATGGTGATGTGTTTGCCACCTACTACGCCTTTGAGTTGTGTATAAAAGTAAGGAGTGCTTGCAAGCGGGATTACAAGAATAGCGGTGTCGCTGCCCGCCTTTGCAGGCGTGCTATTGGTATGGCAGGAAAACAGGGCCGCTGTTGCCAGCAGGAACGATAAGAAAGTTTTTTTCATATCATGATTTATATCAGGTCCGTCAAAATTACTATTATCCTTCCATAACTTTGCCTGATAGCTATCAGCCGGTGGCTGTTAGCCATTGTTCAGATAAATGGATATACCATGTTAAACCAGAAAGTAGCTGACTTACGAAAAGATTACAGGCTGGCCTCCCTCGATGAAAAGGACGTGGCGCCACATCCGCTGCAACAGTTTGATAAGTGGTGGAATGATTCGCTTAGCAGCGAGATAGATGAACCTAATGCCATGACACTGGCTACCAGCACGGCCAATGGCCGCCCGTCTGCCAGGATCGTGTTGCTGAAGAGCTTTGATGAAAACGGTTTCCTGTTTTTTACTAACTATGAAAGCCGCAAGGGGCAGGAGCTGGCAGAGAACCCGCATGTAACCCTTTTGTTTTTCTGGAAGGAACTGGAGCGCCAGGTTCGTATAGAAGGCACCGTTGTAAAGGCTGATGCTGGTATCAGCAACGAATATTATAACAGCCGGCCAATGGGCAGCAGAATAGGTGCTATTGCTTCTCCGCAGAGCAAAGTAATCCCTGACCGTTCTTTCCTGGAAGAACAGGTAGATAAAGTGGTTGCAACCTATGAGAAAACTGTGCCTGAAAGACCTGATTACTGGGGTGGGTATGTGGTGAAACCACAGGTTATTGAGTTCTGGCAGGGAAGAAGCAGTCGTTTGCACGACCGTATACTGTATACGCTTACCACTGAAGGAAGCTGGAAAATAGAGCGCCTGGCCCCATAAGATTTAGTTATTTGGTTATTTAGTTATTTGGATATTTTGTTTCAAAGAGGTACCTCTTTTGAAACAAAATATCCAAATAACTAAATAACCAAATAACTATGCTTTCTTCTCAGTCTTAGCTGCAGCAGCTTTCCCGGTTCTTGCAGGTCTTGATTTACCGAAAGATTTGTTGGATATCTTACCTCTTTTGGTTTTAATATCTCCTCTACCCATAACGAATGATTTGAAGTTTGTTGTTATAAAATAATGATGTTATCAGTCTGCAAATTACTGTAATTCGCTGAAATTCTATACTGTCGCCCTTTTAGGCATAAAAAAAGCAAGAAACATAAGTGTTCCTTGCTTGAATAAGTTGTGCTAACTGATTAGAGCTTGTCAGATAAAGCTTTACCAGCTTTGAATTTAGCAACTTTCTTAGCTTTGATCTTGATGATCTGGCCAGTCTGAGGGTTTCTACCGTTACGAGCAGCACGTTTAGAAACTGAGAAAGTACCGAAACCAACCAGAGTTACTTTACCACCTTTTTTCAGGGTATCGGCAACAGCTTTGGTGAAAGAATCCAGAGCTTCGTTAGCTTGGGTTTTGGTGATACCTGCATCTTTAGCAAGCTTGTCGATTAATTCGGCTTTGTTCATAGTTAGTAAGATTTAACTAGTGAAAAAATGTTTGATGTGAGCAAATATAGCGCGTTTTATCAGATTACCAAATTTTTTACAAATTTTTTATAGAAAATTTTATCGGCTGAAAAACGCTACTGGTAACGGTTACAGCTGATTGGACAGTTGGGAGCTAAAGGAGGTTCTTTTAGCGACATCCTGTAAAACCCTGTGCCATAGCATATTTCCCAGTACTTTTGTAATAAACGGGGCTTTGGTCCAAGTATTGTACCAAACTACAGAGCCCTTGAAAATAGTGGATTTCCTGTGGATAAGTTTGGGTATAACGACCGGAAT
>NZ_DATLKJ010000190.1:0-4287 GCF_035538455.1 Chitinophaga sp.
AACGGCCGCGATTCCCAGAGCAAAAGACTGGGCGTTAAAATATTCGGTGGTCAGCCAGCTATTTCTGGTAACATCATCGTTCGCCAGAGAGGTACCGTATACCACCCTGGTCAAAATGTAGGCATCGGTAGAGATTTTACCATTTTCGCAGTTGCGGACGGTGTAGTGGAATTCAGAAAAGGTCGCGAAAACAAAACTTACGTTTCTGTTAAAGCATTTGATACCACTGCTCAGGCAGAAGCCTAATCAGTGTTAGCCATAAAGTTTTTTTATACCCAATATTTTTTTACTAACCCAAATTCAAAAAACAATGGCAACAATTAAAAAAGCAGCTGCTAAAAAAGCTGCTCCTAAAAAGAAAGCTGCTGCTAAGAAAGCTGCTCCTAAAAAGAAAGCCGCTGCTAAGAAAGCTGCTCCTAAAAAGAAAGCTGCTAAGAAGCCTGCTGCCAAAAAAACAGCAACTCCTCCTGCAGCCCCTGCAGCTCCGGCAAACTAAGATCGGAATTACAAAATGTAGTTATAAAGATCCTGGTATTACTACCAGGATCTTTTTTTTGTAATTTCACGTCATGGACAATTACGCAATAGCAGACAATTTCTCGCTCCTCTCCAAACTGATGGACATTCACGGAGAAAACAGTTTCAAAGCAAAATCCTTTGCCAGCGCGGCATTCACAATAGAAAAATTACCCGCTCAACTTAAAGATACTCCCCGCGACGATATCTTCCGCATCAAAGGGATCGGCGATTCCACCGGAAAAAGCATCCTCGAAATGCTGGATACCAGCCAATTCTCACTGCTGGACACCTATATCGGCAAAACACCAGCCGGTATCGTGGAAATGCTCGAAATAAAAGGCCTTGGACCAAAGAAAATAGCCACCATCTGGAAAGAGCTGGAAATTGAGTCTATGGGCGAGCTGCTATACGCCTGTAATGAAAACCGCCTCCTGCTCCTCAAAGGCTTCGGCGAAAAAACACAGGAAAACGTCCGCCTCAACATCGAATTCTATCTCTCCAACAGAAACAGATACCTCTACGCTGAAGTCGAAGAAACAGCCGCCGACATCGAAAAGATGCTCCGCGAAGCACTGGCTCCGGCAAATGTGGCACTGACAGGAGCTTTCCGCCGGCAGGCCGTAATCATCGATGAAGTAGAACTGGTTATCGCTGCGACTGTTGAAGATGTGCTGCAGAAAATGACTACGCTGCCAGGCTTTGTACATGTTGCCACTAACAATAGCAACCTGGTATGGAAATATATCGATAAACTGAAAGTGATCATACACACCTGCCAGCCGGTAGATTTTTACAGTACTTTATTCACCACCACCGCCTCCCCTGCATTCATGGACAAGTTTAATGTGGCGGGAGGTGCATCACACCTGCAGCAGGCCATTTCAGAGGAATCGATCTTCAGCGCTGCCGGTATGGGCTTCATCCCGCCAGCCCTGCGCGAAGGCTACCATGAAATTGAACTGGCCCGCCAGCACCTGCTGCCAACTCTCATCACCCCGGCTGATATCAAAGGGATTATTCACTCCCACAGCCAATGGAGCGATGGTCTCGATACACTTGAAGAAATGGCCACCACAGCGAGAGACAGAGGCTTCGAGTACCTTGCCATCAGCGATCACTCCCGCTCCGCCTTTTATGCCAATGGTCTCAGCATAGACCGGGTAATAGCGCAACAGGAACAGATCGATGACCTGAACAAAAAACTTGCGCCTTTCCGCATTTTCAAGAGCATTGAAGCAGATATTCTCAATGACGGAGCACTGGATTACCCGGACGAAATACTTGCAACCTTTGATCTTGTTATCGCTTCAGTACATTCCAACCTGAAAATGACAGAAGACAAGGCCATGACCAGGTTGCTGAAAGCGATCGAAAATCCATACACTACTATTCTCGGTCATATGACAGGCAGGCTGCTGCTGAGCCGCAACGGCTATCCCGTGGATCACAAAGCGGTGATAGATGCCTGCGCTGCCAATAATGTGGCAATAGAGCTGAATGCCCACCCCCGTCGCCTCGATATCGACTGGACCTGGCTGCCTTATGCCCTGGAGAAAAATGTGCTCATCTCTATAGACCCGGATGCCCATAGCATCAAAGGCTACCGCGATGTTCATTACGGCTCACTGGCTGCACAGAAAGGCGGCGTCACCAAAGCAAACAATCTCAGTAGCTTTACTGTTGATATGCTCAGTAATTATCTCCTGGAACGTAAAAAACAAAAAGACATCACACTATGATGTTGCTGGCACTGGCCGTAGCGCCCGGCTTCGCGATCTCGCTGTTTATCTACCTGATGGACCGGTACGACAGAGAACCAGTAGGACTGCTGCTGAAATGCTTTCTGCTGGGAATGGCCTGCGTAGTACTACCATTGGTGATACAGACATTTGCTGCCTCACTGGGTTTCCGGGAAGACAGCGGCTCTCTCATCGGTACTGCCGCCTTCGCTTACGGTGTAGTCGGCTTTTCTGAAGAGCTGGCAAAATTCCTCGTGCTGCGTTACGTAGCCTATCCAAACAAGGCGTTTAATGAGCCGCTGGATGGCATCGTCTATGCCGTAATGATAGGAATGGGATTCGCAACGCTCGAAAATATTGCCTATGTAAGTAAGTATGGCGTCGGTACTGGTATTGCACGCATGTTTCTTTCTGTTCCTGCACATGCTACCTTCGCTGTCCTGATGGGGTATTATGCTGGTTTCGCCAAGTTTGCACGGCAACGGGAAACTGCCCTGCTCTTCCGCGGATGGCTGATAGCTGTTTTCTTCCACGGCACCTACGATTTTTTCCTCTTCACAGGAAACAACATACTTACGCTCGGAGCTTCTGTTATCACGTTGTTCATCGCTATAAGACTATCGGCAAAGGCGATACGAAAGAATAAGGCTATTTCGAGACAATTAAATGAGCAACATTATTTTGAGGATAACGCTTAGCTTTTAGTTATCTTTACGGCGCTTACCCATCAGCAACGAATGCTAACTGATAAACGCCGGTAATTCCGATGAAATTCATTTATGTTTATGACCCGTTATGCGGTTGGTGCTATGGCTTCACTCCTGTAGTGATGCAATTGCAACAGCAAAGCAACGGCAGTATGGAGTTTGAGATCCTGTCGGGAGGAATGATGACAGGAAGCAACCGCCCTCCTTTTTCCTCAATGGCCGCCTATATTCAGAAAGCGCATGTTAATGTGGAAGAAATGACCGGTGTGAAGTTTGGAGCGCCTTTCCTCGAAAAGTTGCTGCCATCCGAAGAAATGATGGACTCCGAAAAACCTTCGGTAGCCCTGACCGTTTTCAAGTATTATCAGCCCGAAAATGCCATCAGCTTTGCGCACAGCATGCAGGTAGCACTTAATTATGACGGCAAGAGCCTGAACAACGATGACACTTACCGTAAACTCATCCGCCCATATAACATACCGGAAGACGAATTCATCAGTCGCATGCACGATGAGCACTACAGATATGAAACGCAACAGGAATTCCAACTGATTCAGAACTGGGGGATCACCGGCTTCCCGGCAGCTATACTGGATACCGGCGGTCAGCTCTATCTCTGCGCCAGAGGCTTTACTCCCCTCGACCAACTACAGCAGACCATTGACAATATCTTAAAAGAAAATAACAATTTAAAATAGAAAAATGTACCGGATAAAATCAACATCAGTAGCGGACATCCCGGTTATTCAGGCTCTCTCTGAAAAGATCTGGCCCTCTACTTACCAGAATATCCTAACCCCGGAACAACTCGACTACATGCTTGATATGATGTACAGTGCCGAAGCCCTTACCAGGCAGATGACAGAAGAACATCATAAATTCATCATTTTACAGGACGACAAAAGACCCATAGGCTTTGCCGCCTATAGCCCAACCGGAGAAGAAGGCGTTTACAAACTGCACAAGATCTACCTGGATCAATCTTATCAGGGTAAAGGTGTTGGCAGATTCCTGCTGGACACGGTTATCAGACAGGTGAAAAATCTCGGTGCACAAACACTTGAGCTGAACGTGAACCGCTATAACAAAGCCAGGTTCTTTTATGAAAAGCAGGGATTTGTAGTCGTAGGTGAGAAAGACATTGAAATAGGTAATGGATACCTGATGGAAGACTATATCATGCGCAAAACATTGGTATAAAAAATAGCCCGGTAAGGACATACCAGGCTTTTCCCAAGTTAACCATTAAAAGACACAACTCTTTTGTATAATATCGTTAAGTATTTCAGTTATCATCTGTAGTGTTAAGCACGCTACACTAT
>NZ_DATLKJ010000191.1:0-73490 GCF_035538455.1 Chitinophaga sp.
ATAAAAACGAAGACCCCGTTAAGTGAATAACCTTAACGGGGTCTTCGTTTTTATAAATAACATACCACTATCTTCGTACATCAGAAGAATCAAATCAATCACACAAATCACAGTTCCATCCCATTACCTGCTTCCACACACTTTCCAGCTCCGTGGAAAAATGTTTGCTCTTCCAGGCAACAAACCCGTCAGGCCTTACCAGCAAAGCGCCGTCATTGCCTATTCCGGCGGTCGCAGTGATGCTCTTTTCTTCAGGTATGAGATCTCCCTCAGCGCCGATACTGAATACGGTAACGGGCAAACGAAGAATAGCAATCAGCTGCTTCCAGTCAGTATTATCTGTTCCCGTAAACAATACGAAGCGCTTTCCCAGCAAATCCAGTGTGGAAATATTCAGCTGCTGATGTCTCACCGGTAGGTGTGGCATACGCGTACCGGCCGTGCCATCCAACGCTCTGGCACGGCGGTATTCCTGTGATGGTGTGTTTCCGTTAACGATAGCGGTGGAGGTATATTGGTAATCTGGGAGTCCTGCTATATAGGCTATGTTTCGCATACAGAGGCGGCTGCTTATCTTATACAGGCCCAGCATTTCTGCCATGCCCGCACGTAGCGCGGTACTGACGAGCCCTGTTACTACTGCCAGGTTCTTCACCAGCAACCCGCGTTCATCGGCCCACCTGCCGGACTGCAATGCATTGTGCAACCCTACCGGCTGCCGCTCTGCACTATAGGTTTTCAGTAGGGCAGGGCCAGCCCTCCTGTTTAATACAGCCGCTATTTTCCAGGCAAGGTTGTGCACATCCTGGATGCCACTGCTGGCGCCTTTTCCGCCGTATGGCGGCATCACATGCGCGGCATCGCCCGCCAGGAATATACGCCCGTGCTGCATGTCATTAACCACCTTCACAGTAGGCTGCCAGGGCAATACGCTGATGATACGGATGGGAATATTACGCAGCCCTGTTACCTGTCGCAGGATAATAAGCAATCTTTCCTCCGACAGATCTTCCGGTTGGGCGCTCGTATCATAATGCAGGTGAAATACCCAGCGGTTACTATTGTTAATGGCTGTGAGCATGCCATACATATCCGGCTCCCTGACCAGCAGGATACTGAATTCACGGCCTTTCACAAAAAATTCCAGGTCTGCTTCAAAATAAATATTCAGTAGGTTCCCCAGCACGCCTGTACCGGTGACAGGCGCCCGCAATGTTTCCCGGATACCGCTTTTAGCGCCGTCGGCAGCGATCATATAGTCCGCCCTTACCGTCAAGGCTTCACGGGTATCACGGTCGCGGATATACGCAATAACACAATCATCGTGCTGCGTGAAAGACTCCAGCTCCGTATTAAAACGTACATCTGCTCCCCGCTGCTTCGCGGCGGCCACTAATACAGGCTCTGACAGATCCTGTGTACAACGCGCGCCTTTCTCAGGACTAAGCCCCGCCAGTCCTTTCAGCTTCATCAGCTTTTCCGGACCCGATTTCTTACCAGGCTTTTTACCCTCCAGGGCAGCAGCCACAGAAGAAGCATGCAGTATACCCCAGGCCGGCGCCAGCGCTTTCCCTGCTTCACATATCTGCCCGCTTATCCCCAGCTCCCGGAAAATCTCCATGGTACGCGCATCAAACCCTCTCGCACGGGGATGGATAGAAGTACCTTTATGCTTTTCCACCAGCAATGGTGTAATGCCCTGCTGCTGCAGACATAGCAATGCCGACAATCCTGCCACGCCGCCACCTACGATCAGAACCGGGACCTGTATATCCGCTTTGTCCGTTGTATTCATAACCCTCTTTGTTTTGATTCTGTTGTAAAAGTGAAGATTACATGGCCTTTGTATTGGCATAAAACGGATAATTTTGTACCTTAAACGGAGCTTTTAAATAACGGGCTATGGACAACGGGCAACAACAAGACGCCAACCACTTTCCCACATTCGAAGAATACTGCACATTTGCCGACCGCGATGAGCCCCTTATATACCAGGTCAGTTTCCCGGAAGTAACAGGCAACCTGAGAATGATGAAAATGGGTAGCATAGCTGTTAGTGACGGCTATCTCAAAATATCGGATAAAGCAGCAGGACATGGCAAACTAAAACACTTCAATGAACTCCCACTCGTGGAAATGAACTTCGTCATGGAAGGGCGCATTAACCAGCAGCTTAGCTATCTCAAAGAGCCGTTGGTCCTGACGAAAGGCTATCACAATGTCATGTACAACCGCGGCGAATGGGAAAGCAACCGCTTCATCGGCAGCGGCGCCCATAATACTTTCACCATCAATATCGATACAGAACGATTCATACAACTCTTCGCCGCTTATTCCACAGAAATGGATCATATCGTGGAAAAGGTAGCAGCAGGTAAACCATTCCTGGTACAACAACCCCAGGCTCTCTACACTCCCTATATGCAGTCCGTCATTCAGTCAATATGGGACAGCCCTCTCAAAGGCAGTCTCAGAAAGCTGTTCCTGGAAACAAAAATGATGGAACTGATGTTATTGCAATGGTCGCTGTTCACACAACCACAGAATAAGGAAAGCATACTGAAAAACAGGCAGGACAAAGAGCGTATCCATCTCGCCAGGGAAATATTGCTGAAAGATATACAGCAGCCGCCCTCGCTGACACAACTGGCAGTGTTATGCGGAATGAACGAGTTCAAACTGAAGAAAGGATTCAAGGAAGTGTTCAATGATACCGTATTCGGATATTTCAACAAGATCAGACTGGAACAGGCGCGGCACCTGCTGCTGCACACCGACAAAACGATCACGGATATCGCTTACGAAACAGGATATGCGCATCCGCAACACTTCAACCGCGCTTTCAAAAAACAGTTCGGCATTACGCCCGGCAATATAAGAGCATAATTATTTCTTTCTTAAACCTTAATAACTGTTATGAAAGTTCTGCTTTACATTCTCCTCGTTATCGCAGCCCTCATCGGCCTGTTGCTGATAACTGCGTTATTCGTTCCCAAATCCTATACTGTTGAAAGGGAAGTTGTCGTCAATAAACCGAAACAGGCAGTATATGATTACATTAAATACCTGAAAAACCAGGACAATTACAGCAAATGGAATCAGCTGGACCCCAATATGAAAAAGAGCTACACCGGAACAGACGGTACAGAGGGCTTCTCCTATGCATGGGACAGCGATAATAAAAATGCAGGCAAAGGATCGCAGGACATCGTCAAGCTCACGGAGGGAGAAAGAGTGGACTTTGCCATACATTTCATTAAACCATTCAAAGCAGATGCTACTGCCTACATGACCACCACCGCCGTCTCTGATACCCAGACTAAAGTGAAGTGGGGGTTCAATGGCAACATGACTTATCCCATGAACCTGATGCTGGTCTGCATGAACATGGATAAAATGGTGGGTGACGACCTGCAGGTCGGTCTCAACAATCTGAAAACATTGCTGGAAAAACAATAAGGAAACAAGGTTTAGCTGATAGCCATGAGCTATCAGCTAAACCTTGCCAAAAATGACGTAATACCCCCCATTATTGTCGTAATTACAACCCATGTAATCAAATACGACATACTAGATTTGCAATACAAGAGTTGCAAACAATTCCACTCATTCATACATGCCTGATGGTTACAAAACAAAAACGGGTAGTGATAACCTGCAGGCATCGTCATGCATGAACATTGTTACGGGCTGCAACTCTTGTATTATCTATAGCAGACAACTTCTTTCATTTTTCTATTGATACGCTACAACGATACCACTTATGACCACTCCTGCAACAAACGGACATCATGCACTTGCCACGCGGCGTGAATGGATAGGATTAGCCACTATTGTATTACCACTGATGGTCCTGGCAATGGACCTCACCATTCTTCACCTTGCAGTACCTACACTGGCAACTGCCCTGAAACCTTCTCCTGTACAACTGTTGTGGATGGTAGACATCTACGGCTTCTTTCTGGCCGGATCACTGATCACGATGGGCAGCCTCGGTGACCGTATCGGCCGCAGAAAATTATTGATGGCAGGCGCAATCGCTTTCACAATTGCTACAATACTGGCAGCCTTTGCCACCAGCGCCAATATGCTGATAGCTGCACGCGCCATACTGGGCATCGCCGGCGCTACCCTGGCGCCATCTACGTTATCACTCATCCGCAATATGTTTCACGATGATCGCCAGCGCACCACCGCCGTGGCAGTCTGGGGTACCAGCTTCGCTGCCGGCGGTATGTTAGGTCCGCTGGTAGGAGGGTTACTGCTCGAACATTTTCAATGGCATGCTATCTTTCTCGTGCCCGTACCGGTGATGCTGGTATTGCTGATAGCCGCGCCACGCCTGCTTCCTGAATACCGTAACCCGGCCCCTGGTTCACTGGATGTATTCAGTGCAGTGCTGTCCTTGTCCGCCGTATTATCCCTGATCTACAGCTGTAAACACATAGCGCAGGAAGGCATGAATGAACTGTCGCTGATTTTCTTCCTGCTTGGTCTCCTGCTGGGAATATTCTTTGTGCGCCGGCAACACAGGCTGGAACATCCGCTGATAGATCTGCAACTCTTTCGCAGCCCGGTTTTCAGCGCCACCGTGCTGATACTGGTAATGAACGCCTTTTCTATGTTTGCTGTCTCGTTCTTCAATGCACAGTACTTCCAGCTGGCATTGGGGATGAGTCCTGCCATCGCCGGACTATGGACACTCCCCGGCGGTATCATGGTGATCATCAGCTCCATGTTCTCTCCGGTATACGTGCGCCACCTGGCCCGGCCTGTTGTGATAGCTATATGCCTGATGATATGCGCACTTGGATTTGCGGTACTCACCTTTGCCAGTCCGGGCGGACTGCCGGTGATCATTGCCGGCATGTTACTGATTTGCATAGGCGCTGGTCCTGTAGGCACGTTGTGCTCTGACGGTATTGTCAGCGCTGCCCCGCCCGAACGTGTGGGAACGGCAGCTGCATTGCCTTCCACAAGCGCCGAGTTTGGAGGCGCGCTGGGCATTGCATTGCTGGGCAGCGTAGGTACAGCTATCTTCAGGCTGGATGTTGCAGGCAAAGCATTATCAACCACCCCTTCCACTATGAGCGATGCCATTACGCTGGCACAGCAACTGCCGCCCGATGCCGCCGCCGCTGTAATGAGCGCCTCGCGGCATGCATTTGTTCACGGCTATGCCGTAGTTGCGGCCATCAGTGCAGTATTGATGGTGATGGCAGCAATTATTATGTTAACAGTGGTATACCGGAAAAAAACTTCGGTGCTTTCTATCGTACACTGATCACGCCACCTTCACCACTGCTATCAGCGCAGCAGCAACCGTAAGCCCCAGTAACCAGAACAGTTGCTTCCTGCTCTCAGGCTTGTTGCCATTCATCACATTAATAACCGTCACAGCGAGGAACAGCCCCAGCTTGGGAACCACCTTGTAATAGTTGATTGCCGGGTATTTCATCCCCACAAGTATAAAGCCGGTAACCAGTATGATGATGCCGAGTACAAGCCCCTGCTTGTCTTTGGGTGCTCCCGGCCTGGCGAGCAGGTTCACCAGTTTGCATACATATACCAGGAAGGCCGCAAAATGAATAAGGAGGATGATGTTGAACAGGATCATATCGTTGCTGTTGTTTTTACGTGAATAACTGACGCAAAACTAACACCAACGCAAAAGCTTTTGATGCACCTGGGTTAATAAATCAGGACGAAGCCATTCTTTTACGGATACGGCTCAACGATTGCGGCTTCACCCCCACGAAGGAAGAAATGTAATATTGCGGGATACGTTGCTGAAGGTCCGGATAGCTGTTGATGAAACGCAGATAGCGCTCCTCCGGGGAATCTGCATATAAGGAGGTAATCTTCCTGATGGCGTCAACGTACAACTGTTCACACACAAGCCGGCCAAACTTCTGCCCTTCAGCCACCCGTTCATACAACAGCTGCAGGTCCTCATAAGATATCGTCAGCAAAACAGCATCTTCAATAAATTGTATGTTCTTGGCCGAAGCAGAATGATCCAGGAAACTTTCATAATTGCACACAAAATTATTCTCCTGCCCGAATTCATAGACCTTATCTTCCCCATCTGTGACCTCAAAATACCGGATCACCCCTTTGAGGATAAAGCCTACTTCTCTGCATATCTGTCCTTCCTGCAGGAAATAATCTCCACGGTTATAATGCTTCTCCCGGAAAATATTCTTCACAAACTCTTTCTCCTGGTCATCCAGGCGGATAAAGCTTTCTATGGCGTAAATTAGATTGGTGTGCATGCCACAATATTAAACAAAAAAATGTAGTGTTAAAATGGCTTAAAACACCTCTTTATTGTCGCAACTCCACCGCAATTATTTTACCATAAGCAAGTAGGTTTGTAACATCATTTTACCACCTAAATTTATCAAAATGGATAAGCAGGAATTATTGATAGAAGTAGAAAATACTTCGGCAGAACTACTGAAATTATTTTCATCACTGGATGAAGAACAATTGAACAAAGTACCCTTCGAAGGTAGCTGGACAGCCGGGCAACTGGCAGAACACCTGATCAAAGCCACATCAGCAGGATTATTATATACCAGCACAACACCTACCATCCGCCAGCCGGATGAAAAGCTGGAACCTATCCGTAACTTGTTTATGAACTTTGACGTGAAGTTTGAATCCCCTGACTTTATTCGCCCTACCAGCACTTACCATAAGAAAGATGAAGTGGAACAAACATTGCAGAGCCGCTGGAACGAAATGCAGCAGGCGGCAGAAACACTTGATCTCACTGCCACCTGCACCGGTTTTGACCTCCCTGGATTCGGGCAGCTTACACGCATGGAGCTTATCGGCTTTGCCGCCATTCATACACAGCGGCACATCCGTCAGCTCAGGAATATCATCAGCAAAGTGAAAGCAACGCCCTCACTTCAGCCATAATTCCATGTGAACGTTGGCACGCGCATACGGGGAAGGCTCACCTTTTATCTTCTTGAAGCCCAGTTTATGATACAGGCTGATGGCAGGTTTCAGAACCGTGTTACTTCCGAGGTATAACCGCTTTGCACCCAGGCCTTTCGCTTTATCAATAATAGCCTTGCCAAGCAGGTAGCCGATACCCTTACCGCGGACACGCTCTGTTACGGCCATCTTAGCCAGCTCATATGAATGATCATCCATCTTAATCAAAGCGCAGGTGCCTACCGGCTCACCATCGTAAAGCGCCATAAGAATATAGCCCCCCTTACTGAGAATGTGCTCTTTGGGATGATCCAGCGCCTTGTAATCAGAAGCCTCCATCGTAAACAATCGGGTAATCCATTCTACATTCAGGTTCCTGAAATCGTGATGGTACTTCGGCTGATAATCAACAATCTCCACAAGCCTGCCTTCGCGGGCTTTCTTTTCTTCCACCACCCTGCTCACCAGCTCTTTCTGGTCCAGCATAAATTCCCACTCCTCTATCGCTTTCCAGAGATTGTAACTGCTCTCATCAAGCATGTTCTTAATAATGGCCGTCACATCTTCGCACTGCTCCTGCATCGTACGGTTGGCAACCTTCCCCTTCTCCGACAATACAAACTGGCTTTTGCGGCCATCCCCCTCTTCCTGCTGCACAGTCACATAACCGGCCTTTTCCATCTCTTTCAACGTTTTACTCACCGATGCATGACTGTGCCCAATCTCCTTAGCAATATCCGTCACACATTTATTGCCCTCCTGTCCCAACATATAAAACACCGGAAACCATTTGGGATGAAAATCAGTATGATACAGACTGCAGATCTGCTTCGCCTGATCCGTCATTCTTTCATTTAACCTGCGGAGCCGGCTGCCAATAGCCATTACGCCAGCTTGTTGATAAAACTCCATAATATAAAGGTATTTACGTAACCAGTTACATAAATATAAATACTATTCCGGAAAATATCAAATCAACAGCGTGACTGGATAAAAATTTTATGGCGAATAATTACTTTTTGAATGAAAAAAGGAATATTTTTCCATCCGGACAGTACAGACCAATCATACCCCCTGATATCAACGATTGAAATGAACAGATTTTTGTGTGCCATTATCATCGTTCTGTTATCAATCGCATGCCGTAAAAATCCTGGAGAGAACCAAAATGAAATACTGAAAAACAAAATAGAGACGGTAGCAAAAACCTACCGTATCCCTACGCTTTCAGTATTCATCAGGAACCAGCACGGCGAAATGGCGTTTAGATACATGGACAATGAACGAACTATTGCTCCGGTGGAAACATACGGGATTGCCAATGCGACCAATATGCTGGTGGCACTGCCGTTATTGAAGCTAGTGGAAAATCACAAAATAAATCTGGATAGCCCGGTAGTCAAATACCTTCGCCAGACATCCCTGAGCAAAAAAATACCCTGGATGAGTGCCATCAAGATCCGGCATCTGCTGTCACATACCAGCGGTATCCCCGACTTTACACGCCACCGTTCCTGGATGACGCTTCTCCTCGCAAACCGCGCTCCCAGAACATACGCAGAAAAGATTGCACTCATAGAAACACCAGACAGTACACAAAAACTGGATCGCTACTGCTACAGTGCCAGCGACTATGTAATCCTGGAAAGAGTGGTGGAGATTGTCACTTCCCAAAAGGGACCAGCGTATTTCAAAAATTTCTATGCAGATCTTGGCCTGCCGGGCATCACCCTCGACAAGCCTTCAACAGGCACACAAACCTTCTATGCACAGCAGGTGGGCGCCATCACCAATAACACCAACTACAGCGAAAACTACAGCTATGAAGGTGGTGCATATGCCAAAGCACCAGATCTGGCCCTGCTGCTCAAAAAAGTGTTTACAGATAAAAGTGTGCTGAGTCAGGAAAGCCTGGACGAGATGCTCACCTGGAACGACATGCAGAAATACAGGATCAGTTACAGTAACGTACAGATCGCCCGTTATGGCGGAGGATTAATGCAATGCGAAATGCGCGACCAGCAATACATCGGACATGCCGGCATCTCCTTAAAATACCAGTCGTTCATTTTCGTGGATCCCTCCACAGGTTACACAATCATCGTACTGACTAACTGCAGCGGCAAATTCTTCAACAACGCCTTTGCCGTAGAAATCATCGACAAACTTATCGCACAACAGTAATATTTCTCACAAAAACACAAAGGAAGCAAAGAACTTTGCGCTCCTTGCCTCCTTTGCGTCTTGCGGGAAAAACTACTGGCGAATCTTCACCACAAACGTTTCTGCGGGAATATCTCCCGGCTTCAGGGAAGACAGATCAATAACACAATCCTTTCCCTCCTGCTGCCACTTCACAGGCTTGTCACAGCCAGGAATACTTACAACTGCACCTTTACCGGCATTAAAATCACGGATGCGCAGCTGCGGGCGGTAGTAAGGTACAATACAATACAAGGTGTTATCTTTCCGGGTGAAGAACATTTCAATATAGGCATTACCGTTAGCCGGTCGTACCATTTTTGCCACATCATAGTTTGCCATATAGCTGGCCTCTTTCACTTCAGGTTTTTTGCCTGGGCTCCATTGCCGCGTAAGCTTCCAGGGCTTTGTATCATAAATCGCCTCTCCGTTCACTTTCAGCCAGTTACCTATATCAATAAGCCGTTGCTGCATGATCACCGGTATACGTCCGTCAGCAGTAGGCCCGATGTCCAGCAGGAGATTACCTCCACGGGAAACAATATCAGTAAGCAGCAAAATGAGGTCTTTGCCGGGCTTGTAGTCATCCACATTCTCCATACGGTTGTAACCGTAAGACTGCCCTATCCCCTGGCTTTCCTCCCATACAGCGCCCGGCTGCATGCCGCTGCCATATTCAGAAGTCAGGTACGTGGCGCCATTATTGTGTCCGCGGGTATTGTTGCCCCAGCGGTCATCCACAACCACCTCATCTTTCACGGGTGATTCGTTGAACAGCCAGGCTAGTAATTCAGGGCTGCGCCACACACTGTCGGGCAATTCCCATTCTCCGTCAGAGAAGATCACAGAAGGTTTATAACGCGTCACCAGGTCTTTGAACTGGGGAATCATCACTTCATTGACATACTTCTTTTTATCAGCCTTCCAGTAAGGATTGAACCATTCATACAGGGAGTAATAGTATCCCATGCGCAAACCCGCTTTGCGGACAGCTGTGGTCAGGTCGCCCAGCAGGTCCCGTTTAGGCGTTCCCGTTACTGCGTTCCAGGAACGGCCCCAGGAGGTATTGGCCTCTTTGTTGTCCCACAGGCAATAGCCTTCGTGATGCTTGGAAGTCAGCACCACATAACGGGCGCCGGAGCGGCGGAATACTTCTGCCCACTGATCGGGATTGAAGAGCGAAGCGGTAAACTGTGGCTCGAACTGTTGATAGGTAAAACCTTTGCCATAGTTTTTATCATGAAAAGACTGCACCTGGTCATGCGGCTTATCTTTTGTTCCATCAAGGTTATACCAATACCATTCTGAATAGCCCCCGGGGCCCACCACCGCATATGATGGCACGGCATACACACCCCAGTGAATGAAAATACCAAACTTGGCCTGGTTAAACCAGACAGGTATTCCCCGCTTATTCAGGGATGGCCAACTGGCCGTATATCGCTGTGCAGACAGCCACATACAGGAAAACAACAAAAGGATCGCAGTGCAGGATATTCTTTTCATAACGGGAAAATTTGCATTAGTCGCTTCTAAAAATAAAATGCAAAGGCGCTAAATCCAAATATTCGGTAACCTTTTTTATACCATCATGTTCCTGTTATAACAGCAACGGCTATACCAGCTTCGCCAGTATATCCACACATTTCTTCAGCTCCTCAGGTGTAGAAGACGCAAACCCAAGCCTCGTAGTATTCTCCTGTGGGGCATACAGGGAGCCGTCATGCAGGTATAACCCACGGTTGAACGCCTGTTGCGCTATAGCTTTGAGGTCAATGCCCGCTGCAAAGGTGGCCCATACAGCCAGGCCCCCTACCGGTACCTCAAAGCTAACGGCGTCTTTCAGCTTCTTTTGCATCAGTGCACAGAATACATCCCGGCGCTCTTTATACAGGCGCAGCGACTTGCGCAAACAGCGCTGTACCACACCCTCCTGCAACAGCTCCGCGATCGCATTCTCCAGCACAGTATCCCCCTGCCTGTCGATGATGCGCCGGAACTTCGCAAGATGCGTAATGACGTACTCCGGGCCAGTGATATATCCTACCCGGAAACCCGGTGATATGGATTTGGTGAAGGAACCGCTGTACAGTACCATTCCGCTGCGGTCTGCACTGGCTAAGGGAAGCAAGGGTTTGCTGTGATAGTGAAAGTCGTAGTCGTAATCATCTTCAAAAATAAAAAAACCGTACTTCTCCGACAATTGCAGTAAATGCATGCGCCGGTCGGCACGCAACACCACCGTGGTGGGATAGTGATGGTGCGGAGTTACATACAGCATGCGCAGTTGCTTCCTCCGGCATAATCTCTCCAATGCTACCGTATCAATACCATGTTCATCCACCGGCACTTTCAGCGGATTAGCTCCTGCCTCCACGATATTAGCCATAGCGCTCCCCCACGTAAATTCTGAAATGGCAACATTGTCGCCAGGCTGTAACAGCGCATTCCCAGCCAGGTGCATAGCCATCGTGGTACCACGGACAATAAGGATATTTTCCGGTGATGCATGTAAGCCACGCGTTTCCTGAAGATACTCCGAAAGTTGTTGCCGCAGCCATTGAGAACCCATAGTATCACTATAACCTAAACGTATATACGAATTTCCAGTCAGCAGTTGGCTGCGGTATGCGCGGGCCAGTTCTTCAAGCGGAGCCAGTCGGGGATCAGGGAAACCGTCGTCAAGATGCAAACCAACACCTGCTTTAATGACCATCCTGTTGAGATGCGGCGCCGGTGGTACTTTGATACCTGTTGCTGTCACCGTTTTGGTGGTGCGGGTCGCAGGTAATGCCTGCGGCTGCAGCTTGGGCAAATGTCTCGCCACGAAGGTGCCGCTCCCCGTGTGGCTTTCCAGCCACCCTTGTACCAATAGCTCCTCATATGATTTCACCACCGTTTTGCGATGCACCCCAAGCCATTCTGCCATCTGCCGTGAGCTGGGCAGCCGCTGGCCGGCATGCATCACGCCTGTTCTGATAAGCCCCATGAGCTGATTAGTCAGTTGTAGATACACCGGCTGTTTACTGCTTTTATCAATATGAAGGGAAGAATAAAAAGGCGTCATATAATTGGACTACTTACTTTGTAAAAATTGGACGACAACAAGTAGCCAATAAAGGTACAACTTTGTACAAACAAAGATCAATTATGACGAAACTGCCAACATATCTCGTCCCCAGCCGTTCGGCGAAAAGAGCACACTACGACAGGGAATCCATCGATCCTATTCTCGATGAAGCCTTATACTGCACCGTCAGCTATGCGGCAGACAACCGGCCTTTCTCCATCCCTACCGCATTCGTGCGCTATGGCGATAAAATATATATCCACGGCTCCGTAGGCAGCCACTTTATCCGCGAGCTCGAAAAGGGCATACCGGTATGTATCTCCGTAACATTGATGGACGCGCTGGTAGTAGCTAAATCAGCCTTTCATCATTCTGTCAACTACCGCTCCGTGGTGATCTTCGCTACTGCAGAAAAGATCACCGGTCATGCCGGCAAAACAGAAGCGCTTAAATGGATCACCGAAAAAATGGTCCCCAACAGCTGGGATTACCTGCGGCCCATCAAGGATAATGAGGTTGCCAAAACCACTGTACTGGCATTTAGCCTGGAAGAAGCCGCTGCGAAAATACGTACCGGTATGCCCAGTGACGATAAGGAAGATGAACTGCTGCCGATATGGTCAGGACTCATTCCCCTGCCCAAACGCCGGCTCGCGCCCCTGCCGGACGATCTGAGCCTGAACATACCACTGCCACCGCACCTGCTATGATTCAGGGCAATAGGTTACAATGTCAATGCCAACACCATTGGGATCTTCAATAGCGAAGTGCTTGTCGCCCCACGGCTCCTTCCGTAAGGCTATCTTAACAGGAACTCCCTTCGCCATCACAGCGGCATACATGCTGTCCACATCTTCCACTTCAATGGTAAGATATACACCTTTGCCCCCAAATACCGGCTGGAAAAGAGGTTGCTGACTAGGGTGGTCAGGCAGCAGAAAGCTGATGGCCACCTCCTGCTGCGGCGTATGCAGCAACAGATAAAAATCATTTTCGAAAGTCACTCCGAAATTGAGCACTTCGGTGTAAAATGCTTTACTCTCCTGAATTCTCGTGGTAATAATACCCGCATTTAATTTCATCCTGTTGAATTTTTATTACCACAAAATTCGGCACATGCCGGCTTCTATCATTGTAAAAAAGGGACATAATTATTTCGGTGCAGCCGTTGGCGTTAGCCCATACATAGTCTTGAACTCTTTGATAAAATGAGCCTGATCAGAATACCCCGCATCAAAGAAGGACTTATGCTGCCGGATACTTGCCGCGGAAGGACGGGCATGCAGGAAGTGCTGGAACCTGATCACCTTACTGAATACTTTAGGCGTATCTCCTACATAGAACTCAAACAGCCTTCTCAGCTGGCGTGGGCTGATACCTGTATCTGTAGCCTCTTTCAGAGGTTGTAACCCTTTACTGCTGCAAATATTATCGATGGCCTCCCATACTCTCCCGTCTGTATGCACCTTGCTGTTACCCGTCTGCTTTAGAAAATATTCATCCAACCGGAAAGCTATTGCAGCAAGAGATGTTTCCCGCTGCGCCACGTCTGTAATGCCGGCGGCATGCCGTGGCAACACATCTTTCAACCTCTCGTCACGGCCGGTAAGCGTAGCTGCGTTAATGTTATACAGCAAAGGGAAAGCGGCCGGCAGAAAACGGATACCAGTATAGTTGAAAGCTGCGGGCAGCGGGAACGCTGTATAGACAGAAGAAAACCCTTTGATGAATATGTTTGCAGGGTCAGCAGTTTCAAAATAAATATCGATGCAGCCATCTGCCACCACGTGATAACTGAATGGCGCCACCAGCGACACCGGAGTACTGAGCTGCCAGTAACAGTAAATATATCCTTGTAAACCTGCATGTGGCGGTACTTCCATGTAGCGCACATCCGCGGCATTACAGGCCGCAGGTTGAACGGGTGCGAAGATTTTGCTACAGGGCGAATGGTTCATGACGTTAAATTACATTTTTCACAGATTATCTGCAGGCAGCCAAAAATATAATATCTTGTAGATAATCATAGCCAGATTTCTCATGACCCAGATTTCCTTGCTTCAAAGCATTGCCGGGCTGCTGGCAGGTATCATTGTGATTGTGGTGCTGACAGCCAGATTCAAGGTACACGCATTTTTTGCATTGCTGCTGGCCTGCGTGGTCACCAGCGCCATTCTTCGTTTGCCCGTTACAGATATTATCAGCGTAGTGAAGACGGGTTTCGGAAATATCGTAGGGTCGTTGGGGTTATTGATCATCCTGGGCACTACACTAGGGCTGGTGCTGGAGCATACCGGCAGTACGGCTGTGCTGGCGGCTTTGGTATTGAAAAAAACCGGTGCCGGGCGTTCGTCGTTGGCGATGAACATCATCGGGTATATAGTAGGTATGCCTATCTTCTGCGACTCCGGCTTTATCGTACTAAGCGGTCTTAACAAGGCGCTGGCAAGGCGCTCCCGTATATCCCTGCTCGTAATGGCCTCCTCCCTCGCAGCGGGATTGTATGCAGTACATTGTATGATGCCGCCCCACCCCGGTATTACCGCTGCTACCGGCGCCATCCATGCAGATCTTGGCCGCGTAATGCTGTATGGCCTGCTGATAGCCATTCCCGCTGCCTTCTGCGGTTATTGCTGGTCGGTATATGCAGGCAGCAAGCTGCCGGCGCCGGAGATAGAAACGGAAGAAAGCGATGTCTCTAATGGACAACAACCCTCCGCCCTGATGTCTGTATTACCGGTGGCTGTGCCTATATTTCTCATTGCCTTACGATCCATGCTCACCCTCGAAAATACAGCCAGTTCAGCTGCTATACGGATCATTTCCACACTGGGCATTCCGGAAGTTGCACTCAGTGTTGGTATCCTGCTGGCCCTGGCAGCAAAGAAAAACTGGGAACGCCACAGCATCGGCAGCCTGTTGGAAGAAAGCGCCATCAAAGCTGCTGGCATACTCGTGATCATCGGAGGCGGAGGCGCCTTCGGAGCCATACTCGCCAAAGCTGATATTGGCAGCCACTTTGCACAGAATGCCACGCTCACCGGACTGGGGCTCTTCGTCCCCTTTCTCATCACTACTATTTTAAAAACAGCACAAGGCTCTTCAACCGTAGCAGTTATTACCGCAGCTACTATCGTGCAACCACTATTACCCACCCTGGGACTGGATCATGAAAACGGACGCATCATCAGCGTACTCGCAATGGGGGCAGGCTCTATGATGATCTCCCACACCAATGATGCCTATTTCTGGGTGATCGCCAGGTTCTCCGGCCTGGAGATCAGGGATATGCTGCGGGTGTATAGTACCGGTACTATTGTCATGGGAATAGTAGCGATTGCTTCCGTTTATGGGCTATCGCTATTGATACTGTAACTCTTTCACCCACATCCAGACAAATTTGTCTTAATTTCATCAAGGATAAAAACGACAGCATGGCAAACTATAGCGGCTATACACAATGGCTCAACGGACAGGTAGTAACAGAAGCAGACCGCCAGCAATTGGCAATGCTGAACACAGGACATTTCACAGCACTACAATCAAGAGACGGCCGCGTAAAAGGATGGAACATCCACTTAAATCGGCTGGAAAACGCATCACAACAACTCTTCGGGATAGGCATAGATAAGGAGGCCATTACCAGCCAGGTGCGCAGTATACTCCGGGATCAGCTATCCTGTTCGCTGCGTATCCATATTTTCTCTACCGCCGCAGACCTGCTGCATGTTACTCCCCGCGACCTGCAGGTACTGATTATCCACGCCGCGCCTGTTAATACAGAAAACCAGGAAGCGATCAGCATAAGCACCGCCACCTATGAGCGGTTTTTGCCGGAAGTAAAACATGCGGGCATTTCCATCGCCGCCCTGTATCACAAAAGACAAGCAAGATTGAAAGGATTTGACGATGTGCTGTACACCAATGCTGCCGGCGATATATTGGAAGGCTCCATCTGGAACATCGTCTTTTACAATGGTCAGGAATTCGTATTCTCCGCCGCACAGGCGCTGAACGGAACCATGCAGCAAATGATTATACAAGGTCTGCAACAGCTGAACATTCCTTATCGTGTAACTACCATCAACCAGCAAGAACTACATCTGTTTCAGGCTGCTTTCATAATAAATTCCATCCATGTAGCACGTCCCGTATCCCGTATTGACGAGGTTATCTTCCATTCAGATAGCAACATTGCTGCAATACTTTCCGACGCATATGCGCAAACGCACTGGGAAAGACTGTAAAGCACACCCGGCGGGCATCCGGAAGCGATATATTTGCAACCACGGTGTAAAAATAGATCATGCCGGACCCGGCAGGAATCGTAATTTTGTGACATGCGGTTATTGAGCTTCATACTGAGTATTTGGGTGATCATCTCTGCCATCGTTCCCTGTGCAGATGCAGCCCCTCGTATGAAAACAACGCAATGGCAGCAACAAGCCGCCCTGCGCACCGCTACGGAGAGCCACCAGCATACCGCTGACCAATGCTCCCCATTCTGTGCATGCGCCTGCTGTAGTGTGGCCGGTACTACCGGAAACGTAACTGTAACTGATTACAAGGCGCATCCATTACGAGAATATAAACATTTTTATCTGTGTCTGCTCCCCAGTGAGGTCCCCCCCTCCTGCTGGCAGCCACCCCGGCTGGCATAGCCCTCCCATCAACGGAAACAATACTTTTCATATACAGCACCCTGCTGCCGCCTGCCTGTACACACATGTAGCAGCAGCCGCTTATAAATAATATGCGATGAAAGATAATTCAGCTACAGCACCTGTAACAAAAACAAATGCCCACCGCATGAAAAACACAATCATGCACCCGGTGAAAAGCATGAGCATAGCCATGATCACAACGATGGAAATGACCACGGTCACGACCACACGAAATTCATGTTCCTGGGTAAGAACTCCGAACTATATTTTAGCCTGATATGCGGCGCACTGCTGGGTATCTCCTGGCTGCTCTCCTTCTCCGGCGCAATACCAGCCTGGCTGCCACTCTCGCTCAGCATAGGCGCCTATTTCTTCGGCGGATTCTACACAGCCAAAGAAGCGGTAGAAACAGTATCCCGCGGCGGATTCGAAATTGACTTCCTCATGCTGGTAGCAGCCGTTGGCGCCGCTATACTCGGAAAGTGGCAGGAAGGCGGACTACTGCTCTTCCTCTTCAGCCTGGGTCATGCCCTGGAACATTATGCTATGGAGAAAGCCCGCAAATCCATTACCGCATTGGCCGACCTCGCGCCTAAAACTGCCCTGCTCATGCAAAACGGACAAACAACCGAAGTACCTACTTCACAGCTGCAGGCAGGAGATATCATACTCGTGAAACCCAATACCAAGATCTCCGCGGATGGTATTGTGGTACAAGGTAACAGCAGCGTGAACCAGGCGCCTATTACGGGCGAGAGCGTCCCCGTCGATAAGTTTGCCGTAGACGACGACGCAATAGATGTAAAACAGGCCGGTCAGCTGGATGCCAGATACAAGGTGTTTTCCGGCTCCATCAATGGCAACGGCTCTATACAGGTAAAAGTGACTCAGCCGGCAAGTGATTCCACTATCTCCCGGCTGATCAAACTCGTGAACGAGGCACAGTCGCAGAAATCGCCCACGCAGCAGTTTACAGATAAGTTTCAAAGATATTTCGTACCGGCAGTATTGATACTCGTGCTACTGCTTTGCTTCGCCTTCCTGGTGATTGATGAACCTTTCAGTGCCAGCTTCTACAGGGCAATGTCTGTACTGGTAGCGGCAAGTCCGTGTGCGCTGGCCATCTCCACTCCCAGCGCAGTATTGAGCGGCGTGGCCCGTGCCGCTAAAATGGGCGTCCTGATCAAAGGCGGCCGCCCGCTGGAAGACCTGGGTACCCTCACCGCAGTCGCCTTCGATAAAACAGGTACGCTCACGGAAGGAAAGCCCAAACTCACCCAGGTAGTACCATTCAATGGCATCAGCGAGAATGATTTGCTCGTTACCGCCGTTGCGGTGGAAGCATTAAGCGATCACCCGCTGGCAAAAGCCATCGTACGTGATGGTAAAACAAAATTAGGTAACACGCCCATCCCACAGGCAGATAACCTGGAAGCAGTACTGGGCAAAGGTATCAAAGCCACCCTGAACAATGAGCCGGTGTATGCCGGCAATATGGCGCTGTTCAACTCTCTGGACAATATAACACCACCGGCAGAACTGGTAAGCAAAGTACAGGAGCTGGAAGCAGGCGGTAACACGGCTATGGTTATACGAAAAGGCAACACCTACGCCGGCATCATCGCCGTAATGGATACGCCCCGCGATGAAGCCACTACTTCGCTGGCCGCATTGAAACAGATCGGGATACGCCGCATGATCATGCTCACCGGCGACAACCAACAGGTAGCTGACGCAGTAGCTAAAGAAATAGGCATCACCGATGCCTGGGGTGGACTCCTGCCGGAAGAAAAAGTTGCCGCCATCAAAAAATTGGCGCAGCAGGAAAACAAAGTAGCAATGGTGGGTGATGGCGTCAACGATGCCCCCGCAATGGCCAACAGCACTGTAGGCATCGCCATGGGCGCCGCCGGCTCCGACGTAGCCCTCGAAACCGCCGACATAGCCCTGATGGGTGATAAACTAAGCCTGCTCCCATTCGCAATAGGACTAAGCAGAACAGCAAGCCGCATCATCAAACAAAACCTCTGGATCAGCCTCGGCATGGTAGCCGTCTTAATACCCCTCACCATTACCGGCCTGGCCTCCATAGGCCCCGCTGTAATGGCCCACGAAGGCTCAACGTTGGTAGTCGTGTTCAATGGATTGCGCCTGCTGGCATACAAACAACGATCTGCGTGATATTTCGATTTTCATGATGAGCGGAGAATGTTGTGGACAAGATTGATGTAATTTTAGGGGCAAAGTAATTTATCATTTCCCCAAACACCTGTCATCAACCTAAAACTGCATTATGATGAAATCTTCGCTCATCTGGAAAGTCAACGCTTTCACGCTGATCACCGCACTAGCCTCGCTGCACACTTACAGCCAGAGCGCTCCCACGTTGAAATCTGTTCTACTAAAACAACTGAAAACCACACACAATGTCAAAGAGTGGTTTGTGCCTGTAAATGTAGCGCTGGAAGGACTTACTCCCGACCAGGCTAACTGGAAAGACGGCAGCGGCAATCACTCCATCGGCCAGCTGGTGCAACACCTTATCTACTGGGACTATGATCAGCTGGAAAGATTCCGCGGTAAAAAAACCAGAGACGACGTAAACAACGACAGCACCTTTACATTCGATGAAGCAGGATGGGCCAACGCCGTAAAAAAGGTCGATGCAGTGCTAACGGAATGGGAAAATGAGATAGAGAAAGCAGATGATGCAAAGCTCACCAAATGGTACGGGATTATCGCCAACATCTCTACACATAATGCCTATCACACAGGCCAGATACTCTACATACGCAAACAACAGGGATCATGGAATCCCGAAAAAGGAGTTAAATAAAAAAAACGCGCCACTCGTTTAGTATGGATGGCGCGTTTGTCTTTAGTTGATCTTTATACGGGAAATCTTGCCATCCAGCCCGTTATTCCTGATAAAAGACACAACTACGTACTCATCTTCATAACTACGCTCAAAAGTATCAACAGTATACTCAGGAGCAATCCTTTTTACATTCACAATACAGAAATCATCGCCCGTAGACCCATCAGGGGAGTCATAAGTGGTAATGACGCATCCCGGTCTTACTCCGTATAGTTTCATGGAACGGATTTCATCATTTTTAACAGGACGAAAATTTTGTCCCGGAGTGTCTTCTACAGTTTGTACAATATTTTGTGTACCGTTGTTGCCTTCATAGAATACGATAATGCCCATAAGATTTGATTTTAGAAGTGATTGGATAAATGATTGAACAGTATTAGTTGATTTTTATACGGGAAATCTTGCCATCCAGGCCATTATTCCTGATAAAAGACACAACTACATACTCATCTTCATAACTACGTTCAAAAGTAGCAACCGTATACTCCGGGGATATCCTCTTCACATTCACAATACAGAAATCGTCATTCGTGGAGCCTTCAGGAGAGTCAAATACCATGATCTCACATCCCGCACGTACACCATAGATTTTCATAGAACGGATCTCATCATTTTTAACAGGCTTAAAATTTTGTCCCGGGGTGTCTTCTACAGTTTGTACAATGTTCTGTGTACCGTTATTGCCTTCATAGAATACGATAATGCCCATAATTTTAATTTTTAGGGTGATGAAAATAAATAGAAGAATCTTCCTGTTTCGGGCAGGAAAAGAGCTGATATAGATAGGGGAACAATAGGGCTTAACATGCTACATGTATGAATTCATGCAACATCTTTTTTTTGACTGTATAGTGAAAAGGATTTAGTTGTTAGATAAATGTTATTTTGAGTATTAAAAAGGATTTTCAATAACGCGCACTATAGTACTGTCATGCATTACAGTTTAACTTCCACTCATGTTCACCTGCTGAAATTAAGTAAAAAACGTTAACTATCAAAAAAACAATCCATCCAATTGTATCTTCGCGCAATGAGAACTTTGCTTGATACTTACGGAACACTACAGGAAGAAGATTATGAACAGCTGCACCAATTGCTCCGACCGGTACATCTCAGCAAACAGGACTATTTCATTAAAGAAGGTCAGGTATGCCGCCAACTTGCCTTTATACAGTCAGGGATATTACGGTCATACTATGTGAAAGACAACGGAGAAGAGATGACCGATTGTATCATGTTCGCCAGACAGTTTGTAACCGCCTATTCCAGTCTGATCACCGGCACGCCCGCCTATGAACATATACAGGCCATCACCGACTGTGAATTACTATCGCTGGACAGAGCAGATCTTCAACAGCTCTATAGCAGCAACATCCGCTGGGCCAATACCGGCAGGATACTGGGCGAAAGGGAATTTGTGCTGATGGAAGAACGTATCCGCTCCTTTCAGCAGCATTCTTCCGCAGAACGATATGCACAACTCATACAACTCCATCCTCGCATGATACAGGAAGTGCCGCTGCAATACCTCGCCTCCTACCTCGGCATCACTCCCCAGCATCTCAGCCGCTTACGCAAATCCACGCGCTGATTTCTTAACATTTGTTCAGCGCCAGGAAACAGGCTGCGACTAGCTTTGCAGCCATGAAAAAGATACTGATCATCAACGGACATCCCGACCGGGACAGATATAACAACGCATTACAGGAAGCATACAAAGACGGTGCACTCGAAACCGGCGCTATTATAGATAAAGTAATGCTGAGCGATTTACAATTTGATCCGAATCTACGCTACGGCTACCGCAAACGTATGGAGCTGGAACCGGACCTGCTGCAAGCCTGGGAGAAAATTCAGGCGGCACAACATATCGTATGGGTGTTTCCATTATGGTGGGGATTTACTCCCGCTGTACTGAAAGGCTTTATCGACAGGCTTTTCCTGCCGGGCCTCGCCTTCCGTTACAAAGCAGACGGCATCTATACGGAAAAACTATTACGGGGCCGCACCGCACATATCATCTGCACCATGGATTCGCCGGTATGGTACTACAAACTGGGGTTCCGCGAAACCGGTATACGTACCTTCCGCACCCAGATACTCAGCTACTGTGGCATCAAAACCACCACAACCACTTATATTGCACCCCTCAATCAGCTGAAGGAACAACAACGCAATAAGCATCTGGAAAAAATAAAAGCACTGGGCAGAAAGCTGAAATAATCATCCTGCGTCAACATAAAAATAAACGCCGGAAATCTTACGGTTCCCGGCGTTCAAACACTATAACAATCAACATGAAAACTATAACCACTTTCCAAACCTGCGGATAAACCACCCTTTCACCAGTTGCGTACAAATGCAGTACCCGGTCAGAATTACCAGCAGAAACGGGAAATAAATGAGTGGTAATGGTTCCATCTTCAGAGCGCCGGCCAGCGGCGAAAAAGGAATGCACATACCAACAACCATGATCAGCGAAGTAAGCGCTACCACCGGCGCCGTAGCCCAGCTCTGAATGAAAGGAATCCTACGCGTGCGGATCATGTGCACAATCAGCGTTTGCGACAGCAGCCCCTCTACAAACCAGCCACTCTGAAACAGCGCCTGGTGTTCCGGTGCATTGGCTTTGAAGAAAAAGAACATCAACGCAAACGTGATATAATCAAATATGGAGCTCACTGGCCCCACAAAGAACATGAAGCGTGCAATCCCCGAAGCATCCCATTTCCTGGGCCTTTCCAGGTAATCAGCATCCATCCGGTCCCAGGGAATAGAGATCTGTGATACATCATACAACAGGTTCTGCACCAGCAGCTGCACCGGCAGCATCGGCAGAAAAGGCAGGAACGCACTGGCCCCCAGCATACTGAACATATTACCAAAGTTGCTGCTGGCCGTCATCTTGATATACTTGATGATATTACCGAATGTCCGGCGCCCGTATATAACACCCTTACGCAGTACCATCAGGTCTTTTTCCAGCAGGATAATATCGGCGCTCTCTTTCGCAATGTCTGTCGCCGTATCTACAGAGATGCCCACATCCGCGCTGCGCAATGCCCCGGCATCATTAATGCCGTCGCCCATGAAACCCACCGTATGCCCCTTCGCCTGCAAAACACCCACTACTCTCGACTTCTGCGCAGGACTCAGCTTGGCGAATATGCTGATATTGTCTATCTCTTCCATGAGCATGGCATTACTCATCCTGTCCAGCTCACTACCCAGTACAATATTGTTTATCGGAATACCCACATCACGGCAAATCTTTTTGGTAACGATCTCATTATCGCCGGTAAGTACTTTCAGATCCACACCCAGTTGGTGCAATGCCTCAATCGACGGCCTGACAGAAGGTTTCGCGGGATCGAGGAAGCCAATAAAACCAGTGAGCACCATCCCGCTTTCGTCAGCTACGCCATAAGTGAGCGCACGGCTGTCCGATTCCTTGATAGCCACCAGCAACACACGCAGCCCCTCTTCATTGAGCCGCCGGGATATGCCGAGGATATTCCGGCGCATGGCATCGTCCATCGGAATTACCTTATCCTTCTCCGCGTGCAGGTCTTTGTCTTCTCCCGGTTCAAAAGCATGGGAGCACAGTGCCAGCATCTCTTCCACCGCACCTTTGCAGATGAGCAGGTGGCGCCCGTTGTGCTGCCGCAGTATCACAGACATACGGCGCCGCTGAAAATCGAAAGGTATCTCATCTACTTTGGTGAAGTATTCCGCAGCTTTCAGATGTTCATGTACTTCCACGTGCTCCAGCACCGCCTGATCCAATAGGTTCCGCAGGCCCGTCTGGTGATAACTGTTGAGATAGGCCCATTTGAGCACTTCTTCATCGTCTTCGCCCAGCATATTCAGGTGCCGTTCCAGTACAATCTTATCCATCGTGAGTGTACCGGTTTTATCAGTACACAGAATATCCATGGCGCCGATGTTTTGGATGGCATTAAGCCGCTTTACAATCACCTTGCGCTTGCTCATATTCATCGCGCCCCTGGCCAGGTTAGCGGTAACGATCATCGGCAGCATCTCTGGCGTAAGCCCTACCGCTACTGCAATGGCAAAAAGTAATGCCTCTATCCAGTCGTGCTTCACCAGCCCGTTGATTACAAATATCAGCGGCGCCATGATCAGCATAAAGCGGATCAGCAGCCAGCTTACACTGTTCACGCCTTTGTCGAAGCTGGTTTCCGCGCGCTTGCCCGTGAGAGATGCACTGATAGAACCAAAATAAGTCTGGTTACCAATATTCACAGCTACTGCCGTAGCCGCGCCACTCACTACGTTGGTGCCCATGAAACAAATGTTGTCAAGTTCCAGCGGCATACGGCTGTCTGCATCTGCAATACTGAACCCCTGCTTCTCCACAGGCAGCGCTTCGCCGGTAAGTATAGCCTGGCTTACAAACAAATCTTTCGACTGGATGATCCTGCAATCCGCAGGAATCATATCACCGGCGGAAAGCGAAAAAATATCTCCCGGCACTATTTCTTTAATGTCAGTTTCGCGGCTACCGCTGGCTGCCCGTAACACCAGCGCAGTGGTCTTCACCATACTCTGCAGCTGCTCAGCCGCCTTGTTACTCCGGAACTCCTGCCAGAAACGCAATACAGAGCTAAGGACGACCATTACACCCACAACGGTGACGGTCTTAAAATCTTCCTCTCCCGGCGCAGCCATGATCACATCCATTACCAGTGAAATAAGCGCAATCGCTATCAGCACACCAATAAACGGATTGATGAATGCCTGCATAAGCTGCTTGTACCATGCAGGAGCTTTCGTATGCGTCAATTCATTCAGCCCGAAGATCTTCCGTTTCGCCAGCACCATGGCCTCCGACAACCCATTCTCTTTGCTGTCGAGCATAGCGAGATAATCCGCTTTATCACTTCTGGCCACATTTTTTAGCTTGGTGGCTGCCGCCGCGTTAAAACCATCGCTGCTGGTCTGGATGGAAAAAGGCATGCGGCGTCTGATGGTCCTGGTCTTTGTTGTCATGGCTGCTAAATGTCTGATTGTTGTCCTGTTACTTCCCATTTTACTTTTATCACTTCCCGCTCTATCGTTAATCTCCCCGCTACTTTCTCCATGAGCGCATCCTGCGGGGAAGCGGCAGATATTTCAGCGGTGATGATAGCATTCTTCGGATCCCCGTTATCGCTGCTGGTGAGTGATCGCAGCATCAGTTTATCATCATTGCCCAGGTGCTGCATTAGCAACACACGGATATGATTCTCCACTGTCTCCCTGCATTTAATTGTGAAGAGATAATCTGTCTGTGTATCAAGCGTGCGTACCTTTGGCTGCTGCATCAGTAATATGCTCAATGGCCGCATCACGATATGTGTAAGGATAATAACAACAGTGGTCACCGCTGCCTCACCGAAGAGGCCAAAGCCTGCGAGAGATCCTACTGCCGCAGAGCACCAGATGGTAGCCGCAGTGTTCAGCCCCTGAACATTAAGCCCGTCTTTCATAATAGCGCCCGCACCGAGAAAGCCTATACCACTGATAATATAGGAGGCAACACGCCCTACCGCATCGCCGCCGATGTTCACTGAAAGACAAAGAAATGCCGCCACACCTGTGCATACAAGCGTGTTGGTACGAAGGCCCGCGCTCTTCTGCCTCCACTGCCGCTCAATGCCGATCAGTGCGCCCAGCAGGAAAGCAAGGCCAAGCCGGATGGTAAAATTCATTAAAGTCATCGCCGTTCTTTTAAACCGTGAAAAATGGCTTCCAGCGCCACCTGTTTAAAAGAACAGCGGCTCAGGAAGGATTACTGTGGGTGTCAGCAGGTCCTGATTCCATGATGATTCGTGTTTTGTTGACAATGCAAAAATAAGAAGGCCCCTTTACAGGGGCCGTTAGAGGGGCTTTAGAAAAAAATTAGAAATTTATTAGAACCAGACTTATTCCGCTCTCAGGCTTTTTACAGGATTCATCAACGCTGCTTTCATAGCCTGGAAGCTTACGGTGAGCAGTGCAATGACAATCGCCATCACACCAGCCAGCACAAACACCCACCACTGAATGCTGACACGGTAGCTGTACCGTTGCAACCATCCGGACATCAGCCACCAGGCAAGCGGGAATGCAATAACCGCGGAGAGCACAACCAGTTGTATAAAATCTTTCGACAACAACCCTGCTATACCCGAAACACTCGCCCCAAGTACCTTACGGATACCTATTTCGCGGGTTCTGCGCTCTGCGGTATAAGCGGCCAGACCAAACAAACCCAGACAGGAAATAACCACCGTCAGCACAGCAAACAACCTCGATAAACGCCCCATCAGCATTTCATTATTGAACATAGCATTGAACTCGTCGTCGGTAAACTTATAGCTGAAGGGATACTGCGGGTTGACTTTCCCCATAACAGCGCCGATCTTCGCCAACGCCCGTTCAGGATCACTGCCGGTTTTGATACGCACAAACATCACGGAAGCATCCCGGCCACTGCACAGGAAGATCACAGGATCAGGCTTTCCATACATATTTCCATAAACATAATCGTTCACCACGCCCACTACGGTAAAGGTATTAAAGGAACCGTTCGGACCGCCCGGCGACCTGACTGTCTTACCTATGGCACTTCCGCTGCCCATCATTTTGGCCATGGAGGCTGTGATCACTATACTCATCGAATCTGAAGCTGCCACCTGGCTGAAATCACGCCCCTCCAATACTTCCAGGCCAAAGGTCTTCATGAAGGCAGGACTTATTATCCTGTAAGACACCAGTACCTTTTCGGCAGGCTGCTGATCCCAACGGAAAGCATCTGTATTATTGCCATCGTAGATAACAGGATGACTGGCATAGGCTACATTCGCCACAACGCCCGTCGCCAACAGGTCCTCGCGGATAGCATCAAAATTGCGGGCCATATTGCCCTGCATATCCAGCATGAGCAAATTATCTTTATTGTAACCAATATTCCGGTGTTTGACGTGTTGTAATTGTTGGTAAATGATGATCGTGGAAATGATCAATACAATAGATACGGTGAACTGCACTACCACCAGCCCTTTCCTGATATAGGTTGCACTACCTGCCTTTAGCTTCAGCCCTTTCAGTACGGAGACCGGGTTGAAGGAAGACAGGTAGAGAGACGGATAACTCCCTGCTATCAGTCCGCATATCAATATAATCAGTACAATGGCGGTCCAGTGGGAGGGTTGTCCAAGCCCCAGGCCGATATGCTTGCCCACCATCGCATTAAAAGCGGGCAATATCAACGTGATGAGCAATACCGCCAGCAACGCCGCGATAGCAGACATCACCAACGCTTCGCCGGCAAACTGCAGCATCAACCTTCCTTTCCCCGCTCCCATCACTTTCCGGACACCCACCTCTTTGGCGCGCTTTTCACTACGTGCAGTAGCCAGGTTCATAAAATTGATACAGGCAATGAAAACAATGATCCAGGCAATAAGTGAAAACAACCTTACATATTCAATACGGCCGCCGGTCTGTTTACCGTCTTCAAAATGGCTGTGCAGTTGCCAGTCGTTCATGCTAAGCAGGAGCGGCGTGGCAATTTCTCCCCTTGTCATCTTTGCTACCGCTGCGGCCATCTTCTCATTAACAGCTGCTACATTAGCGCCGGGCGTCAGCTCTATAAAAGTATGGATGGAATTGTTGCCCCATTCATTCAACCAGGGGTTGGCCTGCAGATAAGTAGGAAATGGAGCCAGCCATTCAAAACGAATGGTATTATTCTCTGCGGGTTCCTTCAGCACCGCAGTAACCGTATATACGTCCTTGTTATCCACCGTCAGGGTACGGCCTACTACGTTTTTGTCTGTGCCGAAAAATTTGCGGGCAGTCTTCTGCGTAACAACCAGTGAATGAGGATCTGTGAAAATGGTACTCCTGTTGCCTTCCGCAATGGGCAGCGTAAACATACTGAAGATAGTACTGTCGGCATACAGACCCGAGGCATACACCTTAGTGTCGCCGTCAGTGAATAACATGGGAAAAGGATCTTCATTAGCCCGGCAGAAATTCGCTACACCCGGTATCCCCGCTTTAATAACAGGACCCATAGGACCAGGTGTAGACCAGAATGTGCGGATGTTGCCACTATAGTTCCAGTTCTGCACCACCACATGCAGCTGGTCCTTCTTTTCATGCGACCCGTTGTAGTTTAACTCATCTTCCACCCACAGGAAGATCACGCCGGCACAGGCAATACCGATCATCAGTCCGAAGATGTTCAGGAAGCTGTATCCTTTATTTTTCCATAAATGACGAAGCGCCATCTTTACATAATTCCTGAACATCTTTTTACTGATTTTTGGTTAAATATTAAACGTGTAATGTCAGATCGTCGTCCACATTCATCCGCATATGCAGCAGATGTCTTTCAAATCCCGCCTTTTCATAGGCATTGACAGCAGAAGTATTTTCATCGTATACATCCAGCCTCAGCTCCTTCACATCCTGCAGGTATGCCCATGCCTTCAGTGCCGCTATAATCCGCTGGTTAATCCCCTTTCCCCTGTGTTCCGGCTTTACGTACATAAAGCCCAGATAGGCATGCTTCCCATGCTTCAGGTAAGGCTTTGCATTTTCGATACGTGCATATCCGGAGCCAACCGCTTCACCATTCACAGTAGCCACTAATACTTCTACTTCAGGTGAATTAATCATCGCCTCAATGTCATAATAATGAATACTTCCGTCCTTCATTGTAACATTAAACGGCCTTTCTGCTGCTACAATGCCTTGCTCAAATTCAAGAAGTGTGTCAAGATCAGCCAGTACGGCTTTTCTTATTGCTATCAGTTCCATAATACCGGTGTTTAAAAAATTAAACCCCAAATTACGAAATCCGTATTACCATGCTCCGGGTATTATTCTCGGTATCATTCTGATCTTAAACTCGTTACGGGATTCATCAGCGCCGCTTTGATACTTTGGAAACTCACCGTAATAAATGCAATCAGCAATACCAATACAAACGGTAATGCAAACTGCCACCAGGTAATAACTGTATGGAAAGCATAGCCCTGCAACCATTGCGCTGCACTGTACCAGGCCAGTGGCGCAGCTACTACGAAGGCTAACAACACCAGCATAGCAAACTCTTTATATAACAACACAACGATACCTGTTACAGAAGCCCCCAGTATTTTCCTGATACTGATTTCTTTTGTGCGTTGCAGAATGGTAAAGGAGGCCAGCCCGAAAAGCCCCAGGCAAGCTACCAGTACTGCCAATGTCGTGAACAATCCGAACACACTGCCGAAACGCTGGTCTGCCCGGTATTGCTCATCGAAATGCTCATCCAGGAAAAAATATTCAAACGGATTGCCCGGGAAGAAAGTTTCCCAGTTACGTTGTATAACACTAATGGTCTGACGCGCTTCGCTGGGCGACATCTTCACAGAAAAATATCCCATTGCGCCCGCATCCAGGCGCAACAACAACGGCTCAAATGCTTCCTTCAGCGACTGCTGATGATAATCCTCCACCACCCCTTCAATCCGCAGCTTACGTCCCCAGAAATCAATCTCCTTGCCTATCGCATCCTGCGGATTAGCGAAGCCCAGCTCTTTAATACCGGTTTTATTGAAGATAACAGCATTACCATCCGCACCGAAATCCTTTGAAAAATTACGGCCGGCAATCAACTTCAGTTCGTAGGTTTTCACAAAATCATAGTCTACATCCAGTACCCGGTACTGTCTTCCGTTTTTGGGATCTGCTCCCCACAGGCGGATACCACCTGCATTCATCGGTGAACGGTCTCCCGGTATTACAGAAGAAACAGACACTCCGCGTATGGCCGACTCCTGTACTAAATGCTCCTTAAAAGCAGCCATGCGTTTTACAAACGTAGAGTCGCCACGTCCTGTAATTGGCGGATTAATAACCAGCGTCTGCGTAATATTGATACCAAGCGATTGAGAACGCATATAACTGATCTGACGAAATACCGTCAGCATTCCTGCCAACAGGAAAATAGAAGCCGCAAACTGCACCACCACCAGGGATTTACGCAGTGTGCCGCCTTGCCGCGATGATATAGCCTTTCCTTTCAGCACCACCACCGGCTTAAAGCCTGACAACACAAATGCAGGGTATAAACCAGACAGGAAAGATCCTGCCAGAAACAATATACCCAGCACCACCCAGAATGTCGCACTACGCAGCAATGCAAAAGAAAGCTGCTGGCCCGACAGGCTGCTGAACAGTGGCGCAGAAATCAGCACCAGTAACAGGGCGGCCCCTACAGCCATTCCGTTCAGCAGCACAGACTCCGTCATAAATTGAAATATCAGCTGGCTTCTCAAAGAACCTACCGCCTTGCGGACACCTACCTCCACAGCACGGTTCACAGACCTTGCCGTAGCAAGATTAATATAGTTGATCCATGCAATCACAATGATGAACACCGCGATACCAATGAGCAGGTATACCGTTTGCCCGTCACCGTTAGCCTCCGCTTCCAGCATGAAGTGTGAATAAAGATGAATATCCTTCAAGGGCTGCAGCGTAAATGCCACCTGCGATCCGTCCTGGCTTTCCCCCGCAAGCCTTTTTACCAGAGCCGGGAACTTAGCTTCCAGGGCATGTGGGTTTACACCTGGCTGCAACAACAGGTAGGTAAGGCAACCATCCCAGGACCACGCTGTTTCCGGATCATCCGGCTTCACGGCCTGCTGAAAGGTAGCATAGGAAAACAATATCTCCGGGTGCAGGTGAGTATTAGCCTGCATATCATTATACACACCTGTAACCTTAAAGGCATGCTTGTTATCTTGTGTAATAGTTTTACCTACCGGGTCTTCGTTGCCAAACAAACTGCGCGCAGTAGATGCAGATAAAGCCACTGTCCCCGGCTCTTTGAGAATAGTACTCACATCACCGGACAACAACGGATAGGAAAATACCCGGAAGAAAGCCTCGCTGGCATAAAACGCCCTACTTATTTTCAGGCTTTTATCGCCATATCCCAGCAGCAACGGCCGGAATCCTATCACTTTCACATAGTCCGCAATCTCCGGCAGATGATCCTTAAAACTATTACCAACAGCATAATTACCCGCTGCCCATTCTGTACTGAGCTTA
The DNA here is from genome assembly GCF_035538455.1 of Chitinophaga sp. Lineage (GTDB taxonomy): Bacteria > Bacteroidota > Bacteroidia > Chitinophagales > Chitinophagaceae > Chitinophaga. The sequence goes on from NZ_DATLKJ010000191.1 coordinate 30,863, forward strand.
CCATCGTTATAACGATCCTGTTTTATCCGGAAGATGCGGTCGGCGTTTTGATGGAACCTGTCGTAGCTCAACTCGAATGATACATACTGAAGAATCAGCAAAGCAGCAGCTATACCAATAGCCAGTCCGGCTATATTAATAGTAGAGAAAACTTTGTTGCGGGAGAGATTTCTCCATGCGATCCTGATATAGTTTTTCAGCATGACGGGTACTTTTTTAACGAATGTCGTTCCTCAACCAATAAATTTGCCATATATATAAACCTTTACTGGTATTACATTCTAAGGAATCATTATTCTCCCGGGTGTTTCATAAGCGTACATACGGTGTCCATTTCCGGACATCCGGCTGCAATGTCAACCTTTTTTAATTAAGATATGATTAACCACTGCCACACTGGTATTTTCTATTCTTGTACAGATATATCAACTGATCACTACTATGCACCAGCCTTACCTGAAGAAAACAAACGGAGTATGGCATCTTTATCACGCGAACCTTACAGAGGCCTATGACCGGGAAGTCCTGCTGGCACGGGAAATGACCAGGCGCCAGGAAATTGCGGCAGAAAGAAATTTCAGAAGACTCATCTATATCTATGGGAATTTAGCCATCGAAAGTATGCACGACCTGGCGGAAATATTGAATGGAAGCGGCCGCGACATCGAGGGCAATGCCCTTATACATAAAGCGCACCTTATCTGCATGGAAGCTATTCCTTCAGAATTTAACCCCGGTAACGACGAAGTAATCTGGGAGATAGCAGAAAACAGACCCTGGCTCCGGTCGTTCTTCCTGGTAGCGCAGGAATACATGAAAGAAAAACAATACCGCAAAGCATTGGACAAAATCTACTACCTGCTGCAGATAGACCCGCAAGACCATTTCGACATTGTAAGCCTCATCCCCGAATGCTATATGCAGCTGCATATGTTTGAAACCTACCTCGACATCTACCACCGCATCTTTGCCGCAAGAGGCGGACTTGAAACAGAATACTGGGCCTTCCTCTCCTACTATAAACTGAACCGGCTGCGCGAAGCAGCAGAACAATTCAAAAAAGCCCGGCAACTATATCCGCACATGGCCACGGAACTGAGCAAAACTGTCCATCATTTCCAGGGCGATGGCTTCGGGCTCCTCGATACAGGAGAAGTAGAACAGGGCAGCAGGCAACAGGCATTCCGCTACTGGGTACACACACAGCATATGTGGAGCTCAGAACCTGACCTCCCCGAATTTCTGCGGTGTATCAGCTGACGTAAAGACACCCATTGCGGGCAGATTGCAGTAGCATTCATTAATTTGATTGCACTCAAAATAACTGTATGTCTGCAAGTCAGCATAATCCTCTGCCAATACATGATGCGGTAATACCGCCGCATCTCAGAAAATACCTTGTGCCATGGACGGAAGCCTCCTGGCAACAATATGCATTTGGACACGTACTGTTTCAGCAGTACCGTACCTGCCACTTCACCATCAAACATTACCGCGCACAAATCAGCAGGCAGGTGAACCTGTTGTATAGCCAGCCCCGCGCCATGACCGCTCTGCATTTCCTGCTGAGCGGCAACAACATAACCGGTGCCCTGCCGGATGCCGGCCGGGTATCCATCGCAGAAACCACTTGTAATATCCTTTATATACCCGCAGGTTATCATGAGATCACATTACAGCCTGGCGACTATCTCTCTGTACATATCGAACTGTCGGAGGATATGATTCATCTGGTCGCCGACGGATGGCCCCAGTTGCAGGAACTGCAGCAGCATATCAGCAGCACACCCGGAAAAGCTTACGTGCTGGAAAGCGTGCCCCTGGACTATGCAATGCAATGCCGCATCAACAGCATGTTCAATACCGGTAAAACAGCACCGGCACTCACACTCGAGCTGAAAAGCCGGATCATAGAACTGCTGCTCTGCTATCAGCAGGGCACACAGATAGAACGGGACCGCCTGTCGCTACCAGCGATAACCTACCGCAATCAGCTGGTATGTATCATGGAAAGCATACAACGGCAGCCCAATATCCACGAACACTCCCTGAAGCGCCTCGCGAAATCTTATTATATGTCAGTAAACACACTGAGTGCAGGTTTTAAAAACCTCTTCGGACACCACCTCTCCGACTTTGTATTGCAGCAATGCATGCAGAAGGCGCGACTACTGATAGAAACACGTACGCATACACTAAACGACATTGCCTTTGAGTTGGGCTATTCAGACAGAACCAATTTTTCAAGAGCCTTCAAACGGTTTCATGGTGTATTACCAAGGGAGGTGCAGGGCGTGTGCAGACAGAAGTAATCATGCGCCCGGTGAGGTGATATGCAGTACGTCGTCTGTGAAGTAATAATCCAGTGTACCTGTACTTTTAAGGGCCTCCATGAAGGAGTCAAGGCGGCGCAATTTATCAAGACAGCCGGTATACTTTTCATGCGCCATCATGGGATCATCAAACACTACTTTCACATCAAACCAACGGGGTATCATAGCAGTTACCTCACTGAGCTGCATGTCGTGGAAGTAGAATTTTCCATTCATCCAGGAGAGTGCATTCGGCTTTTCAAAACTGTTCATTGACACATGCCTGCCGCTGAACACCGCTTCCTTACCAGGGCGCAGAAGGGTATGCTGGTTGTGCTGCACTACATCCACAGCGCCCTTTACTAATGAAGTTTTGATCCTGGTATGATCATAGGTATTCACATTGAATTCGGTACCCAGCACGTGTATGGTGTTCCCGGGGGTATATACCGTGAAAGGATGCTGCGGGTCATCAGCAATTTTGAAGTAGGCCTCCCCATCAAGATATACGGTCCGGGTACTGCCGAAGGCTGCAGGGAAGCGCAGTGTGGTGGATGCATTCAGTCTTACCGAAGATCCGTCAGGCAAAATGACGGTATAATCGAGCCTGGCCGGAACCTGTAACTCATTCATCCCGGCAACGCCGCCGCCTGTACTGACAATGTGCATAGATCTGTTATTCGCTGCTACTTTGAGCGTCGACATCGTGATGCTGATAGTATCCTTGTTCTGAAAAGGAACCTCTCTGCCGTCGGATAACTTCAGACGCACACTACTTTTGCTGCGCGCTTCCGCCACCTTGTTCAGGAGAAGTTTCTCCTGGGAATACTGGATGCTGATGTAACCAAAAGCGCCCAGCATAACGGCCATAGTAACCATTATAGTAAGAAAACCAAAAGCATGTATATAATCGCGGCGCATAAGACGGTCTTCCACCTCAAGCCAGCTACCGCCTGCATCATCTATATTTTCATAGGGGTTAATAGCACCCTTGCGGATCATACGGCGATATTCCTTTGCCACTCTCCGGGCATTGGTCACCTGATCCATGAGATAACATAGTTCACTGGTATCCTTGTCACACCGTTTTTTTGACTTACGTCGGTTCAATAGTAAATAAAAGCGCGTCCAGAGATTTTTCAACATAAATACATTTGTTTGTTAAACATACCCGGATGGCCTGGTTGTCTTGTATTCATCTGGAATAATTTCTTTGTTCGAACTATCAGCCGGCTGCTGAAAGTGTGTACAGTCATCATTTGTGCTATTACTTCCTGCGGTCAGTTTCTCCGGGTGAGGGAGAACAATGGATCTTCCCTGTGACAGCGATAGTGATTCATCTGTTGACTGCTCCTGTTGTTTCTCTTCTAACGTCAGAATAGCCTTTTTATGTATCAATTATGAAGAGATATAATTTCCAGGCCTGAATCTTCATTCAGGTATAGTTTCCGTGACCAGGATGCTGCTAGTGTGTTTCTGTACAAGGTCTCCACCGAAAAATTCTTCTTCCCGGAATAGTAAAACCCTGTCGTGTAACAGGCAGTAGTATTTCAAACAAACCTTTTCCAGATACTTCTTTATCTCCGGATATTATCCTGTGAGTACGGGTCAGGGGCAATTTCGGATTTTCTGTTAAGCAGATTTCTAAAAGGCTAAAATTGAAATGCTACAACATATTAACGATCAAAAGAGATATTCGGATTTTCTATCGCCCGTTTTATCCGGCCAGTTACGTACTCTACCTTGCTACATCAGCCACCATAGATACTTTACAGGCATATCCAATAGTGAATAAATGCTGACAAAAAGTGGATTAACGACTGATTTACAAAAAAAATCTTCGCAGGAGGAACAGAATTCACGAAATTAACAGTGTATAAAAAAATTCTCAGGGCAAACACCGGGTTATTAAAATGAAAAACCGGATAACCATCAGCCAATAACCATTAACACCGGTTGAAAATATGAATAGTTTAAAAGAAGGCCCAGAACCGCAGAAAAAGAAGGTGCCTGATAAACCGGCAGATACCTCCGGTGTCCCACCCTCGCCGTTACCGCCGCCACCGGTTCTCCCGCCTAAAAAGATACGCGGAGACACCGATGGTAACATCGACAAATGGCTTGGCCGCTTCACGGTGATGCTCATATACGCTTCTACCGCTGCTGTCGTGCTGATCATCATCTGCATTATACTCCACCTGCTGCCTCTCTCCAGTAGCATCTTCCTGTTGCCCGACAAACTATTTGCCGCATTACTGCTCGGCTCCACCATATTACTCACAGCCCTCTTCGCCTTCCTGCTGCGATGCTTCTTTCCGCAACTGTTTAAAAAACAACCACCACCCCATAACAGGGAACAAAAATAAAAAGCCGGCAGCTCTCTCTTCCACCGGCTTGTATGTTCCATGAATAATGATACTATTTCAATTGTGCCACTGTCAATATCGGACACCCCAGTTTTTCCGGATGCAGATACCGCAGCAGGAAATGTAATATGCCGGCGCCCCCAGAAGCCAGTTCTGCTACCGGGAAATTCGTATTACAGGTAAACCAGTAACGGCTTTTGTCCTCCGCATACTTCCAGGTATGCATGAAGTAATGCACCAGCCAATCTGTACGCTCCTTCCATTCCGGATCTTTCAATACCCGCTGCGCTTCAAGGTATACTTCGCCAAGGCCAGCCAGCCCTCTGTATTGCGACAACTCAAGATGTGCAATATATGCAGGGAAGAGATGCAGCAGCTTTGTTGCAAACGCCTTGTATCTTTCATCTCCGAAAAGCTCATAAGCTTTAATGAAACAAAGGGCAACCCCAATATCGCCATCCAGCATCCAGGCGTTTTTGTCTGTGTTCATAGCGTAATCTTCCCAGGCCGGTAGAGGCTTCTGTTTACTACGCTCCTGCATAATCCACTCAAGCGCCTTCAACAAAGGTGCTTTCGTACGCTCGTGCGGGTAAAGGCTGTAATAAGCCAGCATGAACCACGCAATACCACTCACACCATTGCGCAAACCCGTAGTATTCGTACTTTCATCACCCAACACCTCAGGACCAAATTTCCAGGAACCATCCTTACCCTGGTTAGCCACCAGGAAATCATGACATCCCTGCAGCTGTGTATAAGTGAATTCTTCCGGAAGCAGCGAGGCACACTGTAATACGGCTATACCCAGACCAGCGGCTCCCGCCGACAGCCCATAGCCTCCCGCCGGTATGCTCAGGCAACTTTGTATCACCTGCTTCATCTCTTCACTGCCGTCCAGCATCTTACATCTGATGCCCAGCGCAATAGCAACTGCAGTTCCATATGAGCCGTCATAAAGACCCGGAGCTACCTCTGGCAAACTACCCAGTTGCGCCTGGCTGATAAACTGCCAACCCTGACCCAGCGCTTCGGAACAGTTTTTAAGGCTGTATCCCATAGCAGTGGCCAGCGACAAAAAGTAACTCACACCAGCCACACCAAAGTACAGACCCGGATACAGCTGTGTATCGAAACGCATATGTCTTTCATTCTGTGCAACAAGACGGTTGTAAGAGAACCATAATTTGCCGGGAGTAACCAGCAATGGACTGGCCAACGCTGCTATACCGGATTGTATCACCTCACTGAGCTCCTCCGGTGGCGGCAATACAGGCACCCCGCTATGCGGACGCTCTTTGAATGCCTTCAGCCCCCCAATGATCTCATTAATCTCCGGACGGCTGGCTGCATCTGGTTGCAGACAGCTGATAATCAACTGTACGAAAGCCGCGTCTCTGATATAAAACCGGAGATTCGACTCCAACACAGAAAGGTCAGACATTTCCTGCCGCCACGGCCCTATACGGAGAAACGCAATCACCAGTGTAGCACCGATGGCGTAAATATCTTCTTTGTGCGTTGGCAATATCGCCGCTATCTGCTCAGGCGACATATATCCTGGCGTCCCCGCCCTGAATGGAGGCACAGGCTTCTGCAGCTTGCTGCTGTAAGTCATCTCCATATCAATCAGCCATATTTTCTCATGCACGTCTATCATGAAGTTCTCAGGAGTAATATCCCGATGTACATAACCTCTCTTATGAAGCCTGTCCACAATCACTACAATTTCCAATAATTTGTCAATCACATGCTGCTGCTTGTCTCGGGACAATGCCAGCCAGCTATTGCCCTGAAATACACTCAGAAGCCAGGCATCAAAAGACTTCCCGTCAATACACTGCATAATGAGGTAGGAAGTATCGCCTTCTTCAATGAAGTCGTATATCTTCGGCACAGGTAACTCACCCGAAAGGTCATTGTGCAGTTCATTCTGCCATGCAAGGCGGTCCTGTATGAACCTGCCCGATTCATCACCCCACATATATCTTTTCGCTTCCTTGATAATACACCACTTTATGTTCAGCCGCTTCAATGAAATGCCTTTAATCACCATTCCCTTGGCGTCAGATTTGAGCAACATATATGGAAGATACTTTCCCCTTATAATCCTGCGGAAACTGCCATTTGTAAATTTATGAACCGATGCAAAAGGCCATTTCACACCTTTGGGAAGAAAGAACGGCATATGCAGCTCATCTTTCACCAGCTCCCCCTTTTTATCATAAATAAAACGCTCATAATTACCTGAGGCATCCTGCATGATCACAGGATTAAAACTGCCATACCTGGTATAGACCGTGCCTCCCAAAGGCGCATCTGAGGGAATACCAGGCCCCCTTGTATCGGTCGTTATCCTTACCAGCAGTTTCGCCAGCTCCACCGCCATACGCTCATCCGGCGGATAAATCCCGACTATCTTGCCCAGCTGCTCTTGACCCAACATACCTGTCAGCAACATCTTAGCAGCATCTTCGGAAATTGGGATTTTAAAAGGTATGTTCCTTTGGGAAAGGAAAGGAATCAATTCCTGCAATAAGGAGATCAGTTCCGGTTTGATCACCGAAACATGCAGTATCCAACCCTGCGTTCCGGAGATCTCTCCTACCTGCAGATATGGATACGCTTCCTGATAAACCAGGTTATGTTGTTCCAGCAGTTCAGCATAACTGGTGATACCACCATCGGCTTCGGAGGTTAATAATTCGTTTGACTGCATCGTTTGTTCCTTAATGGTTATTCATTTAATGGCAGATAACAGCGGGCTCCAGGTCTGCCGGTGATTCAGGGTTCTACAGGGCCTTATAAAGATACTGATCGTTGCCGCCCTGCTATACCACCGCATAACATAATACACTGCCAGTCAGACCCAAATCGAATATCAGAAAATGATGATGAATGAAAGAATCATTCTACACCTAAATAAGATCATTTTGGTGATATGTGACCGCATGATAGCATAAGGATTTTTTATGCGTCAAATGCAATCGTACCATCGCTTTTTAAAATGAATGAAAATGAATACAGATTCAATAAATGAACAAAATGAACGAAGGTTTACTTAATTTTTGTAAATACATTTGTTTCGGGTTAACAAACAATGGATAATGATAAGCGGCTCCTTTTTAGGAGCCGTAATTTTAACAGTAAAATTTCTTAACGAAGAATCTCCAATGATATATTAACAGATAAAGGCAGAACCCGTTCAGATCTCTTCTGGACGGGTTTTTTGTTACCTCCGTCACTTATCCCGTTAACAAACACACGCATCTTCCTCCCAACAAAGCAATTATGTTAATCTCCATCACTATGATACCCCTGTGATTTGCATTTCCTGTTTAATATTTAATAAAAGAAATTTCAAGAGTCAGTTGTTTTAATTGATGAGATGAGAAATCCAAAAGCGGTTCCTTTCCAGGAGCTGTTTCTTTGCCGGATGCTGTAAACGTGATGCAGTACAGCATTACACAACGATTTCCTTAATCAATAAAAACATAATTATCACAGCTTAACAGAAACCGCCACCCAAAATCATTATGCCTTGGAACAACACCATATCCTCAGCTTCTGGCGAGATGTAGAAGTATTCAATCTCCCCCCAATAAAGGATAACTATTTCATCCCCCTCCGCATTGCCGCATTACCCTGGCAAAAACCCGCTCTAGCAGCACCCGGTAAAACATGGAAGTTCACAGTATGGTTCGGAAAGATCCAACATGAACAAATCGTGCAGACCATCGAAAACATACTCAACAACCCCGCCTCCGAAAAGGCAGACTGGATAACACCCGCAACAGGCCTTACCTGTCTCGCTGCACTCGTGCTGGATGAAAACGGAAGACCAGATGAAAAAAGCTACGTGCAACCCACCTTTGTACAGGGATTAAAATGCCTCCTTCATCAAACACCCGTATCATCAGTATCCCAGCTCATGCAACATGTCCAGGCTGATTATGAAACACGTTACCTCATTCCTCCCGAAGAGCAACTGAATGGCCGCCGCTGCGGAGACCCGCTGAATGCAACACAACTTCAGCAGGAACTGGAATACCACCAACAACTCACTGCTGCATGGCTACACACACCCATTGAAATGTACTGCACCGTACAGGAAGTACCGGCCGACAATACCCCAGACACCAGCTTCCTCAACAGCTTCTACCTCGACGACCTGCAAACACTCATCAACACACCGGTACCCCAATGGAGCAAACCATTGCAGGAATACATGACCGTGCATATCAATAAAGATGAACGAACCGATCTCCTCGCCTCGGAAGATGCACTCATCCAAACACTGGACCCCGCCCTGCTACCCGCTGGCAGATGGCCTTCAGATATTACACACGGCCTCTATACCGCACAACGCGGCGCTGTAAACACTCTCTTGCATGAATTGGAAACCACCGGCGGCATGCAAGGCATCAATGGTCCCCCGGGAACCGGTAAAACCACTCTCCTGCTGGATATTATCGCACACGTCATCGTCGCACGTGCAGAAAGAATATTGCAGACGGGAACAGACAACTTCTTCATCAGCAAATACAATAAAATACAACGCGATCAAAAGAAATTCGCAGGCTACTACCAGACCAATCCGGATATCTTTGCAGACAGCAGCATCGTGGTCGCCAGCAACAATAACGGCGCCGTCGAAAATATCTCCCGGGAAATTCCTGCCACCCGCAAAATCGACACACGCCACTTCGCCTCCGCCAATTACTTTGCTGAAGCAGCACAACGCCTATTGCAGGAAGAAAGCTGGGGCATCATGAGCGCCACACTGGGCAGCTATACCAACCGCATCGACTTCAACAACAAATTCTGGAGAACCGACAAAACGAAAAACAGTCCAGGCTTTCATGATCTCCTGCATGCTATCTACAAAGACCCCGACAATGATCAGTCTCCCTCCTGCCATACCCTTTTGCAGGAGACTGCCAGTGAACTATCAACACTATTAGAACAATTCAGGCAATTCAAACAGGACGCCTCCGCTGTATTCTCCCAGCTCCCAGCCATACGCATCGCATTACAGCAATATGATGACTACGAAAAAGAATTATCGCAATTGCAAGACAGTATCCTCTCCAAAGAAGACAGAGGCCAGGAGCTGCGCCGTACCATCCGTACACTGAACGACAGTATCCCGCAAATACAGCAGTCATTAACATTGCATAGTCAGTACAAACCCCGGTGGCACTGGTTTCACAAGCTATTCAACACCCCCCTTTACAGAAAATGGTACAGCTTCGCTGCCTGCCTCCTACAGGAACTGAAACAGATAAATAACAATAAAACGGTTGCAAAACTGGAGCTGGATCATATCGAGGAAGTACTCACCCTTCAATATGAACGGCATAATGAAGTAGTAAAACGGGAAGAGGAAATCGAAGCGCAGGTAACCGCTTATGACAAACTACGCGCCACCTTACACGCCACATATGGCTTGCCGCTGGAAAACATCGTGGACACCGGGTTCTATGCACAATCACTTCAGCAGAAGCATCTGCGTTGCCCCTGGTCTTCCCCGGCGGTGAACAAACTGCGCAGCAACATACTGCTCAAAAGCCTGCAGCTGCATCAATACGCTATCATGGCCAATGCCCGGCAGTTCAGAGCCAATCTCGATCTCTTCTTTGAAATGCTGACCGGTAAGGCAATTGTAAAAGACAGCATAGTCAGAGAACTATGGAATACCTTTTTCTTCAGTGTACCGGTAGCCTCCACCACGCTCGCCTCCGCAGGCCGCCTGTTTGCAGCACTAGGCAAAGACGCCATCGGCTGGCTGCTCATCGATGAAGCAGGCCAGGCCACCCCGCAATCGGCAGCCGGCATCATTGCCCGCTCCCGCAGGTGTATCGCCGTAGGCGATCCCATGCAAGTGGAGCCTGTAGTCACCATCCCATCATCACTTGTGCGGATACTCGCGGCAGAAAACCAGACAGCGCCGCAATGGTCGCCTCTTACAACTTCTGTACAGCTGCTGGCCGACAGAATCACCACTAAAGGCGCCTGGATACAACCCGAAGACCAGGAAGAGAAAATATGGACAGGGTTTCCGTTACGCACACACCGCCGCTGCAATGACCCCATGTTCAGCATCTCCAACACCATCGCCTACGGTGGTCAGATGGTAAAAGCAGTGAAAGACAAAGAAGACTCATTTGCTACAGGCCCCTCCACCTGGTTTCATGTGAATGGCGGCAATGTACATCACAAACAAGTAGTAGAGGAAGAGCTCCTTTTGCTCGATGAAAAGATCCGTGAGCTGGAGCTCTCCGGCTACACCGAACCCATTTTTGTGATCACGCCCTTCAAAGCCATAGAAACCGCATGCCGACACGTTTTCGCAAAGCGGAAGCAAGTGGCCTGCGGCACTATACACACCTTCCAGGGCAAGGAAACAGACATCGTATTTCTTGTACTAGGCAGCGATCCTGCCAAAGCAGGTTCACGCAAGTGGGCCTCTGCACAACCCAACATGCTGAATGTAGCGGTTACACGGGCAAGGAAAAGACTGTACGTGATCGGTAATAAAATACTGTGGGAACAACATCCGTACTTCAATATCATGGCACAGCAACTCTATACAGGCGCCGGCAGGCTCAAATCTTCAGATTTGCTTTAGGATTTATCGGTACTTTTAACCGATGAAAGTACTGATTATAGAAGATGAACCAGGGCTGAGATCCAGCATCCGCGAATACCTGGAACACCAGGGCTTCGTCTGCGAAGTAGCGGATGATCTGCATCAGGCGATGGATAAAGTCAATGAGTTCGAGTACGATTGTGTCGTGGCCGATATTGGCCTGCCGCACGGCAATGGCCTTGAAGTAGTAAAGGAACTGAAAGACCTGAGATCCCGCGCCGGCATTATTATCATCTCCGCCAAAGATTCACTGGAAGATAAACTGCATGGCCTCGGACTGGGCGCAGATGATTATCTCACCAAACCATTCCACCTGTCGGAACTCAATGCAAGGGTCAACGCTATCCTCCGCAGGAAGAACTTTGACGGCCATATTGCTGTCACCTTCTCTGAAATCACCATATTACCTGCCTCCAAAACAGTACTTGTGCATGACAAAGAACTGGTGCTAACCGGTAAGGAATATCAATTACTGCTTTATTTCATTGCCAACCAGCACCGGGTAGTCACCAAATCCGCACTGGCAGGACACCTCTGGGGCGACGCCTATGATCAGGCAGGATCTTACGATTTCATCTACACTCATATCAAAAATCTCCGTAAAAAAATGCTGGACGCCGGCGGGGAAGACTATATCAAAACGGTATACGGCACCGGTTACCGCTTCGGCTGAAAAATCTTTTATATGCGGCTCCTCTCTAAAACAACACTCTTATTCCTCTTACTCATGCTGCCGGTATTCGCAGGCGGCGCCTTTTATCTTTTCCATAAGTTCCAGAAAGAGATAAAACACGAAACAGATGAAGAGCTGGTAAACGATAGATTGCAATGGATACGCTACCTCGATACCGCCAGCATCAACACGCCCATATTGCATATCAATACACAGGAGTTCAGCCTTAAGCCCACCAATGATCCCTTGCAGAAAAAACCTAAACTCAGCAGCGTATCATTATACCAGGAAACGGAAGATGTAATGGCGCCCTTCCGGGAACTGTCGCAGGTAATCAGCTTCCACGATGCTAACTACCGGTTAATACTGCGGAAATCGATGATAGAAAAAGATGACCTTATTAAAAACATCGTGTACGTAATGTTACTGGCATTCGGTGGATTACTGCTGTTTGCACTTATATGCAACTGGTTTATCAGCAGAAGTGTGTGGAAGCCTTTCTATTATTCACTGGACAAAATCAGGCATCTGCAACTGAACAAAATGGATTCGCTTACCTTCCCTGCTACAGAAACCCTCGAATTCAGACAGCTCAATACCGCGCTGGAAAGTATGAGCCAGCGTATCCACCAGGACTATATCAACATGAAAGAGCTGACGGAAGACGCAGCGCATGAAATGCAAACACCGTTGGCTATTGCACAGGGAAAGCTGGAGCTGTTACTACAGGACGAAGCCCTCACAGAAAACCAGATAAAATTGCTGGCACAAAGCAGCGATGAGCTGCAACGCTTGTCCCGCCTCAATCACAACCTGTTACTGCTCGCAAAGATCGAGAACAGGCAATATCCTGTAACCGGTGAGTCTGACCTCCATGAAGTAATGGAAAAATATCTGTCACTCTTCGAAGAGCTGACAGGTGAAAAAGAACTTACGATTGAAAGTAACCTTGCACCGCACAGTTATCTCCCGCTGCATCCTGCCCTGGCAGACATCCTGGTGAGTAATCTTCTCGGTAATGCCATCAAATACAATCATCCCAAAGGGCATATCCGTATTACACTTACCACTTCTTCTCTTACTATCGCCAATACCAGTCCTTATCCTGAAATACCATCCGGCAGCCTTTTTCAACGCTTCAGAAAGCATACGTCAGGCCATTCCGGCTCCAATGGACTTGGCCTTGCCATCGTAAAAAAGATCGCGGATACACATCGCTTCTCTATCACGTATGCGTATAAGAACGATGAACACATCTTCCACTGCCTATTCCAGTAAAATACTCACCGATAAATCCAGATACTAAATAATAACTTACTATCCACAAAATCTCCCAACACCTTCTCCTCTCATCACCATCATCGCCAAAATCAAATAAATCACAGTTCAGATTTACTCCAGATTCACTTCTTTTCTTTGTGAACAGATATTATTTAATATGCGACTAATCCTTTCAATTATGTTTTGCGGTCTTACAGTTACCGCAATGGCCCAACAGCAGCGCCAGCCTGCCAAAGACACCACACTACCCGTAAAAGACACGACCCATGTTGATAAGGTATCCGATCTGCAGGAAGTAATCATATCTTCTACCCGAAACAACAGTCGTATTGAAGACCTGCCCATGAAAGTAGAAGTACTGGGTAAGGAAGAAATGATAGAAGAAAGCGGTATCAAACCGGGTAATGTGGCCAGCATCCTGGGCGATCTCTCCGTTATTCATATACAGAACACTTCTGCTGTGAATGGCAACAACGCCATCCGCATGCAGGGCCTCGATGGAAAGTATACCCAACTGCTCCGCGACGGCCTCCCCGTGTATGAAGGGCTGAGCGGTAATTTCGGAGTGCTCGCTATCCCCCCGCTGGATCTGAAACAGATCGAAATCATCAAAGGCTCTGTATCCACCCTCTACGGCGGTGGCGCCATCGCCGGCATGATCAACTTCATCTCCAAAACACCCACCAATAAACCAGAACTAACATTACTGGTTAATCGCAGCACGCTGAAAGAAAGCAACGTCAACGGTTACTATGCACAACGCTGGGGCAAAACGGGACTTACCCTCTTTGCCGGCGTAACCACACAGAATCCTGTGGATGTAAACAATGACGGCTTCAGCGACGTACCCAAAGTAAGACAATACCTGCTGCACCCTCGCTTCTTCTGGTACCCCAACAGCAACACCACACTGGTAGCAAGCTATACCGGCACCATCGAAAAACGTGAAGGCGGCGATATGCAGGCACTGGAACACGGCGCCAGCAGCCAGCACAGCTATACGGAGGCCAATAACAGCGAACGTCACAGCGCTGATGTACAATACACCCGTCGTAATCTCGGTGGTGGCACACTTACTGTAAAAGGCGTGGCCAGCTTCTTCCACCTGGAAAATATTGCCGGCGGCTTCCCCCTGAATGGACGCCAGACCAACACCTACCTGGAAGCAAACTACAATAAACACAGCGGCCGCCACGACTGGGTAGCAGGCATCAGCAACACCGGTGAAATATACAGGAAAGCCAACGCCGACAGTACCCTCCTGGGCAACTACACCTACAATACTATGGGCGTATTCCTCCAGGATGGCTATCACATCACCGACAAGCTCGTAGCTGAAGCCGGACTAAGAGCGGATTATCACAACGTCTTCGGGTGGTATATTCTCCCCCGGCTTGCATTCGTGTATAAACCCATCGACGCTCTCTCCCTGCGTCTCAGCGGTGGTACGGGATATAAATCACCCGCTGTCTTCTCTGCACAAACACAGACCATCGGTTACCGTTACCTGCTGCCGCTGGCCGCCGGGCTGAAGTCTGAAAAAAGCCAGGGCATTAACTTTGATGCTAATTACCACACCACCTGGGGTAAAGTGGATGTAACACTGAACCAGGCCCTCTACTATACACACATTACAGATCCCGTATTACCGGTGGCAAGCCCCTCCGATAAAAACATGTACATGCTCGTCAATCAGCCTTATAATGTAAACAGCATCGGTACAGATACTTATATACGCCTGGGACTGGACCACCTTGAACTATACCTGGGTTACAACCATACCGTTTCAAAATACACCGATGCCCGTTCCACCTACGTACCGTTTGCACCACAGGATAAATTTGCAGGTACGCTGGCGTATGAGATAGAAGGCAAATGGCGCTTCGGTATAGAAAACAGCTGGGTTGGTAACCAGTATTTATACGATAATGAAAAAGCCCCTTCTTACTGGTTCTGGGCAGCGATGGTCTCCCGGCAGTTCGGAGAACATATAACCGTAGTACTGAACGCCGAAAACGTTTTCGATGCAAGACAGGGCAAGAATGCTCCGCTATTCACAGGGCCAGTCACCAATCCTCACTTTGCACCATTGTGGGGACCTATCGACGGACGCGTATTGAATCTTTCAGTGAAATTTAATTTATAGCTTTTTCTGTCGAAACGGCGTACCTTTGCGCGTTAATTTTTCATTAAGCTATGAATGGTGCCAAGAACAGGTACGCCGTGCTGTCCGGCTTTATCTTTTTATTCCTTATTCTGTCTTTTGTAGTAAGAACAGCCCTGCTGGTATGGGCCTTCCCTCACTCCGGTCTTTCTGTCACAGATATTGTCACGCTTTTCGCCAGAGGATTTGTTTATGATATTGGGATAGCGTTGTTTTTCACGATCGCCTATGCCTTATATCTGTTGTTGCTGCCACAGCGGCTCAACAACACCTTATTCAATCGCATATTCACTTACACCGGTTTTTTCCTGGCGTTGATGATTGTGATATTCTCCTTTTTCGCAGAATTTACTTTCTGGGGAGAATATGAAAGCCGGTTTGACTTTATTGCAGTCGATTATCTGATCTACACATACGA
The DNA here is from genome assembly GCF_035538455.1 of Chitinophaga sp. Classification (GTDB taxonomy): domain Bacteria; phylum Bacteroidota; class Bacteroidia; order Chitinophagales; family Chitinophagaceae; genus Chitinophaga. The sequence goes on from NZ_DATLKJ010000191.1 coordinate 46,726, forward strand.
AGTGATCAGCAATATTAACCAATCGTACCCGCTGCCCCTGCTGATAGGTGGCGTGTTGCTGGCAACAGCAGCGCTTACCTGGCTGATGGCGCGCCGCGGAACATTCCGTAACAGTTTTCAGTCGCGCACCGCATTCGGGAAACGTCTGGCTACCTTCCTCTTTCTCCTGGGCCTTACCTGTGCGCACGCGTTCCTCGTAAGCAACACCTGGGCGGAAAAAGGCAAGAACCGTTACCAACAGGAGCTTTCCAAAGCCGGTATCTACTCCTTTATATCTGCCTATCTCAACAATGAACTGGCATACGATAAGTATTATTTACAGGAAGACAATGCCACCGCCTTTGCAGATATCCGCATACTGCTGGAGTCGCCCGATGCGCGCTTCCTGGAAAATGGCAACAGTATCTTCCGGCATATAACGGACACGGCTACACCGGTGAAGCCCAATGTGATCATGGTAACGATCGAGAGTTTCAGCGCCGATTTCATGGAGCGTTTCGGGAATACACAACATATTACACCAGTACTGGACAGCATCGCAAAGGAAAGCATTCTGTTCACCAACATGTACGCCACCGGCACCCGCACGGTAAGAGGTATGGAAGCCCTCACACTGGCAGTGCCGCCTACACCGGGCCAAAGCATTGTACGCCGCCGCAACAATGAGCAGCTTTTCTCCGCCGGCAGCGTCTTTGCAAAGAATAGCTACGACCGCACTTTCTTTTATGGCGGCGACGGCTACTTCGATAACATGAACAAGTTCTTCGGCAACAACGGCTATGACATCACCGACCGCCTGCGTCACCGACTGGTAGACGACCGCCTTGCTTCCACCCGCACCAATATCCCTGACGGCACTGTAAGGTTTGAAAATGCATGGGGTATCTGTGATGAAGATATTTACGATGCCGCTATCCGCAGCGCCGATGCCAAATATGCCGCAGGCAAGCCTTTCTATGATTTCGTGATGACCACATCCAATCACCGGCCCTACACTTATCCCGCAGGCAGCATAGACATTCCTTCCGGCACAAGCCGCGAAGGCGCCGTGAAATATACCGATTATGCTATCGGACGTTTCCTTCAACAGATCAGGAACAAACCCTGGTTTAAAAATACGGTGATCATTTTTGTAGCAGATCATTGCGCCAGCAGCGCCGGTAAGAATGAAATAGAAGTAAGCAAATATCATATCCCCTGCATTTTTTACAATGTACCGGGAATCGCCCCGCAGGAAATACCGGTAATGTGTTCGCAGATAGACATTTATCCAACATTGTTAGGAATGCTGCACTGGTCGTATAACAGTAATTTCTACGGAAAAAACGTACTGGAAACGGGTTACCAGCCACGCGCCATGGTAAGCACCTATCAGAAGCTGGCCTGGCTGGAAACAGGGAAGCTGGTGATTTTAAGTCCGCAGCAAAAAGCACAATGCTTCATCTGGAGCCGGGACAGGAATGATCTGCAACCCGCCGCGATGGACAGCAACTTGCTGAAACACAGTGTGGCAGCCTATCAGACGGCATACTACCTGTTTAAGAACGGCGGCATGCGTAAATAAAATAATTTTTGATCTGACTTATTTTAGTATATTAGATACCGCATACTCCTGACCCTTGCTTGCTTAAAGCCTTTTACCTGTAACCATTTGGCTAATGTTGTCGCAGCAAACAATTCTGGATATAATCAGTCAGGTCAATCATGATTTTGCCGAAAACAGCAACCCGGTATCGGCTTGTGAACGTTTCCTGCATACTTTGGTAACCGCTACTAAGAGTGAATCGGGCTTCATGGCCGATGTACTGCCGTCTGCTCCGGCTACGCCGCTGCTCCAGCTGCTCACTGCTGCCGGAGCTCCTCCTGACAACGCGATGCTACAGTATTATGGTGCGCAGATGGGAAAAGAAGGCACGGTACTCAGTAACACCCTTGCACTCTTTGGCCGTGTCGCCATCACCGGAAAACCGCTGCTAAGCAATAATGTAGCTGATGATGAAAACAACGCCGGCTTCTCCGGCACACCTGCTTCATTGCATACTTTTATCGGATTTCCGCTTATCTACAATAATACTTTAACGGCCATACTCTGCCTGTTCAATAACAGGGATGGTTACGATACGGCGCTGATCAGTCAGCTCGAACCCGTACTGATGACATGCAGCTCATTACTGTATGCCAGTCGTCATCGTGATACCTACGAAAGAATGAGAGCAGCCAGTACAGAAATGATGTCTGACCTGGTAACGCTTACCGCTGCACTGGATGATATTGTTTTTGAAATGAACGATCAGAAAGTGTTTACCAAAGTATGGTGCCGCGATGAAGAGATGCTGTTTCGCCCGCCGGCAGAAGTGATCGGAAAGACAATTACAGAAGCATTGGGAAAATTTGCCACTCCATTTGATAATATTGCGGACGCTGTTTTACGCTCCGGGCTGGAACAGGAATATGAATATCCTGATATCAGAACCAGCGTATTTAGATGGTATCGTATGAAGATGAACCTTATCCATCATCCTCCTTCATCTCCCAAAAAAATATTAATACGCATACAGAATATTACACAGCGCAAACGTAATGAAATGGCGCTGCGGCAAGCCAATGCTGATCTCACCAGATACAATCACCTGCTGGATATATCCCAGGAGATGGGCCTCACCGGCGGATGGGAACTGAATATCGTCACCGGCGAAATATACTGGACGCGGCAGATGTATGTATTAAGGGAAGTGCAGCCTGAATACCCTGTGACATTTGAAGGCATCGCAACCTTCTATCATCCGGATGACCGCAACACATTCTTAGAAGCGCGCCACAACCTGCTGCACCATCATCAGCAGTTTTGTCTTGATCTCCGCATGATCACGGCCACCGGCCGCGAACGCTGGGTGAGATCACTCGGTACGCCCGCTTATACCAATGGTATCATTACCCATTTCAGAGGTATCGTTATGGATATTACCAAAGAAAAACTGCAGGAGCTGGAGATCAACGAAGCCCGCCTCAGTGCCGAGAAAGCCGCCAAAGGGAGAAGCGAATTTCTCTCCGTTATGAGCCACGAGATACGTACGCCACTGAACGCAATTGTAGGCATCGCTGACTCATTACAGCAATATCCGGAAGCCCATAATCCTGAAACATTCTACAACCTTCGCTTCTCTGCCAATCATCTGCTGGCACTGGTAAATGATATTCTCGATTTCAGTAAGATAGAAGCAGGGAAAGTGGATCTGGAAAATATTCCCTTTGACCTCGCGGAGCTGCTGCAGGGCATCGCCGGCAACTACCTTCCACAGGCCAGAGCCAAAGGCATCAAACTCTTTACATACTTTGATTATGAACTGCCACAGCGCATCACAGGAGATCCGCTGCGGTTATCGCAAATACTCAACAACCTTACCGACAACGCGATCAAGTTCACCAGCGAAGGCGCCGTGACCATCGAAGTAAAACTGGAAGATACCACCGACACGCAATACCGTATCCGCTTTGCGGTGAAAGATACAGGTATCGGCATTGCCCCGGAAATGCAGGAACATATCTTCAATAGCTTTGTCCAGGAAGATTCCGCTACCACCCGCAGCCACGGCGGCACCGGGCTTGGGCTGGCCATCAGCCGCAGATTAGTGGAACTGTACCAGGGCAGCATATCCCTGCAAAGCGATAAAGGCGCAGGCGCCACCTTCAGCTTCACCATCAACTTTGACATCCCCGGGGAAAGCCAGGAAATACAGGAAGAAGAAACACCGCCACCGGCAGACTTTCTCAAAGACATGCAGCTGCTCATTGTGGAAGACAACTCTATCAACGTCCGGGTACTGCAATTGCAACTGACCAACTCCGGCGCACAACTCACAGTGGCCACCAATGGCAAAAAGGCGCTGGACCTGATGCAGCAGCAACAATTTGACGGTATCATCCTCGACCTGCATATGCCGGAGATGAACGGCTATGAAACCATCCCATACATTCACGAGCTGCAACGTAATGCTTTTGTCATTGTGCTCACCGCCGATATTATGCCCGAAGTAACCGGCCGGCTTCGCGCACTGAATGTCACAGACATGCTGCCAAAGCCTTATCCGGCAAAGGATCTGTTCGAGATTCTGACGAAGTATTATTCGCCACGCGGCTAAAACCTTATAGCAGCAAAGTTTGTTTTTTCCTACATTTGGCCCCATGTTACAAACAACAGTCAACACACTTCCGGAAAGAGACCTTGCAGTGATATGGCACCCTTATACGCAGATGCAGACAGCGCCCGCGCCCATCGGCATTGTGCGCGGAGAAGGAGCCTGCCTGTACGACGAACAAGACAACGCTTATATAGACGCCACTTCAAGCTGGTGGGTAAACATACATGGCCATGCACATCCATACATGGCACAGCAGCTGGCCGCACAGGCCCTGCAACTGCAACACTGCATATTTGCAGGCTATACACATCCTCCCGCGGTGAACCTGGCAGAAAGGTTATTACAGATACTTCCGGACAACCAGGCCCGCGTGTTCTACTCCGATAACGGCTCCACCGCAGTGGAAGTAGCACTCAAAATGGCGCTGCAATACTGGGATAACAAAGGACAACGCAAACACAAACTGCTGGCTTTCAAAAATGCGTATCATGGCGATACCTTTGGTGCAATGAGCGTCAGCGGCAGAAGTGTATTCACCCGCGTATTTGAGGATCTCCTCTTTGAAGTGCATTTCCTTGATGTGCCTTCCCCGGAAAATATTACACAGATCATCGCTGATATAGCAGCACAAGACCCGGAACAGGTGGCCGCCTTTATATTTGAGCCGCTGCTGCAAGGCTCCGGAGGCATGATCATGTACGATGCCACGGCATTTGATCAGTTACTGCAATATTGCAGATCGAAGGATATACTGTTGATAGCTGACGAGGTGATGACCGGCTTCGGCAGAACCGGCAAGAATTTCGCGATGGAAAACATCCGCACGCAACCCGATATGATCTGTCTCTCCAAAGGGCTTACAGGCGGCAGCATGGCATTGGGCGTTACCACCAGCACAGCAGCGATATACGATGCCTTTCTGTCGGCAGATAAACTAAAGACGCTGTTTCACGGGCACTCCTTCACTGCCAACCCGCTGGCCTGTACCATGGCGCTGGCCAGCCTTGACCTCTTCATAAAGCCTGAGTGTGGTGAACAACGCCAACGTATACAAATCCGCCACCAGCATTTCCTGGACGAACTGCAACAACAGCCATCCGTCAAAAATCCCCGGCTGCTGGGCACGATCCTCGCCTTTGAAGTGACCACCAATAACGCCGACGGTTATACGAATAACCTGGCAGATCATCTGCATCGCTTCTTTAAATCGCGCCGCATCATGCTGCGCCCGCTGGGTAATACACTCTACATCTTGCCACCCTACTGCATTACAGACGAACAACTGGATGCCGTGTACGACAGCATCCGGCAGATGCTGGCAGAACTGAAAGAGATAGTGTAAATTTGGGAACTATGTATGCCGCTATACTGTCCCATATCAACCGTTATGTTACCTTCACCGAAGAAGAAAAAGAAATTTTCTGCGCCGCCCTGGTCCATAAAAAAGTTAGGCGGCGGCAGTATCTTTTACAGGAAGGAGAAATCTGCCAGTACGACTACTTCGTGATCAGCGGCTGCCTGCGGCAATATGAAGTGGGCGACAATGCCCGCGAAAACGTGGTGCAGTTTGCATTTGAAAACTGGTGGATGTCTGACTGGTACAGCATGCTCTCCAACACACCGTCGGTCTACAATATTGACGCACTGGAAGACACAGAAGTATTTGTCATTGAAAAAAGAGTGCTCGACAAACTATTCATCGATATTCCCGCGATGGATAACTACTTCCGTAACATGCTGCTGCAGTCCTATGCCTCATTGCAACGCCGCATACTTTATCTGCAGAAGCCCGCAGAAGAAAGATACGCGGAGTTTGTAAAGCGCTATGCCTGGTTCGAGCAACGGGTGGCACAGCAACATATCGCCTCCTACCTGGGTATCACCCGCGAAACGCTCAGCCGGTTGAAAAGCCAGCAACAAAAACATCCCCGATAATATTGTGATTTTTATCACAGTATAATTTTATCAAATGTCACGTAAAAATAATGCCGCATGTATCAATTTTGTACTGTAAAAATCAACGATACATGTACAAACAATTTATGCAATGGGCACTGTCTACAGATGGTAACTGGACAGGCCTTGTATTACGGCTCACACTTGGACTGGTACTTTTTCCTCACGCGGCACAGAAACTTTTCGGATGGTTTAACGGTCCTGGATTGAGCGGGGAAATGAATTATATGACACAGGTAGCAGGATTGTCTGCCTTTGTTGCTGCAGCGGCTATAGCGGTAGAATGCCTTGGTATGTTGCTGCTGGTATTGGGCGCCGGTACAAAACTCGCGGCTATCAGTGTATTCTTTTTATTCATAGGGATGATAGTGGTAGAGCATGGCGCCAATGGTTTCTTCATGAACTGGTTTGGCAAAATGCCTGCTGGCAGGGAGGGCTTTGAATATCATCTGCTCGTATTGGGAATGTGTATCGCCATCATGCTGCAAGGCGGCGGGCGCTTCTCAGTGGATAAACTGTTGAAATAAGTGATATTTCCTGCAAAGTTATATGAGCACAAAAAACACTAAGGATTGTTTAAGTCGGAAAAGAACTGTAGCCCGTATTGAACAGTCTTATTCAACTTAAATAATCCTTAGTGTTTTTTGTACCGCCCAGGCGGTACTACGAGAAATTATTTCACTGGTACTGATACTTTTGTATCATCCCATTCAAATACCACTGCATTAGAAGGAAGTGTGAAGGTAAGTTTCTCTGCCGGCTGGGAAAGCGCTACACGCGGTACTTTCACGGCAACAACATCTTCTCCTTTGTTCTTATCATAATCATAAGCACCCCACTGACCCAGTTTACCGTTGAGGATAATGGTCCAGGTTTTAGGATCAGGAATAGTGAAGAAGGTATAAGTGCCTTTCTTTACCGGTTTGCCGCCAAATACCACATCTTTGTTGAAGGTGATCTCAGTAGCTTCATCAGCACCAGTACGCCATACTTTACCGAATGGTTCCAGTTTGCCGAAGATTTCACGGCCTTTTTTGGAAGGTTGACCGTACACAACCTTAATATCTTTGTTTTCTACGGACACGTGTGGGCTTTTGCGCTGTTTTTCCTGAGCAAAGCCTAAGCTGGTAGTGGCAAGAAAGAAAGCTGCCATTAAGAGGTGTTTCATTTTTCAGATTTAAATGTGTTGGGAAATATGTGGAACTAAGTTGATTACAATGTACCCTATAAATCTGATGCAAGTGAAACGAATAGGACCAATGGTTTTTAATTTTTATATGTGGTTATAGGAGATTTTGGGATTTAGGGATTACTTGATTTAGGAATTTATAGATGCAATGAAGATTATATCATTGTTGTTTTCAAATAATTGTAACAAAATATGATCTTCATTGCATCTATAAATTCCTAAATCAAGTAATCCCTAAATCACTAAATATGTTCACAGATCTTACTTAACCGGGTGAGTCCTGTATCCATAGAAGGGCCATAAATCTTATCCGATACAAAGCCTCTCAGTTTCCACCAGGGCAGTAATCCCAGTTTTATTTCCATATGCCACAGGATAGCAGTGCCTTTGCCGTCGGGGGTGCGCCTGAGTTCAATACCTCCGTTAACGGGGCGCATACGTTGTATGTCCATAAGGTAGTGGATACCTTTGGCAGGGTCGCTGTCTTCAATAGTTACTTTACCACTGTTGAGCTTACCGTCCCAGCTGTACCAGGCGCCAGTACCTTGTGCAGGAGATGAAAAGATGAGTTTCGCCGTAGTATCCGGACGGCTCCAGGGGTTCCACTGTTCCCAGGCTTTGAGATCGCCAATATGAGCATATACGGTATCCAGTGGTGCATTGATCACTCCGGTACGCTCAACTACAGCAGTGGAGGGAAATATCAGCGATAATGCAAAAAACAATGATCCAAAAATAACAATGCTGATGACCAGCAGTTTAAAAAGACGCATGTATAAAAATATTACGAATAACGAACAACCAGTTTCTCTATACCTTTCAGTCCCTTTTCGAAATCACGGCCTACCCATTTATCCATCAGCACCCCCATTACCTTCCGGAGCGGGTGCTGTCCCATGTTGCAGGTTATAGACCAGGTAACCAGGGTGCCGGTCTGCACCGGGTCAAAACGGAATGTACCTTTGGCGACGCCTATCGCCATGAAGTCTGTCTCGGTAGCGATATATTGATCCGGTCTTGACTCTGTAATGATCATATGTCCTTTCCCTACATTGCGGTTGTTGCTTTCCCAGCTATAACCGGCACCGGCGCCACTCTCTTTTTCTCCGTAAGTGATCCGGATAGCGGGGTCCTGCTCTTTCCAGGGCGACCACAATTCCCAGTTGCGAACGGAATTCACCAGGGGGAATATCTTATCGGCAGGCGCCGCAATAACCTGAGAGCGCGTCACCTTTACGGCAGGGGGAAGAAATAAGCTGAAGATGAAAAGCCCCAGTACCAGGACGATCAATGCGCCCAGAATAATAAAAAAGGCCTGCATTAGCTGGATTTTTTAGGTAAGCCAAAGCTAACGAAAACCTGCTACTCCCAGCGGAATACTTTTACCGCTACCGCATATACTACCACACCCCAAATGGTGAGAACAGCAATATCCCAACCCACATTCCACAAATGCAGCCCTTCAAATGCCACCTTACGCAGGGCATCTATGAGATAGGTCAGCGGCATAATGTTACATACCGGTTGCAGCCAGGAAGGGAAAGCGTCTATAGGGAAAAAAGTACCTGCCAGCAGGAACTGCGGCAGGGTAACGATGTTGGCAAGAGGAGGAATGGTGCTCTCATTTTTAGCGAGACTGCTCACCACAAAACCAAATCCCATGAATACAAGCAGCCCGAATACGGATAATACCAGCATCTCAGCAAAGGTGGCCCAACCATGCACCAATGTAAAACCAAAGGCAAAATGCCCCAGGCCAATAATGATCACAGAGCTGATCAGCTGAAAGAACATACGGCTCAATGCTTCTGCCAGCACAATGTAAGTACGTTTTATCGGGGTGGCGAAAAACCGCTTCAGTACTAATGTCTGGCGAAGGCTGTAGAAAAGAAAGGCTGTACCAAATACCGCAGCACTCATCAGGGCAAAACCTAGCTGTCCGGGTAAGATAAAATCGATGGTTTTGAATGCGCGGCCCGGCACCTCTTCCTGGATAACGGCAGCCACCGTGGGGCGTTTGTATACCTGATCATCCAGCGCGGTGGTTACATTCTTGAGTATAGATAAAAGAATATTTTTCTTCGCTGCATCAGAGGCGGTGGAGGTCTTCACACGTACGTCATAGGCCGGGATGCTATCGGCCCCACTGCGGGGCACTATATTAAGAATAGCCGTGATACGCCCTTTCCGGAGGTCGTCTTCCATCTGGGCTGCGGGCTGGTCGGTGATCAGCTTCAACGTCTTCACCTGTGAGAGCCCTTTGTAAAAATGACTGTTGATGTCTGTATGGCGGTCTACTCCTACTTTCACAGACACGCTGCCATTACCTATAAACCCGAACACCAGTATAAATACTAACGGAAATCCCAGGCTGAACACCACTGCAGAAGGGCTTCTGAATATTGCTCTCAAACTTCCTTTGGTAATAGCCAGCATGGCCCTCCACTGACTGTACTTCGCTCCGTTCATCTAGTCATTTTTAAAAACGGAGCAAATTTAGTATTTATTTATTTTGATATTTAGGTATTTAAGTATTTAAAATGCAGCGGAGACCAATTTTTGTTAAAACAATTATTGGTCTCCGCTGCATTTTAAATACCTAAATACCTAAATAACTACATACCTAAATAATTAAAGGGCAGTTTGGCCTGGATGTCGCCATGCATTTCCTTCACTTCTTTCAGCTGCTGATACAGCCTGTATTCCTCTCCCAGCTCTCTTTTGAGCATACGTGTTTCCACATCTCCGCCTACGCTTTTCAGCAGTTTGGAGAGTTTATCTTTCACTTCAGGATATTCTACCAGCCGGTAAGTGGTCAGTTTGGCCATACGTGCTGCACATGCACGGGCATCACTGATACCGCCGATACGGTCTACCAGTCCCAGCTTCACGGCATCCTGGCCGGTCCATACGCGGCCCTGGGCAATGCTGTCAACGATAGCTGGCGAGAGCTTCCTGCCGACAGCCACGCGATCTTTGAAGGATGCATATACGCTGTCAACTGACTTCTGTACAAAGTGTTTCTCTGCCTCTGTCAGCGGACGGCCAATGCTACCCAGGTCTGCAAACGGAGCAGTCTTCACACCATCGAAAGTTACGCCCAGCTTATTTTTGAAGAAGCTCTGCATATTAAACATCACCCCGAACACACCAATGGACCCGGTGAGGGTATTGGATTCTGCGAAAATACTATCAGCCATGCAGGAGATGTAATATCCGCCGGAGGCGGCATAGTCTCCCATAGAAACCACAACGGGCTTCACTTTGCGGGCGAGCGACAATTCACGCCAGATCACCTCAGACGCCAGTGCACTGCCACCGGGAGAGTTCACCCGGAAGAGGATAGCTTTCACATTCTTGTCTTCACGCGCCCTGCGTATATCACGCAGGAAATTCTCACTGGCGATGGTATTCTCTTTGTCGTTATCCCCACTCACAATACCACCTTGCGCATATATCAGGGCGATCTTGTTTTCCCCGGAGCCGTTGTCGATGGTCACAGCGCTATTATATTTAAAGAGAGTCACGAGGTTGAGCTTCTCAGTATCTTTCAGTCCTGTTTTGCCTTTCAACTCAGCTACCACTTCATCGTCATATTTAAGGGCATCCACCAGTTTGTATTTCAGCGCATCAGCCGGCTCCTGGATGAGGTTTTCATTGGCGTAGCCGTGCAGCGTAGCGGTATCAATGCTGCGTGACTTGCTGATGCCCTGCAGGAAATTACCGTACAGTTGTCCGAGGAACTGGCTGGTTTGTATGCGATTGGCCTCTGTCATCTGGTTTTCGCGAAGCGGCTCAGTAGCGCTTTTGAACTTACCGCAGTAGAATATTTCCGGCTGTATCTCCAGTTTTTCCAGTGTTCCCTTAAAAAAGGTGATCTGTGTGGAGAAACCGGTGAAGTCTACCATTCCTTTGGGGTTCAGATAGATCTTATCTGCCGCGGTAGCCAGGTAATAGCCTTTCTGGGTGATTACTTCCCCATAGGCATAAACGAATTTTCCGGACTTCCTGAAACGGAGGAGGGCGTCGTGCAGCTCTTCGGAGCTGGCAAAGCCATTAGGGTCCCCGTCCACTTTCAGGTAAATACCTTTAATGTTGTCATCGGTAGCGGCGTGCTCTATCAGTCTTACTGTCTGGTACAGGCCGGGTACTTCCGACGCATCTTCCTTCATAAAGGCGCCGAGGGGGTTCACAACTTTCTGCTCATTGTACGACTGGCTGGTTTGCAATACCAGTATACCATTGGGGGAGATGGCAACAGGTTCTGAGGAGATTGCCTTCCCGATCATTACCAGCAACACGATCACGCAAAGAGCCGTGAATACGAAGAATGCCAGCAGGGAGGCAAAAAAGATTTTAAAGAAACGCATACTTATTAGTTAAGATGAAAGCGAAAATGGTAATATACATTTTTTCAAAAATAAGGAATATGGCTACTTTTGGGATTCGAATTATACATGAATACAGCAATATTACTTATAGGTGGCAATTTAGGCGATCGTACCGGGAACCTCCGGAAAGCGGCAGAGCTGATCGCTGAAAACGCCGGCAGGATTGAAAAAATCTCCTCCTTATATCAGACAGCGCCCTGGGGTTCCGTGGACCAGCCGGACTACCTTAACCAGGGGATACAGATCAGCACGGACATGCATACACTAACGTTGTTGCATACACTCCTGGAAATTGAAAGGAAAATAGGCCGTATCCGCCAGGAGAAATGGGGATCGCGGGTGATTGATGTAGATATGATCTTCTTCAATGACGAGGTGATCTCGCTGCCGGAATTGAGAATACCACATCCACGTATGCAGCTCAGACAATTTGTGCTGGTGCCTCTGATGGAAATCATTCCTGATTTTGTGCACCCCGTATTACATAAAACCGTTCGCGAATTGCAGGCTTCCTGTGAAGACCACCTGCCCGCCATAAAGATTTGAGCATTTACCCGAAGTACGATTTAACAGCATGAATTACAGGTTTATCACCGTTGAAGGAAATATAGGCGCCGGTAAAACCACGCTGGCCAGTATGTTAGCAAAACACTTCTCTGCAAAACTGATACTGGAAGAGTTTGCAGACAACCCTTTCCTGCCGCTCTTCTACGAGCGTCCGCAGCAATATGCGTTTCCGCTGGAGTTGTTTTTTATGGCAGAGCGCTACAAACAGCTGAAGGAAATGCTGCAGTCGCAGGACCTGTTCAGCGATGTGATCTTGTCTGATTATCTCTTCATCAAAAGCCTGCTTTTTGCAAAAGTGACTTTGCCCGAAGAAGAGTTTTCCCTCTATCAGAAATTATTCGACATCATCAATCCGCAGCTCGTGCAACCGGATCTGCTTATCTTCCTCAATGCCCCTGTCAACAAACTACAAGAAAATATCAAACATCGTAACCGCAGTTATGAACAGTCCATTCCGGACGATTACCTGCGCAATGTACATGGCATGTATATGCAATACATCAAGCAGCATCCTGTACGTACCCTGATGATAGATATGACAAAGGTTGACTTTGTAAAACATCCCGACGACTTCGGCAAACTGCTGACAGCCCTGGAAAAAGACTATGAGGTGGGGATCAACTACCTTACGTTGTAATATTGCTTTCAGCTACCGGCAGTTAGTACATACGGCTGGTAACTAAACATTAACGCCGGTTTCTTTCTTGCAGATCGCCTCTGCGGCAATAAACCCGCTGGTCCAGGCATGTTGAAAATTGAAGCCGCCTGTGATCCCGTCAACATCCATCACTTCCCCTGCAAAAAACAAGTTGGGTACTATTCTGCTTTCCATGGTGGCGGGCGCGATTTCACTGAGCATGATACCACCGCAGGTGACAAATTCTTCTTTGAAGGTGGTTTTCCCTTTCACTGGAAATTCCATCCCGCATAACAGTTTTTGCAGGCGGTTCTGGTCTTTCGCCGGAACATCCGCCCAGCGCATATCTTCAGTAATACCGGTTTGCTGTAGCAGGAAATGCCAGAGGCGTTGCGGGAGGTTGAATGGATTTTTATGATGAATCTTTTGCTTGCCCAGGTCGAAACGGAGCGACTGCCACGCTTCGCGGAGCGTATTTTCATTATAGTCAGGCACCCAATTGATGATAGCTGTGAAAGTATATTGCATATCCTGCAGCTCACGGGCTCCCCATGCCGACAAACGCAGAATGGCAGGGCCGCTCACCCCCCAGTGGGTAATCAGCACCGGGCCGTTTTCCTGTAATTTGGTACCGGCAATTTTCACATGCGCTGTGGTAGCCACCCCCATCAGGCCTATGACAGGATTGCCTGGCATGTTGAAAGTGAACAGTGATGGCGCAGGCGCCACAATGGTATGCCCGGTTTTCTCCAGCCAGCTGAACTTCCCCGCCTGGGCATAACCACCCGCCGCGATGCATACATAATCTGCCACAAGTGTTCTTCCCTGTTGCAGCTGCAACTGCCAGCGGCCGTCAGCAGCTTTTTCCAGGACTGTTACTTCCGTACTGGTTTCAATGATCACATGGTGCTTATCAGCCTCTTTCAACAGGCAGTCAATGATCGTCTGTGAATCATCTGTCACCGGGAACATGCGGCCGTCTTCTTCTGCCTTCAGCCTCACACCTCTCTCTGCAAACCAGGCAATGGTGTCTGGCACAAAGAAATGGGAGAACGACTTCTTAACAAAGTTTTGTCCACGGGGATAACGTTTAGCCATATATGTTATATCCGGCGCATTATGCGTTACATTGCATCTGCCGCCGCCACTCACCTTCACCTTGGACAGCAGCTTACCGGTTTTTTCCAGCAACACCACTTCCAGCTGAGGACACAGACGCGCCGCATTCACTGCACAAAAAAAACCGGCTGCTCCTCCACCGGCCACCACTAATCTTTTCCTTTTAAGATTCATTAAAATCCTGTTAAAACCTTTAGCTTAATCACGCAATAATAACAAACCTGCCGTAATCTTACTGAAGTTTATATTTTTGTCCTAATATTATAGTGGCTCAAAATAAATTTCATGCAACCGCAAAACAGGAAAAAATACCGCCGGCTGAAATGGATACTCCCGGTCGCTCTGCTGGCAGGAATAGCCAGCGCAGTGGCTGTACGCCCAGGCCCTGACGATTGGTCCGACAAGCTCATAAAAGCATTACAGATATTCAATACCCGCTACCCGCAGGAAAAAGTATACCTCCACCTCGATAAGGATTACTATGCCGCCGGAGAAACTATCTGGTTCAAAGGCTATGTAACCATACAGGGGCTCCCCTCCATACAGGCCACTAACCTTTATGTAGAGCTGCTGGACAAGAATAACAATATTGTGCAGAAGAAGTTGTTTGGCATAGCCAACGCCGGTGCGCCCGGCTTCTTTGAACTGCCCGAAACCCAGAAGGCCGGCGTATATCAGCTCCGTGCCTACACCGCCTGGATGCTCAACTTTGATCCCGCATTCAGCTATTCCCGCACCATAGAAATCTTTGACCCTTCAAAGAAAACATCTATCCCATCGGATTCCACTGCACAGGACTTCTCCGTACAGTTCTTTCCCGAGGGTGGTAATCTCATCGCAGGAGCAGCTAACAACGTGGCCTTCAAAGCCATCGACAATAACGGCTATCCTATTGAAATAACCGGCATTGTGAAAGATGGCAAAGGCGCTACAGAAGCAACTATCAAAACCATACATGACGGTATGGGCACTTTCGAGGTCACACCAAACGGCCCGCAGGATGCCTTACAGGCCGTGATCAAAAGTGCGAAAGGACAAAGCAAAACCTTCACACTGCCGGCTGCACAGGCTACCGGGGCCACATTAAAGCTCTATAACAAAGGCGCCCGCATCTTCTACCAGGCGGTTCCTGCCAATGCCAGCGACTCTTCCATGAATGACATGGTTGTACTGGCACAGATGAACAACCAACTGGTATACAAAGCATCGCTCAATGCCGGTGAAGGCCGCATCAGCGGCTTTGTGCCGGTAGATAAATTACCTTCAGGCATCTTGCAGGTAACCCTCTTTGGTAAGAATGGCCTGCCACTCGCCGAGAGGATTGCCTTCGTGCGTAGGAGTGACCTCTTGCAGATGGACGTACTAGAATCCAACGTCAGCAAAGAATTCAGGAAGAAAAGCACCGTGGTGCTGCGCCTCCCGGATACATTGCAATCCAGCATCTCCGTGGCTATCACCGATGCTGATGCTGTGCCTGTAGATAAGAACGCAGCTAACATCGTATCCACTATGCTGCTCACCTCCGACATCAAAGGATATGTATACAACCCCAACTGGTACTTCCGGAATGAAGATCCCGCCACACTGCAGGCGTTGGACCTTGTGATGATGACCAACGGATGGCGGCGTTTCAGCTGGGAAAAAATTGCTAACAACCAGTTCCCTGAAGTTAAGTATCCTTATGAGCAGGGCCTTATAGTTAAAGGCTCCGCTACTCAGCCCAATGGCCGCCCGCTGGCAAACGGCAGGCTGGATATGATCATCAAGCTGCCTATCGACAGCTCCTCCATGTTCGCACAGGCGCCCATCAATGAGAAAGGAGAATTCAATATGTCCAATATGGTGTTCCCGGATACTGCCTATATCTATTACCAGGGCAACGATGCCGTGAAAAAGGGCGTAGATATATCCGTTAAATTCGATACCCACTTCTTCGACAGGGCCACACAAGTGAAGATTCCTTACCCGCTGCGCGTTCCGCCGCCAGTGGATAACAACTCACTGAAGCTCTTTCTGGCCGGAGCTTCTGAGGGCAATAAAGTAAATCGCTCTATCAACAACAAAACCGTCTACCTCCAGGAAGTAAATGTAAATGCCAAGAAGGTTAAGCCTGCTGAAACCACCGAGAAACGTTATGCTTCCGGTATGTTCTCAGGCGGCGATGGTTATTCATTCGATCTTACTCAGGAAACACCGACCGCCTTCAACATTTTCCAATACCTGCAATCAAAAGTGGCAGGGTTACAGATCACCGGTGATATGAACAATCCATCCCTGTCATGGCGCGGTGGAAAACCCGGATTATACCTCAACGAAATGCAGTCTGATGTAAGCATGCTCAGCTCCATCAACATCAACGATATTGCGCTCATTAAGGTATTCCGTCCTCCGTTCATGGGTGGCTTCGGCGGCGCCAACGGCGCGATCGCTGTATACACTAAGAAAGGCGGTGATAACAAAACACCTGATCCTACCATCAAAGGATTTCAACTGTATAAAAAGGCAGGATATACTGTTGTGAAGCAATTCTACTCCCCTGACTACTCCGTTAAGAAAGAAGTGCACGCATTACCTGACAAGCGCCTCACACTCTACTGGAATCCCAACGTGCCGGTAGATACCCTTACGCATACCGCTACTGTTGAGTTCTACAACAACGACTTCTCCAAACGTTTTCGTTTAGTTGTGGAAGGTATTACAGAAGAAGGTACAGTAGGAAGACTGGAACAGGAATACTAGTATATAGTATCATAATAAAAAGCAATAGGGATCAGGTAAAACCTGGTCCCTATTGCTTTTATATAATAGTTACGTCTACATAAATAATCCGGAGAAGAAAAACCCGGCCGCTACAGACACCGCCACGCTCACCAATCCTGGTATCATGAAGCTGTGATTCAGCAGGTACTTACCAATATAGGTACTGCCGGTACGGTCAAAGTTAATAGCAGCCAGCAGTGTAGGGTATCCTGGTAATACAAAATCGCCGTTAACAGCGGGGAACATCGCTACAAGATTGGCCGGCAGGATACCAAGCGATACACCCAGTGGCATTAGTGCTTTGGTGGTAGCCGCCTGGCTGAACAATAACGTACTTAATATAAATAAGGCGATAGCAAAGGTCCACGGTGCTGTTTTCACCATTTCGCCCAGCGTGCCTTCAATAACAGCGTTGTTCGTTTGCATAAAGGTAGCGCTCATCCATACCACCCCGAAGATAGATACAACGGCTTGTCCGCCTGAAGTAAACAGGCTGGCCTTGGCTACCTGCGCTGCGGTGGTTTTACATATCAGCATGATAATCCCGGCAGCTGCCAGCATCACCAGCTCTATGACGGCAGCCATTTTAATATGCCCCTTTGCATCAATGGCCATATTGCTGCTCCCTTCTGTAAAAGACGGTAACATGCCCGGAAATGAGCCTGCGAGTACAATCAGTAACACTGCAAAGCCGAATATCAATACAGAAACAGGCGCACCTTTTGGTAATGGAGGCCGCTCCAGCTGTGTGCCTGCAGCAATACTTTTTGCAAATTCAGGATCTTTCATCAACTCCAGAAATGCAGGATCGTCGTTCAGCTCCTTCCCTTTCTTCCAGCACACTGCCACACCGGCCAAAGTACCGATGATAGTCGCCGGAATACATACCAGCATGACCTGCAATAAAGTGACCTTTCCACCAAGGATGGTTATCAACGCAGCAGTGGCAGCTGATACAGGGCTGGCGGTAATGCCGAGATGTGATGCAATCACAGAAACGCTAAGTGCCCGTTCCGGGCGTATCCTTTTTTGTAGTGCAACTTCAGAGATGATAGGCAGAAGCGAGTAGCTGATATGGGCTGTTCCTGCAAAAAGCGTGAAAACAAACGTAACAAGGGGGCCTAACAATACTACAAGGGAAGGCTTGCTGCGTAGTATGCGCTCTGCAATGCGCACCAGGTAATCCATTCCACTGGCGGCCTGCAAAGCGGCAGCAGTAGTCACTACTGCCAGAATTATCAGCATAACGTCAATAGGTGGGTCGGCGGGTTTCATCCGGAAAATAAAAACATAGACGGCCAATACCACCATGCCCATTACACCCGGCCCAATGCCTTTCATCCGGCCGCCAATGAGTATGGCTGCCAGCAGGATTGCGAATTGTATCCAGATCATAGCGAAATTTATCTCTTTTTTACGTAGTTATTTATGTTCTGAAAGAAATAACTTTTGAATCATAAATAACTACATAAAAAAATAAATAAATTCCACTTATTAAAAGAATCTTATTGAATAAACGCCGGTCGGATCATATTTTCAAACGTAAAGATCTCATCCCATTTGGCCTGTGTGATCAGTTGTTTTTCCTTCACTACCAGGTCGTGCACAGACTTGCCTGTTTCCAGGGCTTCTCGCGCTATAGATGCAGACTTTTCATAACCCAGGATAGGATTGAGCTGCGTAACAATACCGATACTGTTCATCACCATCTGTTTGGTATGCTCTGCGTTGGCAGTGATGCCCACCACGCATTTCTCGCGTAGGGTACGGCACGCATTACTCATATAAGTGATAGCAGAAAACAGCGCAAAAGAAATCACCGGTTCCATTACATTCAGCTGTAACTGTCCCGCTTCGGCGGCCATGGTTACGGTAAGATCGGCACCAATCACATAGAACGCTGTCTGGTTCACCACTTCCGGTATCACAGGGTTTACCTTACCCGGCATAATAGATGATCCCGGCTGCATAGGTGGCAGGTTAATTTCGTTTAGCCCTGCCCGTGGTCCGGAGGACAATAACCTGAGATCGTTACATATCTTGGATACTTTCACGGCGGTACGTTTCAATACACCGGAAAGCTGCACATAGGCGCCGGTATCGTAAGTAGCTTCAATAAGATCGCCGGCCAATTTCAAATCCAGCCCGGTGATGCCACGCAGGTGTTCGGTCACGAGCGCCGCATAACCTTTCGGTGCATTGACGCCGGTACCAATGGCAGTAGCTCCCATATTGATCTCGGAGATCAGCTGTTTGCTGTCTTCAATGCGGGAAAGCTCTTCATTCAGGTTAGTGGCAAAAGCGCGGAACTCATCGCCCAGGCTCATAGGTACCGCATCCTGCAATTGAGTACGGCCCATTTTCAATACATTATTGAACTCATCTCCTTTAGCAGAAAAAGCATTTGCAAGGTCCACCAGTATTTCTTTATAGCCGGTCAGCTTATTGATTAACGCGATGCGGAACGCGGTAGGGTAAGCGTCATTAGTAGATTGTGAACAGTTGACATGATTGTTGGGATGACAGAACTCATACTGTCCTTTCTCTTTGCCCATCATCTCCAATGCTACGTTGGCAATCACCTCATTGGCATTCATATTCACCGAAGTACCGGCGCCGCCCTGTATAAGGTCACTGAGAAACTGGTTATTGAATTCCCCAGCTATCACACGGTCACACGCCCTGATGATGTATTCGGCAATGTTCTTGTCCAGCACGCCAAGATCGCGATTGGTCATAGCAGCAGCTTTCTTCACATATCCCAGGCTCTGTACAAAAAGTGGCTCCACCTTCAGCGGAATACCGGTAATATGAAAATTCTCCATCGCCCTTAACGTCTGAATACCGTAGTATACATCGTGCGGTAACTCCTTCTCTCCCAGGAAATCATGCTCTATTCTCTTTGACATAAAATTATATTTAAACCCGAAAGTTAATCGCTTTTACAACAACACCTCTTTATAAATTGTTGTAGATTCATCTAATGAAACGTCAGCTGCGTTTCATTTCATTCGTAATTTTTTACCCGTAATTGGTGATTTCTCATGGTGTTCCGTATTTCGCTGCTCTGTTTTCTATTTTTATTTTTTGGAAGAGACAATATCTGTGCCCAACATTTGTCTCCCCATTTCGATGCTGCTGAATACGGCGAACTGCTTAAGATGGTGGACCGGATGGGAGATACCCCCTGGACGAAAGTGAAAACCGCCGCGCCCCGCGACGCTGAGCTGGTATACCGTTCCCCCGAAGTAGGACTGGTAAACCGCTGGTTCCTCTGGCGGCGTAAAGACAATGTAGGCATTATCGTCATCCGCGGTACCAACGGTACTTCTACCTCGTGGCTGGAAAACTTCTATGCCGGCATGATCCCTGCACAGGGTACGTTGAAGCTGAGCGACAGCACCTCTTTCCCTTACCGCCTGTCTGAAAACCCCAGGACCTATGTACACGCAGGCTGGACACTGGGTTTAGCGGCTATGGCCCCTGATATCGTCAGCAAGATCAACGAATACTACCGGCAGGGCGTACACGAATTTATCATCTTCGGTCACAGCCAGGGTGGCGCCATCGCTTTCCTCTTGCGCTCTTACCTGCAATATGCCGGGAACATCCCAAAGGATGTGGTACTCAAAACCTATTGCAGTGCAGCACCCAAGCCAGGCAACCTCTACTATGCCTACGACTTTGACTATATCACACGCAATGGCTGGGGACTGCGCGTAGTAAATGCACAGGACTGGGTAGCGGAAACGCCTTTCTCTTTTCAGACCACACGCGACTTCAATGCCGTGAATCCATTTTCCGATGTGAAGGGTACATTAAAAAAGCAGAAGTTCCTGCTGAGGGTAGCGTTGGGATATACTTATGGAAGACTGGACCGTCCTTCAAAAAGAGCCAGCCGCCGCATGCAGCGCGTGCTGGGAAAGATGGCCTATACACGCGTAAAAAAGATATTACCCGGCTACGAACGGCCTGAATTTGTGCAGAGCCACAACTACATGCCAGCTGGTACCCCTGTGATCCTGTATAATATTCCCGGATATGATGAGCGGTTTCATTTCGATGGGAAGAACATCTTCATACATCATATGCTGGAACCTTATAGCTGGCTGCTGGAACATGTCTACCAGGTGAACATACACTGATTTACTAACATTTGTTAAGACCAACCCACAGAATTTGATGCTACTTTTGACCTGTCTAAAATACAACCACTATGACAACAGCAGCAAAAATGATGTGCGGGGTTATACTGATCACCGTACCTACAATTGAGTACGGTGGTTATTTCCTGTTAACAGTGCTTAGCGGCAGGCGTGATAACATGCAGCTGACCCCTTTTCAGAAATCCATGTTCAGGGCAGGACATGCACATGCCGGCGTGTTGGTGATTCTCTCTCTGGTGGTGCAACTGCTGGCTGATGAGTCATGGCTTTCACCCTCAATTACATGGTTTGTTCGTATAGCCGTACCATTGAGCGCTATTCTTGTAAGTGGCGGTTTCTTCGCCGCTGCCATCGGCGAACAACGACAGAAACCCAGCGGCCTTATAATCATCCTCTACACGGGCGTGCTGCTGCTGGCTGCCGCCATGATCACGCTGGGTGTTGGGTTGCTGTAATCCTTACTTCCTGCCACGGATCACTTTCTCCAGCACATTAATACAGGCCGTAAGCTCTTTATTGTTAAGCGATGCAAAGCCGAAACGCAGGCCGTTCAGTGGTTGTATACCATGACTGTATACCTCCCCTCCGCTCATTCTCAGCCCCAGCGCGGCGGCCTTCTCTGCAATGGCAGGCAGCGGATACTTCCTGGAAAAAGTTACCCAGGTGGCCATACCGCCCGCCGGCGGTTCAAACTGAACCACATCTTCCAATCGCATCTGCAACAGATACGTGAGCTGATCGCGGCGCTCCTGGTATATCTTGTTAGATTTCTTCAGATGTCTGTCGATAGTACCATTTGCCAGCAACATAGCCACCGCTTCTTCAGAGAGGTTATCGCCGCGTAAATCCAACATCTTACGCAACGATGCCGCCTCTGAGATAAAAGCCGCCGGGCCTATCATAAAACCCAGCCGCAGTGATAATCCAAGCGATTTGGTTAAAGATCCGATATAGATCACATTCCCGCCATGATCTGCACTGGCCAGCGGTACAATCGGCGCAGAGCTGTAGTGAAAGTCATAATCGTAATCATCTTCTATCACTGGTATATTATAACGCCGGATGATCTCCAGCAGTTTCATTCTTCTTTCTGCGCTGAGTGTGACCGTCGTAGGATGATGATGATGGGAGATGACATACATCATGCTGATCTTTTTTGTGCGGCAGAGTTTTTCCACAGCTTCCACATCAATGCCATCTTTGTCTACAGGAACCCGCAGCATCCGTACTCCCAGCTGTTCAAAGCAGAGGTCTGCATAATAGTAGTTGGGATTTCCCACTATTACATAATCTCCTTTCTTCACAAGCAGAGAGGCAGCAAGATAGATCGCCATCTGTGCGCCGCGGGTAATCATGATATTGTCCACCATGATATTGAGACCACGGGTTACCGAGAGATACTTCATCATTTCGCTTTGCAGCACATGATTGCCGGAGCCGCTGCCATGCAGCAGGTGCTGCTGGTAACGGGTATTTTGTATGATGCTTCTGCATTCCTTTAGCCACAACTCCAAAGGCGCCAGCCGCACATCCGGGAAGCCGTCGTTGATAATAAGGTTTCCCTTGACGCCCGGTTGCAACGCAACATGCGCGCTGGGCACTTTTGCAAAGGAAAAGCGTGGTGTATCAGCATAGGGAGACGCCGGCGTTTGAAAAGTTCTGGGCTTTACTGCCGGCAGGTTGGTAGCTACCATCATGCCTTTACGCGCTACGGGTACTATCCAGTCCTGGCTTACCAATTCTTCATAAGCAGCTACAATTGTTTTGCGGTGCAACTTCAGCTGTTCCGCCAGGACACGGCTCCCGGGCAGGTACTGACCCGGCTTCAGCACACCTTCCTGGATGAGAGCTATCATTCGGCCTGCGACCTGCAGGTAGATGTGCTGTCGCGATTTTTTATCAATAATGATGAGCGTTTTGAAGGGCAGCATCTGGACTATTTTACAATTGAAATGTGGACTACTAAGATAGTCCAGCTGGTTTTAATTTTGTAACTGATTTTTAACGGAAAACATAATCGACAGATATGGAAGAAAGATTCCGCATGCAGGAAGTAGATCCTGCAGCATTCAATGCACTGATGGCGATAGAAAAATACCTGGCTGGTACCAGTATAGATCCGTTGCATAAGGAGTTGATAAAGATCAGGGCATCGCAGATAAACGGTTGCGCATTCTGTATCGACAAGCACACGAAAGATGCGCGCCGGATGGGCGAAACGGAGCAGCGCCTTTACCTGCTCCCGGTATGGCGTGAGGCGCCGCACTTCAGCCATGAAGAGCGGATCATCCTGTCCATGACGGAAGAGATAACGTTGATCAGCGAAAAGGGGCTTACCAATGTAACCTATGTACGGGCTATTGCACAATTCGGACTGGAGCACACCGCACAGCTGATCATGGCCATTACCGCCATTAATATGTGGAACCGCATTGGCGTGTCTTCACACAGAATACCTCCTATAGAACAATAATATTACAGCATCATAAACCTACAGACATGAGAAACGTCAGATACGCTACAGACGATGCATCCCTGCTGGCTTGCAGCGATGCAATATTTGCACTGCGCCCCCACTTACAACCGGAGAACCTGTTACCGCAACTGAAAGAAATGCAGGAACAGGGCTACCGTATCGTTTACCTCACTGCTGATGAGGATCCGTCCAAAGTGGTGGCCATCGCAGGTTTCAGGTACATGCATACATTACATGCCGGTAAAACCATCTACATCGATGATTTGTCTACCCTCTCCGAATACAGAGGCAAAGGCTATGCTTCACTCCTGCTGTATCACATTAAAGAACGTGCCCGCGAAGAAGGACTACAGGCCGTGCAGCTGGACTCCGGCCATGCACGCCATACCGCGCACCGATTGTACTTGCAGCAGGGCTATCATATTTCCGCCCACCATTTCGTACAACCATTATGAGATCTGTTTTTTTATTTAGGTATGTAGTTATTTATAAATGCAGCGAGTTCGACTCGCTGCATTTATAAATAACTACATACCTAAATAAAAAAATAAAAAATTACTCTTTGACCTTATTCAGAAAGAACGACAGCTTAAACAGCAGTTCATCTGAAAGGCCAGCACGTAGCTTGGCTTCTTCATCTGTGATGCCAAGGCGGCGCAGACGCTGATAGTATACATAGGAACCTCCAATCAGTTCGAGGCATTCCTGTATTTTCTGTTGCACTTCCGCTTCTTTGGTCTTCTTTTCAAACTCTTTCTTGGTGAGGATCTTGTCGAGGAAATAGAAATTATCCTTATCCTCCACCCATTTGTTGCCTTCGCGGTGCTGCGGTTTGTAGACTTCCAGGTAACAGTTCTCCAGTTTCAGAATCGTGCCGAATTCAGCGCGGATATCAATAACAGTAGGCTTTTCCGCAGAAGGGTTAGCCAGACGTTTTTTGATATGGTTGCTGATCTCGATACCCAGTTCATCACTGCTCATGAGTATCTGGTTCAGTTCAGTAAACTCAAGGCTGATGGTGATACGAGTATAGCTCCTTCCGCTTTTGATCTTACCAAAGAGGCTGGGAGTGGTCTTTTCATCGAAGATGATATCCTCCACCTGTACTTTGGTGATAGTCTTGTATTCCGGCTTGTATCCTTCTTCGAGCGGTGATGGCCGCTTGTTTACCAATCGTGCTGTTTCCTGGCGGTGTGTATGCTGGATATAGTCATCGATAAAGCGCAGTTCATGTTTCTTCAGTTTGGCGTACAAGTCCTGTGCAGAATAGTTGCTCATTTTGCTCAGTACAACCAGATCGTTCCAGGAATGAAAGTGATGCGCTTTCTTCAGTTCGTCCAGGATATCGGCTGCAGCCATATTACGACGGTAGAACAGCTCACCCACCAGGAAAAGTGCATAATCCTGTACAGGATAGCCTAGTTCCGGCAATACGTCAAAAGGTGTACGTTTCTGTTCGCGCGCGCTCTCCAGCACGTCAATGTCCGACATTACCGGCGCCAGCAGGTATTTGCGTGCAGCAGACCGTAATTTTTTACTAACATAATCCAGCAGCTGGTCATTTACGTGGCTGTGATGCACGAAATCATGCAGAATCTGCACAAAGCGGCGCGACGCAGGTAATCCGAACTGTGAAAGAATATCGTTCTCAAGGTCCAGCACGTCCTCGTCTCCTGACTCCACTTTTCCAGGCTTCACCCGTTGATCCACTTGCTGGTAACGCTGATAATACTCCTGTAATTTCAGTTTAAGCTGATCCATAATGTATATATGATTAATAGTTAAAAACGTGATAAAAAACCAGTATATTAAGGGAATTGTCATTTTTCAGGAGCACTGGCAGGAAAATCATTCCGGACGCCGGATAAAATACCCGGCAATGCGCAGAGACCTGATGCCATAACAATAACATCCTTCTGGTTGTCAATAAATTATGAAACTGGGAATTATAATGGGAAGTGCGCAAAGATACCACTTTTCGGGACGTACACAAAACCGGAAGCCTTCTTCTGCCCTATTTTTATTGCGTCTCTTCTCCGTCTGGTCATCTGATTTTTTTCATCATATATAAATGTCTGAGAAAATTTTTTTTCGAAGTATTTGGAAATTAAAAAATGTTTGCCTTATCTTTGCACTCCCAACAACGAAGAACACGAACAAAAAGATATAAACGGTGGTTGTAGCTCAGTTGGTTAGAGCATCAGATTGTGGTTCTGAGGGTCGAGGGTTCGAAACCCTTCAATCACCCAAACAAAAAGGCTTCTGTAAAAAGAAGCCTTTTTTATTTCCGGATTTTGGTATTTTGTGCTCTCGTGATCTGAATCATTATATATTTTAAAAATTCGTAATTCACATAGGCCATATCATGCTTTACCTCACTCCCATTATAGGCGCTCTGATCGGTTGGATCATCTTCAGCATTGCTGCGAAAGCACTCGTTAAAAATTACTTCCTGAAAAGGCAGCAACAACTGGCCGCCAGCGCAGGAGCCCTGGTAAGCAAACAGCTATTCTCCTTCGATCAGATCAAAACAAAACTGACCGATCCTGAAAAAATAAAAAATATTATACCCCTCGTAGAAGTCCACCTGGATGGCTTTCTCAGGGAACGTCTTCCGAAAGCAATGCCCGTATTATCCATGTTCATCGGAGACAGCATCGTGAATCAGATTAAAACACATCTCGTTGCAGAAATGGATCTGCTGTTTCCCCAACTCATTAATCAATACCTGGACGATATACAACAGGATCTCGACCTGGAAAGGATTGTGGCAGATAAAATCAACAGCATCAGCGCAACAGAAATGGAAGCATTAACAACAGGATTGCTACGCAAACCACTTTCACAACTTCAGTTACTGGGTGCGCTCACCGGCTTTCTAACAGGGCTTATAGCATTGGTAATAACATACTTCTGTTAACCAGTGTTAAATTACCGGGGTCTGTTAACTACTGTTAAGACCTTTTAGCGCAGTATTTCGCTGGCTTCTCCGGTAAAATTCCCGCTCATCACATTCTACGGCCATTCAACACAGTGCCCCGATACTTTTGTCCTGATCCGAAATGCATACAGGATAAAAATCATCAGTAATGAAACGTTGGTTCGCGATTACAGCCGCAATACTGCTTGGGCATACTATTTCATTTTCACAGGTTCCCGCTGCGGGCAACAGGCAGACAGCTTCACAACAGCCGCCACAACAGGGACAAGGACAGCGGGCCAATATGCCGCAACCCGGTCATCTCTACGGAAAACTGCTCGACGCAACTACCGGCAAGCCCATCCCATACGCTTCTGTAGCCGTTCTCAGGGCGCGCGACTCGAGCGTAATCACCGGCATGTTATCCAAAACCAACGGAGAATTC
>NZ_DATLKJ010000192.1:0-3537 GCF_035538455.1 Chitinophaga sp.
CTCCGTGTTCCTGAACCCGGTGAAATTGGCCGCTTCCCCATAATCATCCACCACCTGCACTTTATCAACAATATTGGCAGGCAGATTCCTGGTGGCGGTACGGATATCGCCGTCAAAAAAATCCTTCCCATTCACCTTCACTTTGGTTACCACCTTGCCTTGCGCAACAACGGTACCATCTCTGTTCACCTTCAGGCCCGGCAGCTTCTTCAGGAGATCTTCCACATCAGCGTCTTTTCTCACGTTATAGGCGCTGGCATTGTATTCCACCGTATCCTGCTTTATTACAACCGGAGGCGCCGTTGCCGTAACATCCACCGTTTTAAGTGTATTACTTCTGGCATGTAACAATATATCCTTAAGCTGAATGCTATGCCTTGCAGCTGGAAAGTAGCAATCGCCTGCATACCCTGCATACCCCGCACGGGTCACCTGGATATTGAATACCGGTTGCTCAAAATTATGCACCTGCCATCTGCCGCCACTGTCTGTAGTAACAGTGCGGACAGTTACTCCGGGCAACAGTGCTTTTACCTGCACCAATGCGCCATACACAGGCTGATGGGCAGTATCGGTAATCAGCCCCGAAAGATTATAGCCGGATTGCGCACCTGCTTCAGATAGCAACAGGCACCCTATCCATAAACATAACAAATATCGCATCTTCACTCTTTAGTGCCGGATACCAGCTCCCTTAACTTTTTCCCATATTCCTCCTGAGAGGTGATTTCATATCCTCCCGGAATCCTGAATTCCTCATCTGTGATAGGCGTACTGACATTGATATTATCTACCACATAAGTAACCATCATTCCTTGCGGAACGACAGCATCAAACAATATGGGAAAGCCCCGCAGACGCTCCACTCCCGGGATACTCACGCCCATAGTGCTGTCTTTAAACTTATAGTCGGGGCAGTACCAGACAATAATATCAGACAGCTGTTCCCTTCCGGCCGGATAAGTGATAGTGGCTTTATTGCAACGGAACCCGTTGATATACCGGGTGGTGTCTTCGTAAGCGATATGTACACTATCGCTTTCCTTTTGGCCAGGGTTATCTGTACTCATGTAAAAGCCAAGCTTCTTTCCCATTATTTCCGTAATATTTGTGATCTGCCTCTTTACCCGGTCTATATAGATAGCACTTTGCGACATCTCCGTCCTCGTGATAATCTTCAGCTGGTTATATTTATACCAGGTATCAAGGTCAGTTGTAGCAAGTATAACACCATCTGCCCTTTTGGTTGTAATGGTTGTATGAATAATACCGCTGTCCAATTGCGCATATCCCTGAACACACAGCAGAGAAAATAATAACAGACAAATGCTTTTTTTCATATCCCGTATGATTTAATTGCGTATAGTCATTAATGTTATATCGTCTGTAGTTTCCCGGACGGCGCCGCAGACGGTTGTTTTCTACGCAGCTTCTTAAAGGGAAGGATACGCAGCGCTACAGATTGATCCAGCGGATACAGGTATAAAAACAACCCTGCCGTCATGGCAAAAAAGAAACTCACCAGTCCATGCATAATGATAATAGTGAAGTGGAAAGCAACACCAGCTATCAGCATTCGCCGTTTATTTTTCCGGCTCATGAACAACGCCGCGAATAATAGTATTTCCAGCAGGAGCACACCCCAGTCCGCGAGCAAAGCTATAAGAGGGCTGGCCATCAGTGTTACAATCAGGTTTCTGATCACAGGCACCGGGCCAAAGAGGTTATTGTTGAGAAAGTAGTATACAGCAGTACCATTTACCCATTCTGCTACTTTCATTTTCTCTACCGCCGAGTGAAAGTAAATGACCGACATCTGCACAGCGATAAGTCCCAGGACAACGTTGGACAATATATTGGAATAGGGTCGGTTATAGGTCTTACCCTCAGTCCAGTGGTTCAGACGCGGGTCCAGTAATGTAACAGGTAGCAGGAAGCCGGAAAGAATCATGGATACCTGATCACCCCCATCTACCAGCGTGCCCTTGTTAAACATACTGAAGCACACCCACCAGTGCAATATACCGGTGATCTGTGGCAAATAACCGCTTATTACCGTAATGAGGATAACAGCAGCAACAGCCCTGGCGGCAATGGGCGATTTTATCAGTTCAAAGAGATTGAAAGCATTAAAGCTATCGACAAAAGCTACTTTGTTGATCCCATCTACAAATACAGCATCATAGGGAGAGAACAGGAAAGTAAGCAATGTTCCCGTTGCCAGTATCGTTCTGGCAAATCCCAGGGCATTGGAAGCATATATATTCCTGTTAGCCAGCGTATCAGCATACGCATTCAGCGCATTGATCTTTTGTTGAAAAAACCGGATAGGCATTGTAAAGAAATTTATACCGCTACGCAGTACATCTCAACCCGGCAGGATGTACAACGTAGCAGTTATTGAATAATAGGCAACTATCAGATGTTAGCGATTTCAGCCACCAGACGTTCGCTCGCAAGTTTGGTGATGCCATCAGCAGCTGCAACTTCGGAGTTTTTAGGCCAGAACTGGGTTTGAGCATACACCGCAAAATGTACTACTGCCACAGTTTCTATAGTCACGGCAGCAGCATAGTTTACAGCGGCAACAGCATCCCATACAGCAGCCCACAATACGAATATGGGTACTGCAATAGAAGCCTGTACATCCAGGTTCTTGTTCTGAACAGCATTACTCCCGAGTTGCTGACGGGCTTTGATCTTCTCGCTCAGGTATTTGGCCAGCGCCTGTTTACCATCTGGTGTGCGCAGATCAAATCTGTTGATATCACCGGATTTTGCCATTTCCTCTATACTGGAGAAGAATGGATTATACTTGGGAGAACGCAGACCTGCTTCAAAAATAGCTCTGCCACCCTCTACCATTGCTTCAGCAACATTTGTGTAGTTACGGGTTGCAATCTTCTTTTTGAAAGCTTCAAAATATCCAGGGTCATTCTTTTCGATGTTAGCAATCATATCATCATAAAATGCCTGGTACATTTTCTTGGTTGCCGCAGGGTATTTATCCCATTTGGCCAGTGTAGGCTGCATACTGGGGATGCGCTGACTGATCTCTCCCTGGGAGAAAAATATACCTCTGAACAGTTCCTTCCCGGAATACTGGGTAAGGTCTGCATGCCTGGTACCAGCCGCATTTTTGATGAAGGCAAAGCTCATCGTAACCAGTGCTGCGGACACCAGGATTAAGGGTAACACATTTTTAAAACGTTTGAGATTCATGGTTTTCTTTTTTAAAAATGAATGAATAATCAGAGCGCCAGGATGGATCAAACTGCCGGAACCCCTTGCATATAAGTCCGGGTCTCCAATACATCAGGAAACTTTAGGGTTGGGCATTTTACCTGGCTTTTTACTGTAGCTGGTGGGGTACGGTAATAACATAGCGATCATGTTCTCCTTCCGGAGAGCACATTTGGACACAATACGGGTAGTCTCAGTTAATGTAAATTATTTATTGAGGAACGGAGCTTGCTCTTCCGGAGCAATTAATACTTTCTCCTTTCGGTCTTTCAATTCCAGTAACAATAAATTTTT
>NZ_DATLKJ010000193.1:0-14758 GCF_035538455.1 Chitinophaga sp.
TTCAGCACTAAAATAATTCCACGTATTTCAACCCTGATCATTAATCTCAAAAATTCCAGTATGAAAAAGAACACCCTTTTCTATTGCCTCGTCATGAGCATTATCTCTATGGCTGCTCTATTATTCGCCTGCGGAAAACAACAACTGAAAGACAACCTGGGTGCCAGCGTTCAGGCAGCCACTCCCGCTACCGAAGCCATCACCTCATTTGTACATCCCGGCGTGATGAACACACAGGCCAGCCTTGACTATATAGGCAGCCAGGTAAATGGCGGCGATGCCACCCGTACCGCCTCCTACCAGAAAGTAATTGACTACGTAGACAGTCATCCCGTTCCCACATCTTTCTATGCTACAGTGGTAGTAGGCTCCAATGGCGCCACCTCCCCTTCCAAATCACAGATAAGGAAAGATGCCGAACTCGCATATGCCTTAGCGCTAAGATGGGCTAAAACAGGGACCCAAAGCTGGGCCGACAAATGCATCCAGGTACTGAACGGCTGGTCTTACACCTTCCAGAACTATGCCTTGCTGGATGCCTCCACTAATACCAATCAACCCGGCCTCGAAGCCTCCTGGACCACTCCCAGCTTTGTAGCCGCCGCAGAGATCATGCGTTATTACCAGGTAAATGGTCATGGCTCCGGATGGTCTGCCGCCGACATCAACCAGTTCTCTAACTACCTCAATAACGTAAAGAACAATTACATCAACAACATGCCCGTGTATAACAACAACTGGAACGCTTCTCAGGGCTATGCAAAAATGGCCATCGGCATTTTCCTCAACAGCACCAGTGTTTATCAGAACGGGTATGATCTTATCAATACCTATCTGCCCATTATTGTGCAATCAAATGGTTCTATTCCGGAATATTGTAACCGCAAGGACTGCGTGCATTTCCAATATTCCCTGACGGCCTTTGCCTACGCAGCACAACTGGCAAAGATCCAGGGCGACAACTCCTTGTGGACCTCAAACAGCAGCCGTATCAGTGCCGGATATGATTATATGCGCTCCGCTTACGGGCAAACAACCAGCTGTAACTACTGCTCCACCTCCAGCCCCGTATTCCCGGGTGTGGAAGTAGCATACAATCATTATCTGACCGGCAACCTGGGCTATCTGAGAGGCTTACAGGACCCGCTGGGCGTACCCAATGACAATACGTTCCTGGGCTTTACTACGTATACGCATTACAGTGTAAGTAGCCTGCAATAGCTGATAAAATGAATTCAGTGCCAGTAAAAATATGGCACTGAATTCATTTTATGTAACCATGTTATCTGGCTGGTATATACTCAAACTTGTAGGTGTGTTCAGGTCTTCCGGACAGGATCTCTGTCGCCACGTCAGGCAATCCGTACGGCTTGTAGGTATACTGAAAATTGCGGTAATTGGTATATAACAACGGATTGTTCGCGGAAAATCGCGGTGAATATTCCCAATGAAAGAAATAGCTGTCATCACTGAGTGCCGCCAGCATCCAGGGCCCAGGAATATTCAGGGACAGATCTGCACTTGGGTGGTCATCGTATGGCCCTGAAATATATACCAACCATGGTTTCA
The DNA here is from genome assembly GCF_035538455.1 of Chitinophaga sp. Classification (GTDB taxonomy): domain Bacteria; phylum Bacteroidota; class Bacteroidia; order Chitinophagales; family Chitinophagaceae; genus Chitinophaga. Next base: position 1,570 of record NZ_DATLKJ010000193.1, read on the forward strand.
GGCCGGTAGTATCCGTAATCGGATCTCCATCCCTTTGGAACAGCCTCGCCTGCCGGAGATTTCCCTTCCCATCATAAAAAAAATAAACAGTCCTGCTATCCCGGTGTGAGAAAATATCCCGAACAGTGCCGAATGTCCCCACTGCAGTTGAGTCGTTGGGATATGTGTAATCAATATCATGTAATCCGCCGCCAGACCTTATCTGAGACAATCTGCCCCGGGCATCGTACCGAAGATAAGCAGTATCTCCCCACTTCACTTCAGAAGGACTAAACTTGATAAGCTGCTGTGAACTATTGTAGAAGAAAAACGTTGTGTCCACAGCAACTTTCCCACCACTTCTGATAGTCCGGATACGGTAAACAGGTTTATTCCATGTATTATAACTATACACAGATTCGTGTGTATCACCAATGATCAGATCAGTATAAGTCACTTTACTGACCAGCCACGAAGGCGCCGCTGCACGCTCAACAACGGCAACTTTACCATTCAGTGACGACGGTTGTTTTTCAGTTACATCTTTACGGCAGGCATTCATTAGCAACGCCACCACCGGCATTGCAAGGAGAAGATAATTTGCTTTCATTAAAAGTGATTTAAGGTTTCCAATAATTAAAAGGCAAGGAAAATTTACAGACCCAATGTTATAGCACGCCACTGAGACAGTATAACGGTGATGACTACACAGAGTCTGTATTTTGTCATTCTGCTGGTTATCATGCTCAGATAATTATTTTCCTGTATGCTGCTATTATGTACTTTGATCAAAACACGCTTTATGAAAAAGAAAACATTAAACACCAAGTTATCAGTTAAGAAAAGTATTGTTGCAGATCTCTCCAACGAGGCTATTAATCAATTAAAAGGCGGCAATAACTCCTGGGCCGCCTGGGAATGCATGAGCAGGCCATGCAGTACGCAACTTCCCCCTATACGTGAATCAATAGATTACTGTCTTTCTAAAGGAGGAAATGGCACCTGCTGAACTGCCCGTATATGGGGCAAATACGGAAAGGAAAATTTATATCAAGAGATCATCAACATGTCAAGAAGATGATAAATGTATTCTCTTTAAAGGTGATTGGAAATACCCAGGAATCAAAGAGCAAGAAAAATTTACAGTATCAGTATTATAGCACACAACTATGACAAAACAAAGGTGAAAGCCATACTGCATCTGTACGCAGTCATGTTGCCGGTTATCATGCTCATTTAATTTTTTTCCCGCATGCCGTTATTTGTTACTTTGATCAAAACACGCTTTATGAAAAAGAAAACATTAAACACCAAGTTATCAGTTAAGAAAGTCGTTATTGCTGATCTCACCCGTGATGCTATCAATCAGTTAAAAGGTGGTGCTGGTTCCTGGGATGCCTGGGCCTGCATGAGCAAACCATGCGGATTTCCAAAATTACATAATTCAATAGATTACTGTATTTCCAAGGCTGGAGTTAGCACTTGTTAAGTAATTTTACATAAAGAACATACAGGAAGGAACGCCAAAGCGTACCTTCTGTATGTTCTTTAACCATCAACATTACCCCTTTCTGCGAAAAAAGAATACACGCCTATTCTCATTTCTTACCAAATGGTAATTGCAGAATTCTCTGCATGCTTCAATTTTGCATTAAAACTGAAGCATATGAATACTCAAAGCGTTCTATTAACAGGTGTAACAGGCTTTCTCGGCTCACATACTGCCATACAGCTCTTAGAAAAAGGATATAAAGTAACAGGTACCCTACGAAGCATGGACAGAGCCGGTTCCATCAAGGAAGTGATTGCAAGACATACCTCACAGGTCCACAATCTAACCTTCGCCCAGGCCGATCTCAGTGATAAAGACGTCTGGTTTGATCTTACCAGGGATATTGATTTTGTGCAACATGTGGCCTCCCCATTTCCCAGGGAACTTCCCAAACAGGAAAATGATCTCATTCTTCCCGCCAGAGAAGGTGTTCTAAATATCCTGAAAGCAGCATCGGCCAATAAAGTGAAAAGGGTGGTACTTACCTCTTCCTCTGCTGCTGTTACTTACGGGAAAACCAAACAACAACTCAGAGATGTAATGAACGAATCCACCTGGACAGACCTGCATAATAGAAAAGATCTAACTCCCTACTTCAAAAGCAAAACAATAGCGGAAAAAGCAGCCTGGGATTTTATCCAACATGACTCATCAGGTCTCGAGCTTGTTACAGTCCTACCCAGCGCAATCTTAGGCCCCGTCCTGGAAAAAGATTTTGGCACTTCTGCCAACATCGTCATTAAGATGCTGGACGGAAGTGTACCCGCTCTGCCTAAGATCGGATTTGAGATAGTGGATGTCCGCTCTGTAGCTGATGCACTTATCAGGGCGATGGAAATACCTCTGGCAGCTAACAACCGTTACCTCATCTCCGCCGGATATATGTCGATGAAAGACATTGCACTCGTCCTGAAACAAGCCTACACAGACAGAAAGGTACCTACAACGGAACTCCCGGATTTTCTGGTAAAACTCTTTTCCCGGTTCGACTCAACTTTAGGTCCCATCTTGCCTGACCTTGGTGCGAAAAGGAAAGTAGATGCCGGTAAGGCAAAAAAAGAGTTGCAATGGGAGCCGGTTTCCACAAAGGATGCGGTATTATCATGCGCAAAAAGTATTTTTGAGACGGGAATAGTGCAATAAATGGAAAAACTGAAATCAACACTCGAATTTGGAGGTATCCTTTCTCCAAAGGATATTGAATACTTTTCTTCCCAATTCAGAAGAAAAGTATTAATGGCAACGGAACATTTTCATAAAGAAGGCCAGATCGCCAACGAAATTGCTTTCGTCGAAAAAGGTATCCTCCGGCTATATTCAGCTACCGCTGACGGAACCGATGTAACCAAATACTTTGTCAGGGAAAAACAGTTCATTACCGACCTGGAGAGCTATTATACTGCTACACCGGGAAGCGAAGCCATACAGGCTGTAATGGATACAGAGATCTATACCCTCCACAAAACAGTGGTCGAAAAACTCAGTAGTGAAATCCCCAATCTGTACATCTTTATCAAAACGATTACGGAAGCTGCATTAATGACTAAAATAAAAGACAACGACTTCCTGAACTTTGGCGATTCCAAAACCAAATATCTTGAGTTTGTAAAACGCAATCCCGACCTGGCTTTACGCGTACCTCAACAATACATCGCCTCCTATCTGAAGATTACGCCCCAATCTCTCAGCCGGATAAGGCGGGAAATCAGGTGACCGCACTACCGCCGCCCGGCAGTTTCCTTCCTGGCAGCCAATGGGTCACCTATACTGTTCCCGTTTATCCATACGCTCCTTTTAAGGAATTATTTTTCAATATGTTTGAACATATAAAAAGATCTGCTATTTTTATCTCACATCTTTTACTAAAGATAGTATAAACAATCACCTTCATTAATTGCTACGCGATATCTTATGCACAAAAAATTTCTCACGTTATTTTTCCTTAGTGTCCTTGCATTACAAACCCAAAGTCAAACGGCGAATAAAGCCCTGGTAGATGAAGTCAACCCATTCATTGATACCCACAAATCCCGCTGGTTCTTCTTTTCATCTGCCTGTCGTCCTTTTGGCATGGTAAGTCTAAGCCCAGATACCTGGGCACTTGGCAGCTGGAACTCCGGCTACTTGTATGATTCTTCCTATATCCGCTGCTTCAGTCACATTCATTGCTGGGAAATTTCAGGCATCCCGGTGATGGCCACCACTGGCCTCATGAAAGGCCAACTTGGCTTTGAAGCCGTAAAGTCAAAATTTACACATGATAAAGAAATAGCTAAGCCAGGCTACCATAAAGTCGTGTTAGACGATTACGGTATAACCGCCGAACTGACTTCCACCTGCCGGACAGGTTTTCACCGGTATACTTTTCCTGCTTCCGACACGGCTAATATACTACTGGATATTGGCGCCGCTTTAGGGCAAGGCCGTATGGACTCGGCATTCATTCAAATGGAAAATACCAGTCAGCTTTCAGGCTACTCTGTTATGGCTCGTACTGGCCGGCGTCAAAAGCCATCTACAGTTTATTTTGTAGCGCAATTCAATCAACCTTTCTCAAAATTTGGCGGCTGGAAGAAAACGGGGACTGCTACCACACGCATACTGCTGGAAAATGTACAAGCGGTGTCGGGTAAAGAAGCCGGAGGCTACGTTACTTTTTACAAACCATCCGGACCAGTACTATTAAAGGTAGGTATCTCCTTCACCAGTATCGAACAAGCCAGGCTTAACCTCCAGTCGGAACTGCCACACTGGAACTTTGATCGTGTGGTAAATGAATCCTACGGTGAATGGAATACGATGCTCGGAAAAATAAAAGTTGAAGGTGGTACTGAAAAGCAACGCATAAAATTTTATACAGACCTCTGGCATAGCCTGTTAGGACGTCACATTTACAGTGATATAGACGGGCAATACGCCGATAATACCGGCGCTGCAACGGTGATCAGGCACATACCTCTCAACCGGGAAGGCAAACCGCTTTTTAACGTACATAACTCCGACGGTTTCTGGGGCAGCGAATGGAATCTGAATATTTTATGGTCTATCGCTTATCCGAAGGCTTTAAGTGATATGATCTCCACCTTGGTAGAATACTATAAAAATGCCGGGATGATTGCCCGTGGCCCAAGCGGAGGCAATTATACATTTGTCATGTCAGGAGATCAGGCCATTCCGATGATCGCTGCAGCATATAACAAAGGGATCCGGAGCTTTGATGTAGAAGCCGCCTATAAAGGATGCATCAAAAATTCCTCACCTGGCGGTATCCGGGATCATGTTGGATACGAATTGTCATCACACCCCTATATGCAACATTATATCAGCAATGGCTACGTTCCCGAGGGCATTGATGGTAATCAAATGCATCGCGAAGGCTGCGCACTCACCCTATACTTTGCATACCAGGACTGGTGTATGGCACAATTTGCAAAAGGAAAAGGAATGCTGCACGACTATCAATATTACCTGAAACGGTCTTTCAATTATCGTAATGTTTTTGATAGTACCGCCGGATGGATGCGTCCACGGGAGCTGGATGGAACCTGGATGAAAGAGTTTACACCCGTTAGCCAGGGCTTTAATGCAAGAGGCTTTATCGAAAGCAACGCTGCTATCTACACCTATTATGTACCACACAATATCCCTGATCTGATCCAACTACTCGGTGGTAACGAAAAATTTGCTGCAAAACTGCAACAACAATTTGAGAAGGCCGCACCATACAAATTTGTTGTACCACATGGACACCATGCAGAAGGTTGGCTGGATTACGAAAATCAACCCTCACTGCACATGGCGCACCTGTTCAACTACTGCAAAAAACCATGGCTTACCCAATATTGGGTACGAAGAATTAAAGAAGAATGTTATGGCAACATCACTCCATATGGAGGCTATAACGGTGATGAAGACCAGGGGCAAATAGGTGCATTAGGCATACTAATGGCAATAGGGTTGTTTGATGTACAAGGCGGCGCATCTGTAAATCCTCACTATGAAATAACAAGCCCCCTCTTCGACAAAGTCACTATTCAGTTAGACCAACGTTATTACCCGGGAAAAACATTTATTATAAAAACTATCAACAATAAACCCGGTAATAATTATATTCAATCCGCCACGTTAAATGGGAAACCACTGACTGATTTCCGCTTCCCGCATAGCACCTTTATGCAAGGCGGTACACTGCAAATCACATTAGGCCCTACCCCCAATGAAAAATGGGGAATTGGGGAATAATACAAAATATATTTTCACTCCCTTATATACTACAAAGAAACCGAAAGGGCACTACAGCTGGTGTAGTGTCCTTTCTCATTAACCCGGCAAACAACTTACCCCGAGAGAACCCAGCGCACATGATAGCCAGAACCGCGTGCATATATAAATTTAGATACCAATACTCCTTACCTTTCGATATTGCCATACGGCATAGCCACTAATGTAAATCAGGCAAACAAAGGGCAGAACAAAGGAAGCATGAATGTCAATAAAAGGTAGGTCAGATAAAAAACCCTGAAATGCCGGAACAACAGCTCCCCCCAGGATCATCATTATCAAAAGTGAAGATCCCTGTTGTGTATATTCACCAAGCCCATTGATCGCAAGCATAAAGATACATGGCCACATCAGTGAGGTAAAGCATGCAGTAGCTATAATACAGTACATGCTTACTTTCCCGGTTGTAAGCCAACTTCCGGTAATTAACAACAAGGATATCAGACCAGCGTATAATAAAATCCGGAAAGGATCTTTCCTGCTTACCAATAACATGAGTGCGGGAAGAAAAACGAATGGAAAGTAATCAGTAATGACAGTATGATCTGCGCCCACCAGCAGGTTCACAAGCAGAATCAGGCCAAAAGCCATGACTGGAATAAATAGAAACATAAAGAGCCTTACATTCCTGGAAAAGTTGAAACTGTATATAGCGCCTGTCCAACGCCCAATCATAAGGCTACCTCCAAACAGGCTAAAATATGGGATGGCTTGTTGTGCGGATAGCCCCATTATCCTGGGATTAGCCACCAGAGCAGGCAGATTACTTTGCATAGCGACTTCACAGCCAACATAACAAAAAATGGCCACCATACCAAAAACCAACTGTGGGAAACGAAGCGCTCCCATACCTCTCATAGTGCTGGCCCTTCTCCCCACAACCTCTGGCAAACGCACCAAACAGAACAGAATAGCAAAAATAATGTAGAGCGCTATGATCCCCGCAAACATAGGGCGGAGTGAGCTGATCGAAACGTGGGAATTTGCAGTGGCGAATTTGCCAAAAAGGAAGAAACTTAACACCAGCGGCCCGATAGTATTACCCAATGAATTAATTGCACCGGCAGCAATCAGACGATGCGTGCCATCTGCCTGTGCTCCCATTCTGGCAAGCAATGGATTAGCAATAATTTGCTGAAGGGCAAAACCAATAGCTATAGTAAAAAGAGAGGCAAGCAAGTAAAAGTAAGAGCTGCTGCCCGCTGCCACGATAAGACAGTAAGTGCCAAGAGCGGATAATAACAGCCCGGTTCCCATTACTCTCTTCTCCCCCGCTCTTTCCAATACACGAGGCCATTTATAAGAGATCAGGAAATAACAAAGTGATCCAACGAAATACGCCAGGTAAAAAGACATCTCTACAAGTTGCGACGCAAACTGACTCAATGAAAACCGTTCTTTTAATACAGGAATCAGCAACGCATTGCCAGATGCAGCGAACCCCCAGAAAAAGAAAATACAGATAGTTACAAGAAAAGCGAGTGTATTGGAGGGCGTATGTTTTATATCCGACATGGAAAGAGTTTATAAATATGAACTGAATCGGCGTTTTAGTTGTTCCAGCATAGATACATTCAACGCGAACTGAACCGAAAAGTCATTTTTTTGATGCATATAAGGCCAGGGGCCATATTCAGTAGTAATCCCGAACTCCCTTTTTCCCGTGGCAGCATGATACCTTAAAATGAGTTCCCAGATGGCAAAGTGTCTTTCAATTGTATATTCCCACAGGCCGTCGCCGGGATCTGCCAGCTGCGGACCTTGGGTATGCCCTATCCTCGCATGAAGATGTTGTATATGGGGAATTAAAGCAGTAACCGTATCTTCCTGGTCTTCAAGCAATGTTTCCGCTACACAAAACCAATGAGATATATCCAATGTAAGCCGCAACCAGGAATAAGACATTCAAAGCCGGCATCACACACCATTTCAAGGAAGCTTTCCAGGGGAATATGTTCACTCCCCCATCTCGGGCAAAAGAAAAGCAGTTTCATATATCGTGGAATTATCTATTTGCTGCTGGCTGACGAATCTTTCACCGCCCGCTCTCCTGTATGATCATACCCCTGTGCTCTTTCATATGCTATCATTGCCGCAGGCCTGAAATTGGTAATAAAAGCCCTTCTTTTCAAAGACGTGGAGTTTCCTCTGCTGTAATGTAATGTGCCGCCATGGTGTAAAACACAATCACCAGGCTTTAACTCAATGGCCAGCCCCTCGCTTTCACTAGCCTCACATTGTAACGCCCCGCCACCCTTACCTGCCGGCCAGTGTTTACGCACCGGAAACAAATGAGAACCTGGCACATACCACATGCAGCCATTGTCAATCACCGCCTCATCAAGTGCCACCCAACAACTTACTGCCCGCGTATCGGGCATAGTGATCCAATATGCCCGGTCCTGATGCCAGGGCGTCGGTGCGTTCGTATATGGGGCTTTATCTATGAGCATATCGAAATCAAGTGCCATATCTTCCCCTAAAAGCTGTTGGGAAACGTCAAGTGACCTGGTGTGCAGTGGCTGTGTCAGTAAAATTGGATGGATTCTGCCGGGAACCATTATCTGCGTGATCAGTTCTCCGGTTCGTTTATCATCGGCAACATGAGCGCCCAGATCCGATCTGAAGTCCCCGGTGTCTATTTTCCCACTCAGGAAATCTTCATATATACTTCGGTAATCTTCTGTTTCTCCGGCAGACAGGAATTTTTCAATCTTCAGGTAACCGTTTTTTTCGAAGAATACTATTTGTGCTGTACTTAAACTTGTTTTCATTGCCTTCGGTTTGCACAACAATAATATTCCACTTTTGAAATAATCTATTGCGTGAGAATATCATAGTATTATTTCATACAAACACAGCAGATCATTAAAGCCATCATTATCCCACTTTGAACTGTCTTGGCGGTTTACCAGTATATTTTTTAACAACAGCACTAAAATATTGTGGTGAAGAAAAATTGAGTTCATAGGCTATATCCATCAAGGGTTTTTCTGGTTCTTCTTCCATAATAGACAATGCTTTCTCAACCCGTTTGCGTTGGATATAATCACCCGGTGTAAACCCCGTTAATTCTTTGAAAAGACCTTTGAACCTGGATACAGACAAGTTGCTCTCTGAGGCCAGCAATGGAATAGATATATTCTCTGTGAGGTTATCTTCTATCAGCTTTAGTATCCTGCCAAGCCTTACGTTATCTGTCTCCTCCTTCTGGCTATCGATCTTATCCAAGATAGACAGGATAAAAAACTCTGCCATCAGGTGCATCCGGATCTTCTTTATCTGAATATTTTCCTCTTTATCATGAGCCGCCTGAATTTCTTCCAGGCAGTTTTTTACTTCCTTCCCCGCTTTAAAATGTCTTTTCTTTTTCTTTATCAATAACCGGCAAAGATGCATCAGGTTGTTAGATAATGTGTTGTCTATGCGTATAATCAGCCAGTATAAATTGCCTTTCCCTTCCGGGTACCCGCCAGAACCATGCTCTTCGTCCGGGAAATGTATAAAAATATCTCCCCCCTTTACTAAATACTGTTCACCTTCTACATTGAAATACTGACTGCCTTTATCATAATAACAAATTTCAATCATATTCCTGTGAATATGCTCTTCCAGCCTCGCTTCTGTTTTAGTGTAGTTATATCTTCCCAATACAACCAGGTCACGGAAACCATATTTCCTGAAGTTGATGATTTTTCTGTTGGCAGTGGAGGTGGTATCAACATAAGAGCATTTCCCTTTGGGGTTCTGGAATGCCAATTGTGACTTTAGCATATTTACAATTTAATACTATAATATAAAACTGTACAAATCTATTTTATAACCGCTTAAATTTACACTTCATTCCACTGGCAACCAAAATTACTACGCACATAAAAGGATCTTTTCCCCGGTGAATGACAGTTATCTCTTTACCATCTTTAAAACTATTTCTAACAACAGCGAAACAAATGAAAAAGAAAAAATTGCAGGTAGTACTATTCTTACTATATATTTCTACCTCTGTACTTGCGCAGGATTTTCCCGCAGTACAACAATTGGCACAACGCCGCGTTCCTTGGCTGGCTAAATCGTTGATATTGAAAAGTATGCCAACAGAAAATGGTAAAGATGTATTTGAAATTTCCACTCCCGGTAAAGCAGTGCTTATCAGAGCTTCCAGCCCCAGTGCTGTTGCTGCTGGCCTTAACTGGTACCTGAAGTATTATTGTTATCGTTCTATGTCGCACATGGGTGATAATCTTTCTCCGGTATCGCCCTTACCTGCAGTAAAACAGCCCGTACATATTAAAACAGGTTATGAATACCGCTACGCATTGAATTATTGTACGATCAGTTATACCATGGGTTTTTACAACTGGAAAGATTGGGAACGTGAACTGGATTGGATGGCGCTTAACGGTGTTAACCTGATGCTGGCGCCCGTTGGTACTGAAGCGGTGTGGCAGCACACACTGGAACGCCTGGGCTACAAGCCTGAGGAAACACGGCGCTTTATTGCCGGCCCCGGCTTTACTGCCTGGTGGCTTATGGGTAACCTTGAAGGTTGGGGAGGCCCGGTTACACAGCAAATGATAGATCAGCAAAGAGCGCTGGAAAAACAAATACTGACGCGTATGAGCGGCCTGGGAATAACACCGGTATTGCAGGGCTTTTATGGTATGATTCCTACGAGTCTGAAAGAGAAAATGCCGCTGAAAGTTCTGGAGCAGGGAAAGTGGGCCGGAGGCTTTCAGCGCCCGGATTTTCTCATTCCGGGCGATAGCAGCTTTACAAAGATTGCGAACATCTACTATGAAGAGCTTAAAAGACTATATGGCAGTAATATCCGCTTCTTCGCAGGAGATCCTTTTCATGAAGGCGGTATCAGCAAAGGTGTCAATGTCACTACTGCCGCCGTTACCATTCAACAAACCATGCAAAACAATTTCCCGGGAAGTACCTGGGTATTAATGGGATGGGGAAATAACCCTTCCAGGGAATTATTGGCTGGCCTTGATAAATCTAAAGTATTGGTGCAGGAGCTTTTCGGAGAAAACACTGCCAACTGGGATTCACGGAAAAGCTATGAAGGTACGCCATTTATATGGTGCAGTATAAACAACTTTGGTGAGAAATTAGGCCTGTACGGTAAACTGCAACGTTTTGCTGATGAAATCTCACGTGCAGCACACAGCCCTTACGCATCACTGTTTAAAGGCATAGGAATTATGCCGGAAGGGATACATAACAATCCTGTAGTGTACGATCTGATGATGGAACTAGCCTGGCATACCGATAAAGTGGAAGTAAAGGATTGGATAAAATCATATGTACGCTACCGTTATGGAACCGATAACCCACATATGCAGGAAGCCTGGCAGGGATTGATAGCTACCGTTTACAGCAGTTTTTCACAACACCAGGAAGGCGTTGGCGAGTCTGTATTTTGCGCCCGTCCTACGTTGAAAGATGTATCGGTTTCTACCTGGGGCACCCGTAAACGTAATTACGATACAAAGGCCTTCGCCGCAGCTGTAGCCACTTTTATGAAGGCTGCCCCGAAGATGAAAAAAAATAGCACCTATAAAATTGACGCTATAGATTTTCAACGCCAGATGAATGCTAACCGCGGAGAAGAAATCTTTGCAGAAATGGTAGCAGCCTTTGGGAAAAAAGATCTCAATGCTTTTAAACAAACGTCTGGCCGCTTTCTGTTGCTGATGCAGCAACAAGATCAATTGCTCAGTAGCAATAGTCATTTCCGCCTGGATACATGGATAAATGCAGCTAAAAACCTGGGACAAACACCTGCCGAAAAGGCATTGCTGGTCAGGAATGCAAAAACACAAATTACTTACTGGGGCCCGGATAACCCGGCAACAGACCTCCACGAATACGCCAATAAAGAATGGGGTGGCCTGATGCAGAGCTACTATATTCCCCGCTGGAAAATGTTTATCACAGCCCTCAGCAATCAGCTACAGGGCAACGAAGTGAAAGCGCCTGATTTCTTCAGTTGGGAGAAGAAATGGACAGAGCAATAACGTAGCCCGACGATACCTCCGCAAAATTCAACAATGCGGCCGGCACTTGTCAGAGCTGGCCGCAAATCATTTTCAGGGCTCCACCAGTTTCGCTTCTCTTTTCTTCCAGGATTCATCCGAAATCTCCCGGTGTTCTGTTATTTTCTCTTCAAGTGCGACGAGGCTTTCAAACAAGTCATTGAAAGAATGAATCACAAAATATTCTTTCTGCAGGTCAAAAGGATTGTAAGGCGTATGAAACACCTGATCCAGTGTAAAGGGATGTTTGGGAATATGGTGCTGCCGGCTGTTATCTATTTCTTTTGCAGAAGTGATAATGGCGGAGCCGTAGGGTTTACATTCACCATCTTCGACGATCAGTCCCATTTCATAGGTATACCAGTAAAGCCTGCCCAGGAACTCTACAGTCCTTTCATCATCAACATAATAGGGCCACCACGCTGTACCTCCCCTCGCATCAAAGTCTGCTCAAAGCCGGAGAGACGAAGAAAAAGCAGACTTGACGCATAAGACCCATAGAGGGTCAACGACGTATATTCATACAAAATATCCACTATACATCCAGCCCCGATAACATTTTCACTGGTTTGCAGATAACATCGTATCTTGAAAACAAAACTCGATAAACATACAAAAAGGAAAGACAACAGTACCGACAGCCTGATCAATGCCACAGTACACCGATGCAGTATAACTTCTCTTCCAAATCAGTAGTATAGCATTTCATTTATCTGCACAATAAAACCTATACCCAACTGTGCATTACAACCCAATATTACCTTATCATTCATTTTACCTTAAATCCATCTTGTATGAAAAAGAAAAAACTTTCTCTGAAAAAGAAACTTTCTCTCAACAAAGCAACCATTGCCGAATTACAGGCAGCAGAACAAGACCGGGTTGCTGGCGGAAGTATTGTTACTGCTCTCCCCTGCTACACCCGGGTCCCAACTGTGTGCGCAAGCCTGGGTCCGCGGGTTTGTTGCTGATCACGCAGCCGTCGAAGAAAATAAGCATCCTGCAAAAAGTTAAGCCGGGCACAAATCCGGCTTGACTTTACTTCTTCTACTTTCTTCATCCATAATGTAATTCAGCAACAGATCCTAATCCTTGAAGCCGGCATACTTATGAAGACAAATAGTAATCAAAGGCTGGTATAAGGTCTCATTTCGGTAACCTATACACGATAAGCAAAGCTCTCCAATCCCCCCAATCTTTATATGCACAATCAGACTAGAACTCATTTCATAAATACCTTCTTAATAAGATCATAACAAAAGCGAGATGAACAAAGGATTCGTAATGTTCGATATATCTGTCATAGCGGGTAATAACTCGCTTAAACTTATTG
>NZ_DATLKJ010000194.1:0-48571 GCF_035538455.1 Chitinophaga sp.
ATTTGGCGCTTTCAAATCCCCTTTCATAGTAAGAGGCATCCAGCAGCAAATACTGAATACAGGTTTCTACAAACACTTTCTGGTTTCTCCGGGTGGCGTTGCGCACAGCATTCAGTGCGCCCTCACAGGTAAGATGTACAATGTACCCCGGGCAACCCGTATAATTGGAAATATCCGTAAAACGGCCGGATGCTTCCGCCTCTGTTACTTCCGGTTGCGAGAGATAATGATAGAGAGGAGACAGCTGGCCATTGGCCTTATGCTGTGCCACCAGGTAATCGATCATATCTCCATTGGTGGCATGTACAGTTACCAGGCCGCCGTGTTGTTTCACCTCCTGCATCAGGGCAGTCATCTGCCGGTCATCGATCATCAACGCACCTTTATATGCCATGAATGTTTTGAAGGAAGTGATTCCTTCCTGTTCAATCATTTCTCTTATTTCCTTCCTGGTATTATCATTAAAATCTGTTACTGCCATATGAAAGCTGTAATCGCCAACAGCAGTACCATTAGCCCTGCTATTCCATTCATTCAGCGCTTCCTTTAAAGAATGGCCCTGCTTTTGTAAAACGAAATCGATCACAGTAGTAGTGCCGCCATGTAATGCAGCCCTGGTACCTGTTTCATGTGTATCGCTGGAAAATGTTCCCATAAACGGCATATCCAGATGTACATGCGGATCAACACCACCAGGCATGACCAGCATTCCAGACGCATCAATTTCCCGATCCGCTTTCACGTCCAGGTTCTTACCAATGGCAATCACCTTTTCGCCATCGATCAGGATATCTGCGACATAATCATCCGTAGCAGTTATAACCCTTCCGTTTTTAACGATCACTGACATAATTAACCTCCTGTTTATAATTACTGGTAGAAGATATTTGATAAGACTTCATGAAAATAAAATAGGTGACTCCCGATACAAAGAACCCCACAAACCATGCATAGCTGTATAACTGCGTGATCCATTGTGGCACAGCACCTGGTGGAATTAACTGAATGGTAGACAGGAATCCGGGGATATTAGGAATGATGCCCAGCAACAATGCCATCATCGCACGCCGGTTAAACCCATTTGTGTAACTATATAATCCTTGGGGCTGATATAATTCATTTGTATTCAGCTCCTGTTTGCGTACGAAATAATAATCGGCAATCATGATTCCACCTACAGGTCCCAGCAGGCCGGAATAGCCCACCAGCCAGGTAAATATATATCCACTGGGATCTGCTACCAGCTTCCATGGAAAAATAAGTATGCCAATAATACCGGTGATATAACCACCTGTCCGGAAACTAATTTTTGAAGGAGACAGATTGGCGAAATCATTGGCCGGGCTTACAATGTTTGCAGCTATATTGGTGGCCAGCGTAGATATTACGACAGCAATCATGGCGATGCTCACCAGTATTTTATTTTCAAATTTCCCGGCCAGTACAACGGGGTCCCATATAGTAGTTCCGTACACCAATGTAGTAGCTGACGTCACAACCACCCCAATAAAAGAAAACAACGTCATGGATGCAGGAAGGCTAAGTGCCTGTCCTTTTATCTGTGCCCGCTGGCTTGCTGCATACCGGGTAAAGTCCGGTATATTCAGCGAAAGGGTGGCCCAGAAACCTACCATACCTGTTAGTCCGGGAATAAAAAATGTCCAGAAGGCAGCAGCGGAATGAAATCTTGAAGGCTGTGTGAGTATGGGCCCCAACCCGCCATTCACTGATGTAATCGCCCAGTATAGTAATGACAGTGCTGCCAGTGGTAAAAATATCGCTTTAAATACCAGCAACTTTTTGATACTGTCAATACCCAGGTAAACGACATACATATTCACCGCCCAGAAAAACAGGAAACAGATGGCAGGGCCTGTAGCCAAACCGAATGAGGCAGGAAATACTGCCGGCATTACGGCCAGTGAACGTATCCACAGATGCAGCATCTGATACAGTGCAAAACCGCCTATCCATGTTTGTATTCCGAACCATCCGCACGCCACTACGGCGCGCAGCATAGCGGGAATATTAGCGCCCCTGGTTCCGAAGCTGGCCCTGGCAAACACCGGAAATGGAATACCATATTTGGCGCCGGCATGCCCGTTCAGCAACATAGGTACCAGCACCACCATATTACCGAGAAAGATGGTGAGTATAGCCTGCCACCAGTTCATGCCGCCATCAATCAATGAACTCGCCAGCATATAGGTAGGAATACACAGGCTCATGCTGATCCATAGGGCGGCATAGTTCCAGGTATTCCATGTTCTTCCGGCAACGGGAACAGGTGCGAGATCCTCGCTGTACAAGGCAGTGTGTGGTATGTTTACATTACCGGGGCTCATCGTTTGTTTTTTATATCATAAAAGC
Organism: Chitinophaga sp.; assembly: GCF_035538455.1. Classification (GTDB taxonomy): domain Bacteria; phylum Bacteroidota; class Bacteroidia; order Chitinophagales; family Chitinophagaceae; genus Chitinophaga. The sequence goes on from NZ_DATLKJ010000194.1 coordinate 2,371, forward strand.
CGCAGGGTTTATGAATAACTATAATTGGCTTATATGGCATATTCATCCGCGATGTACAATGCTTCATCAATCATAGCCAGACCTTCGTCGGCTTCCTCACGGGTGATGCACAAGGGAGGTGCAATGAAAACATAATTCCAGCGAATAAAAGTGTACATCCCCAGTTGTTTCAGTTTCGCCGCCACTTTATTCATTACGGCCATCTCATCCGGCTTTGCATTGAAAGGCGCCATCGGCTCTTTTGTGCTGCGGTTCTTCACCAGTTCTAAACATCCCAGCAAGCCGGTGGTTCTGAAGTCGCCGATACTGGGATGACGTTCTTTCATTTCCGTTACCCGTTGTTCAATATATACACCCATGACGGCAGCATTTTCTATCAGGTGTTCATCTTCATAAATTTTCAATACTTCCACGGCTGCAGCACAAGAAACAGGATGCGCAGAGTAGGTAAGTCCCAGCCATAGTGTTTTGTCATTAAAATAATCAGCAATGGCATCACTCACAATAACGCCCCCCAGCGGGAGGTATCCGGCAGTGATACCTTTTGCAACAGCGATCATATCCGGCACCACACCATGTACATCACAGGCAAACCATTTGCCCGTTCTGCCAAAGCCGCTCATTACTTCATCTGCAATCAGAAGTATATTATACTTATCGCATAATGCTCTTATTTTTTGCAGATAATCTGGCGGATATTTGATACATCCGGAAGTGCCACTTTCGCCCTCCATCAGGATAGCTGCTATATTTTCAGGTCCCTCAAACTCAATGACCCTTTCTACGTGGCTCACACATTCACGCTGGCAGGAGTTAACCTCCTTACCGAACGGGCAACGGTAGCAATACGGATCTTCCACGTGAACAAAGTTGGGCGCCTGTTGCGAATCAAGCGCCAGTTTCCTGGGGTCTCCTCCTGCAGTCATGGTGCCATAGGAAGCTCCATGAAAAGCACGGTAACGGGTAATTATTTTATACCGTCCGGTGTATAACCTGGCGAGCTTGATGGCGTTTTCAACAGCGCTCGCGCCGCACACGGTAAACAGCGTTTTCTTTAGATTTCCCTGGGTAATGGCAGCCAGCTTTTTACCCAGTTCGCCACGGGCCTGTGTAACACAACCCGGAGTTACATAACTTACTTCCTGCATCTGCTGCACCACTGCCGCTGTAACCCGCGGATTGCCATGACCGATATTCACATTAACCAGGCCGGATGAAAAATCGATATATCGTTTTTCATCATAATCGTATAGGTAAACACCGGCGGCATACTTTACGGCAATGGGCGCAATTCCGTTCTGTTTACTCCACGAAAACAATGTGTAATCCAGGTTGTCCTGAATAATTTCCTCTGCGTTTGATACTTTAATGATTTCAGACATAGCATATTTTTTGTTGGCGTTATTGATGTTAACTCATCCAGTTTATGCCTTCTTCTGGATTCCATTTGGTAGTGCTTTTCTTCAGCTTTGTCCAGAATTCTATAGAACTTTTTCCTGTTATATCCCCTACACCGAATTTACTTTCATTCCAGCCGCCGAAAGAAAAAGGTTCACGGGGTACGGGCACCCCCACATTAATACCAATCATACCGGCACTGGCTCTATCCACTACGTAACGCGCCATTCCGCCGTTCTGCGTAAATACCGCTGCAGCGTTCCCGTACGGATTAGCATTTTCAATGGCCAACGCTTCATCTATCGTATTTGTTCTGAGAATGCTGATAACAGGGCCGAAAATTTCTTCTCTGGCAACATCCATTTCCGGTGTTACATAATCTATTACGGTAGGTCCCACATAGGTACCATTTTCCTTGCCTGCTACCTTGGCGCCACGGCCATCCACCAGTATACTGGCGCCCTGCTTTTCAGCGGCAGTGATATAGGCTTCGATTCTTTCTTTTGATTCTCTGTTGATGACGGCGCCCAGGTTTTCTCCGGGGATAATCTTTTTTACTTCCTCACAAATCTTTGCGACAATGTGATCCACCTGCCCTATACCTACCATTGCAGATGCAGCCATACAACGCTGCCCGGCGCAACCACTCATAGATGCTGCTATATTCTGTGCAGTCATATCGGGCTTTGCATCCGGTAACACAAGCAGGTGGTTTTTGGCGCCGCCCAGTGCAAGGCAACGTTTCAATTGCTGCGTAGCCCGCTGGTAAACGATCTTTGCCACCTTGGTAGAACCAACAAAAGACACTGCTTCAATATCGGGATGATCGCAGATAGCATTGACAACTTCACTGTCCCCGTTTACAATGTTAAAAACACCGTCAGGCAATCCGGCCTCTTTTAACAGCACGGCAATTTTTGTAAGACTGATCGGCACCTTGTCTGATGGTTTCATGATCATACAATTGCCCAGTGCAATAGCATTGGGGATGGTCCAGTTAGGAACCATAGCGGGGAAATTAAACGGTACAATGGAAGCGACCACTCCCAACGGCACATGCGATGTTCTGCATTCCACCCCCTTGCTCACTTCCAGCACCTCGCCCGTTATCAACTGCGGTAATGAAGTGGCAAACTCTGTCAGTTCAATACACTTCTCCACCTCTGCCACAGCTTCGCTCAGCGTTTTACCATTTTCTTCACTCACGATTTCAGATAATTCCTGCAGATGCTTTTCCAGCAAATATTTATACCGGAAGAAGACCTGCACCCGTTCCTTTATTGGCGTTTTGCTCCAGCCTGGAAATGCCGCCTTTGCTGCTTTTACCGCCTCTTCAAGGTCTGCTGCTGTGGAACACGGCATCTCTGCAAGTGGTGTACCGTCTATAGGAGAAGTAATTATCAGTGTCCTTCCGGATGTAACATCCCTGAAGCTGCCGTTGACAAAGTTTTTAAGTTGTCCGTATTTCATGCGTGGGGGTCTTTTAATATGGGTAACTACATTTTTTATACTATTAAATGAATATACTAAAAAAAATGTATTTTTAATATGTATTTTCTGAATTTTCTGCATCTTTTAATAATTCCATAAATAGCCAATGGGAAAAAATAAGTCAGGTATTAAATTAAATACGGAGCTGGACGACCTGGATTTTTCTATTCTGACTCATTTACAGAAAGATGGAAGAGTTTCTTTTACCGTCATCGCCGATCAGCTCAATGTTTCTATAGGCACGGTCAGGACAAGATTCAATAAGTTGATCGAAGACGCTACCATCAGCATTATAGGCCGTGTAGATCCTGATAAGGTAGGATTCCGCGCCTATGCGCATATTGCAGTATACGTAAGACCGGCCACGCTGAAAGAACAGGTCGCAAAAAAAATTGCCAGAATGCCGGAAGTCAGTTTCCTGGCAATGACATCAGGCGCGTATGATCTGGAAGTCAATGTGATGTGCCGGGACAATGAGCACCTGGTAGAATTTGTAAATGAGCTGTCTGCACTGGAAGGCGTACACCAGACCAATACTACTATTTATTTTAAGGTATACAAGTATGCCCAGCCGGATCTGATGCTGCTGAAGCAGGGATAAATGCTTCAATGGCTGAAAATTTTTAACTTGCTCACAGCATCCATTTAACCAGTTAATGTCAGACAGCTATTGAAAACCAGCGGCGACAATATCATCATTTATAAAGACCAGATTAATTATGAGAGCAGGTACTTTCATGTACTGATACTATTTCTGCTCTCCGGTCTCTTCATCATATGGCCGATCATGTCTATAAGGGAAAGTGCTGCTGAATTTGGTGCATTACTCCCCTCAGCGGCTTGTTTTATTGCATGTATATTGTGTTTATGTGCTACAGAATGGATACTGCGGATAAAAGAAAAAAGCAAACTGTACAACGACAGGAACCATCTGGCCTTCATTCCCTTTGGGCTCTTTATTACATTGTTCTATTATACAGTCCGGTTACTAAAGATGGCCTTAGGCAGTACAGAATGGACAGATGCCTTGTTAACCGCCGGTTTTTTCTCTCTGGGGTTACTCTTTGCATTTGTGATGATTCGTACTATACAGAGGGTTGTTGCAGATGGTAAGCAGCTACCAATTATTACGCTACACCCTGAAGGATTAACATTTATGCATGCACCCCAGCTGGCCTGGAAGACAATTGCCCGGATCGATCTCTGTTCTGATTTTGATATGAAGACAATGCGCCTGTATCTCACCGACAAACAAATCATTGAATATCCGTTAACTGATTACTACAGCGTCAGTGAATTTAAAGACCTGCAACGGTTAAAAGCCTGCCTGGAAAGATTCACAGGTGAGGTATCCATCAGCGAAACATAATTATTTATTCAAATGAACACTGTCGTTATCAAAAGATCAAAAAACGAGTTCATACAGGCAGAACTATAAGCGGTAAAAACAATACTTAATCAAAAAAGAAAATGGTTATAAGTTAACCTTACAATATTTCCAGCACTGAAATAATACCGGACCAACTTTTATTATTTCCCAAAAAAACCGACTACTTCCTGAAGAAGAAAAGCCGGATAATAGAAAATTGTGCAAGGCCGTCGCAATTTTTTTTGTTACTTTATTTTTACTAGCTTTATCCCTGATCAGTTTATACAAATGCAAGAACAATGAACAATTTGTTGTCTGAAGAAGATTTATGCGAATTGTTAGCCCAGGGTAGTCAGGATGCCTTCAAAGAACTATATAACAGGTATTGGAAGAAGATATACAAAATAGCACTCACTTATTTGAAACAGCCCCAGGAGGCGGAGGATATTGTACAGAACATTTTCATTAAATTATGGCTAAAACGCAGTACGCTTGGGACTGTGCAGTGCATGGACGGTTACCTCCGGGTGGTCACCTGCAACGAGGTAATTTCCTATATGCGCAAACACCAACTCCCCCAGATTGCGTTAGACACCAATATGGAACTAAGTACCGACGATAGTCATCTGCCCCATACAATAACTATATCCCGCGAATCAGCCGCACTTGTCTCCAAAGCGATAGAACAATTACCCCCTCAGCGTCGCCATATTTTCAAATTAAGCAGAGAACAGGGCCTTTCCTATGATCAGATCGCATCCCGCACCGGCATTGTTCGGGAAACCGTTAAAAAACATATTGTCCGTGCATTAGTATCTATCCGTCAATACCTTGAAGTCAATAAATAGATTACAATCTCTTTCTTCATCTCCCTACAATTTTTTTTTCAACATGTCCCCTATCTCTCTTCTTTTGCGTCCTTTAATGTAGAAGGCCGATGATTATGTAAGCTTATGGAACAACAGCAAGTATTTAAACAGTTACTGGACAAGTATTTAGCAGGCAATATCAGTGCAGAAGAAAAAGAGCAGCTGGAAACTTTACTGACTTCCAATGAGTATTCGAATAATCTGGAAACACTCATTGATAAAGATTGGGAGCTATTACCTGCAGAAAAGGATACTACGGATCCACTGGGTAAAGCTATATATGGGAGGATTCAGGAACATGCCTTTGCCGGTAAGCATATACTTCAACCTGTATATGTATCTAAAATAAAATGGTGGGCTGCCGCGTCGGTAGCTGTGCTGATAACAGTATCGGCTACACTGTATTATTTCAATATCAAACCCGGCCACCGGCAAGGCGCGAAGGCACAAGCGCTGCAGAACGACGTTGGCCCTGGTGGTGATAAAGCAATATTAACGCTGGCAAACGGAGAAGAAGTAATACTGGATTCCCGCAGGCAGGGAATCATTGTAAGTCAGTCTGGTCTTACCATTAAGAAGAATGGTGCCGGACAAATTGAATATCATGTTTCCGGCAAACAGGATACACCCGTGGAATTTAATACGATCTCAACCCCGCCAGGCGGACAGTTTCTGATAGTATTACCGGACGGCTCCAGGGTATGGCTCAACTCCTGTTCATCCTTGCATTTCCCTACTGATTTCAGAGAATTGCAGCGTGATGTAGCTTTGCAGGGAGAAGCCTATTTTGAAGTAGCTGAAAATGCCCGTCACCCCTTTAATGTCACCGTTAATAATAAAATAAATATCAAGGTACTGGGAACGCGATTCAATGTGATGGCCTATCCTGATGAAGAAAACATACGCACTACACTGTTACAGGGCGCCGTTCAACTTTGGAACGACAATAAGCCTCTTCTCCTTAAACCCGGAGAAGAGGGGCGGTATAACCGAAATCAATCAACCCTGGTGGCCCTGGCCAGCAATGAAGAAGAAGCGTTGGCGTGGAAAAACGGGTACTTCAGTTTCGAACATGCCGACCTCAAAAGCATCATCCGGCAACTGGCACGGTGGTATGGCCTCGAAATCGTTTATGAAGGCTCCTTACCCGAAAAACGCTTTGTAGGTACGATTCCCCGTAATGGCGTATTATCCGGCGCCTTAAACGTACTGAAAGGAATGGGCGTAGACAGCCGCCTGAAAGGGAAGAAACTTGTGATTATGCCAAAAGACTAAATCATTTTTTTAAACAAACAGCCAAAACGATAATTCACGTTATTGATTCACCAAAACAACCTACGCATGTAGATAATTCAACAATGTTATTCTAAAAAAAAGACCAGGAATGCGCTCACATTCCTGGTCAGTGTCAAGTATTAAACAAACTTGCTTACAGCTATTTATTTTTACTCAACCATACAAATGTATGCAAAAAATCAATATTTGCAGCTGGTATTCCTATACCTGGGGCCATAGATTCAAAATATTACTTTTAATGAAGTGGACTGCTATTTTTATGTTGGCTGTCAGTCTGCATGTAAGTGCCACAGGATATTCTCAACAGATATCCCTGACAGTGAAGAATGCTTCCCTGAAGAAAGTATTTAACGAGATCAGGAAACAAACCGGCTACTACCTGGTTTGCGATGAGTCTCTCCTGGACCAGACAAGTTCAGTAACTTTCTGCGTCACCAACAGTACCATAGATAATGTATTGCAAAAATGCTTTCCCGGCATCCCATTCAGTTACTCATTGATAGAAAAAACCATCATCATCAGGCAAAGAGACGAGCAGGTACCTAGGCAAGACTCCAGCCACCTGGTAACCGGGCGTATCAGCGATGACAGGAATCAACCGCTGATAGGTGCCAGCATCAAGCTGAAAGGCACAACCACCGGTACCACCACAGATCAAAACGGCCTTTTCTCCATTGCGCTCAAAGAACGCTCAGGTTTTCTCGAAATCAGTTTCATTGGCTTTGAATCTAAGACAGTAACAGTATATGCTGCTGATAAAGGTATAAACCTGAAACTGAACCGCGATAGCCGCCAGATAGGTGAAGTAACTGTTGTTACGGCACTTGGCCTGAGTAAAAGAGTGTCTAACCTTACCTATGCTACACAGCAATTAGGTACACAGGAACTGAATACGGTAAAAAGCACCAACGTGCTTAATAGCCTCAGTGGAAAGGTTTCCGGTGTACAAATCAACCGGACTTCCGGTGGGGCCGGTGGCTCCGTGCGTATTGTTATCAGAGGTGAAAAATCTACCCGCAACAGCCAGCCGCTCTATGTGATAGATGGATTACCTCTCATCAACCCCACCGGTGGCGCCAATGCGGAATGGTATAACTCTACAGCTGATGGCGGTGATATACTCAGTACCATTAACCCGGAAGATATAGAGAGCATCAACGTCCTAAAAGGGCCTTCAGCATCTTCCCTTTACGGTAGTCAGGGTAGTAATGGGGTTATTCTCATTACGACAAAAAAAGCGAAAGCGGGTATTTCTAAGGTCGATTTGGCTAGTAGCATGACTTTCGATCAGGCCTATAAATTCCCTGAGGAACAATTCAGCTACCGTCAAACTTCACCCGCTACTGCCACCACACCGGGAAGCGAAGACAGCTGGGGGCTCAAAGGCGTTGCCACACCATCGTCCAATTATATCAAGCATTTCTTCCAGACAGGTATGACCTGGATCAACAGTGTAGGTATGACCTGGGGGAATGATAAAACATCCAACTATCTCTCTTATTCTAACACAGATAATAAAGGGATAGTACCCACCAATACCCTGAAACAAAACGCTCTCACCTTCCGCGAATCCGGCAAATTCCTGAACGACAGGCTCACTGTTGATGGAACCTTCATGGGATCTATCCAGCATACACATAACCGTATAAATCCCGGGGTATATTTCAACCCACTGACAGGGCTATACGCTTTTCCAAGAGGCATCAACTTTAACCAGTACACAAATTACGAATTCGCTTCCGCCACCCGCTATCTGATGGCGCAGAACTGGTGGAACATCAATACCGATAAAGGTTTCACCGGTGAGGACTACCAACAAAACCCTTACTGGATACTCCACCGAAACCCTACCGATAATGAAAACAGGAATCTTTATACTGCCCTTACGCTCAGATATACCATTAATGACTGGTTAACAGCACAGCTAAGAGGCAACTACAACTACTATCAGAATGCGTTCCAGCGTAATACCTATGCCACCACCCAATCCACCCTTGCGCCAGATAACGGGTTGTTGAATGTGAACAAGACCAATAACCAGACATTATATGGCGACGTTGTATTACAGGCCAATAAGAACCTGAATACTGACCTGGTATTGAACGTGACATTGGGTAGCTCTGTCCAGGACCAGAAAGGTGCAACCACGATTGTACGCGGGGCACTTGCTGTTCCCAATGTATTTATGGAATCTGCCATTGACTGGAGCAATATTTCCAGGGCAGTAAATCAGAATACCGCCATTCGCCGCCAGATACAATCTGTTTTTGGTGCGGTGGAGTTGGGATACAAGGATAAAGTATTCATTAATCTGACCGATAGGAATGACTGGTCATCTACCCTTGCCTATACTCCTACCGCCAACAGAGGATTCAACTATTACTCAGGAGGCATAAGTGCCGTGCTGAGCAGGATATTCAACCTTCCTGATCTGTTTGATTATGCAAAGGTTCGTGTATCCTATGCCGTAGTTGGTAATGATATTGATCCATTCAGAACGCGTCCGCTATATACCTTCAATGCAGGTATTTCCACCCCGCCAACAAGTAATCCGATACATGTAGCCGGATACTATCTGCAGCCGGAAAAAAATAAATCACTGGAAATCGGAACGCAGTGGAGCATACTGAAGAATCGCCTGTCACTGGACATAACAGTGTATAAATCCAATATTACCAACCAGTTCTTCCAAAATATTACTGTAGCGCCAGGCCTTGGCGCCGGTACCACTGCAGATGTAAACGGAGGTAATATTCAGAATACCGGCGTGGAAGTAGCCTTGACTTTCAATGTAATTAAAACGCATGCAATTAACTGGAGTACCACCATCAACTATTCCTATAACCAAAACAAAGTTATTGAACTCTTCAACCCCTCTATCGTAGCCGCTCCTTCTGCTGATCAGAAGTATGCCCTGAGCGGTGGCTCCGGATTCCTGGTACAGGGAGGCTCATTTGGCGACATCTATGGCCGCGGATTTAAGAGAGATGCAGCCGGACATATTGTAGTCGGTTCCGATAACATGCCGCTCTCCGTGAACAACATTTACCTGGGTAATCCCAACCCTAAATCCATCATTGGCTGGAGCCATAGTATAAACATCTATGATTTCACCTTTGGCTTCCTGCTGGATGGAAAATTTGGCGGTAAAGTACTCAGCATTACAGAAGCCTTGATGGACCAGATGGGCGTTAGCAAAAGAACAGGTGACACCCGCGATAACGGCGGAAAGATAACAATTCCGGATGCGGTAGATGAAAATGGTAAATCAGTAACAGCAACTGTAGACGCAAAAGATTACTATAAAGCAATTGGTGGTAAAACTCCTGTTGCAGAAGCGTATATGTATGATGCCACTGCGATCCGCCTGAGAGAATTCTCGGTATCATATACCCTGAAACTGAATAAACTGGTGAAACAGGTGCGCTTCAGCGCCGTTGGTAATAATCTCTTCTTCCTGTGTAATAAGGCTCCGTTTGATCCGGAACAGGTGGCGGCTGTTAATCCCGGTGGTGTCGGGGTAGATGTGTTTGGCCTGCCTACCTACCGCAGCCTCGGTTTCAGCCTTAAAGCCACGTTGTAAAAGGTTAGCCGCGATGAATGACCAATTGTTCTTTCTAAAAATGAACTAACATGAAAACCTCCTTATATAAGAGCTGTTATGCTATGATGACAGCCGTGCTGCTCTCAGCCTGTACAAAAAATTTTGAGTCATTGAATACCAATCCTGCAGGGATCACAGAAGATATATTCAAGGCCGATTTCAAGCAGATCGTCCTGCCATTACAGAATGCACAGAAAGCTATTCAAAGCTCCGGTAACTATCAGATACAACAAAATCTAAATGCTGATATCTATAGCGGGTTTATGATGTCACCCGCTCCATTTAACGGCGGCATAAATAACACTAACTACTTCATGATGGACGGATGGAATACAGCTATCCTGGATGTTGCCTATAACAATGTGCTGCAGGTACTCAGCGACTATTCGAAACTAACCACCAGCTATGAAAGCGTTGATTTTTCCTTTACCAATGCTATGGCAAAAACCATTAAGGTATTAGCTTTGCATCGCACCTCAGACATCTTTGGACCTATCATCTACACAAAATTTGGCAAGGCCAATGCAGATCTCTCTGTAGATTATGATTCACAGAAAGATGCCTATACCGCTTTCTTCGCAGATCTTGATGATGCAGCCAATTTACTAAAGCCTTTTACCACAGGATCAAAGAAAGTATTAGCTGCCTTTACCAAAGCGGATATCATTTATAGCGGTAATGCCACCAATTGGTTAAAACTGGTAAATACCCTGCGTCTGCGTTTGGCGATAAGAATTAACTATGTGGATGCTACTACTGCCAGAATACAAGGCGAAAAGGCGCTGGCGCCGGCAAGTGGCGGGCTTATCACAGACAACGCCGCCAATGCACTGGTAGATTTCGGGATGCGTCATCCGATCAGTGAAATTATCGGATGGGACGATATCCGCATAGGGGCGCCACTTGTCAGTTTCTTAACTGGTTATAATGACCCCCGCCTGCCCCATATGACAGCTCCTGCTACTGATCCTGCCGTAGCAGGAAAATATATTGGCATCAGAAATGGAGTGGCCATTGATGATAAATCCCGGTATTCAGGTTATTCCATCCCTTTAGCCAAAGCCGCTTCCGGTGATTATTTCGACCCTAAAGATGGAAAGGCTAAATTGGCTTCCGCAGCAGAAACCTATTTCCTGATGGCAGAAGCAGCCCTCAATGGCTGGGCCAATGCCGGAAATGAAGCAGACAACTATAACAAAGGCATATCCGCCTCTTTTGACGAATGGGCTGCCGGATCATCTGCTGCATATGCAAACGACAATACCTCTACAGCAGCACCTTATGTTGATCCTAAAGCTCAGGTGCCCGGTAACAACGATGTTCCTGTAAAAGATCCCAACCTTAGCACCATTACTATTAAATGGGATGATGCTGCGCCCCCTGAACAACAATTAGAACGCATTATTACCCAAAAATGGATCGCTGTCTATCCCGACGGACAAGAGGCATGGACAGAATTCAGAAGAACCGGTTATCCCAAATTGTTCCCTGTTGTAGTAAACAACAGTGGAGGCCTGATCAAAAAATTTATCCGCAGGCTGCCAATTCCGGCTAAGTATCAATCGAATAACAAGCCTGGTTATGACAGAGCAATACAGACACTCAACGGGCCAGATGACGGTGAAACAAGGTTATGGTGGGACAGTAAGAAGTAATCGCATTTTGCATCTCGATTTTTTACCATAAAACCTCCTCATTATGAAAATTCAGCAATTTGTAGTAGCACTATCAATGGTATCATTGGTAGCCCTTAACGCTTGTAAGAAAAATGAGAGCGCGCTTGCTCCTGTTAGCAGCAAAGCTACAGTAGAAGCAAACCCTCGTGCCCTGCCTGCTCCTGGCAGAAACAAAGTAGCCTATTATACATTCGATGCTGCACCAGTCAACCAGGGTTACAAATCCCTTGTCAACTTCACCGACCGGGCCAACATCGTGATTGTATTTGAAGGTACCCTGTGGGAACTGGCAGATACCGTAAATTATAACAGCGGATGGATGGTAAACAGCATCTACAACTCAAAAAAACAGATATTAGACGACATCCAGACACTACGCGCCCGTGGGGTAAAGGTATTGATGAATGTGGATGATGCTGCCTCATGGAGCACAAGTACCCCATTCACTACCTATAACGGTACCTCATATACGTACACGCAGTTTGCTTCGTTCATTAATAACTGCGTGAATAAGGTTGGACTTGACGGTATCGCCCTGGATGTTGAACATGGCGCCTACGATAATTCCAATTATCGCAACATGATCAAAGAACTGGGTAGATATTTTGGTCCGTTATCTTCAGCCAGCGGCTCTAAAATTTATACCGCCGCCGTATACTCTGGTGGTGAGCCTGGACCTTCTTTCAGAGATCCGGCACTCGCTAATTATATGAACTTTGTGATGGACATGGCTTACTTCAGCGACAATACCTCCCGTTTCAATTACTGGGCCGCCACACTGGGCAATGCTAAAGTAATGGATGGTATGGTGCACGACTATAACAGCCAGGCCTCTGCCGTTAGTCACGCGCAGTGGCATCCTTCACCAGACAAAGCAGGTGTCATGGTCTATGCCGCTAACGCAAATAAAGCGTACACAGATGCTATACTTGGCGCATTTTAATAAATGCTTCCTATTTACCAACGCATAACTATAGACCCTTTATATATATCAAGGGTGACAAGAGGACGTCCTAATGGTGGGGCGTCCTTTCTTTGTGTGCCATGCATGCCTATCGCATGTATACTGACCTAAAGCTGAATATTCGTCGGCGGGTTAAGCTCCGCCTTCCTTACGGATCAAAGAAGCATTGTTAGTACCCGAAGCTCCAAATGAGGTATGAAGTATCGATTTTATGTGTGACGCCCTGGTGGACGGCAGGAAGTTCCGGTTGTTAAACGTAATAGACGATTTTAATCGGGAATCATTGCCCGGCTTTCTCCAGTTTTCAGTGGTCCCCGGTTTTGCGGGGGGACGTCAAACAAAAAAGGTTTGTAAGTTAAACTTACAAACCCTTCCAAGTGCCCAGAACTGGATTCGAACCAGCACACCCTTGCAGGCGCTGCGACCTGAACACAGTGCGTCTACCAATTTCGCCATCTGGGCTACTCTGATTGTGTCAGGGAGCGCAAAGATAATCACTCATTTTATTTTTCCAAAAAAATTTTCAACTAACGGGAATGACTATACTAATAATTATGAATAAAGGAGAAAGACGTGATACTGAAAGTGATATTTCCGCGGGCTACGAGATATAAATCATGAACGCCTTCTGCATGCCGCAGGTTGCCGGTAAGCTTCAAAGCGTAAGTACTGTCGCCGGTATAGGGGATCTCCAGCGTACCGATAACCTTGCCCTTGGGCTTGTCTATACGAAACTCCAGACGTGCGTTGCTCTTCTTCTGATCACAGAGTACCTCCACCTTAAAACCAATTTCACCAAGACTGAGATTCACCTGCGCAAAGCCGAGATAACTCCCCTCCTTCATCTTAAACTCCGTTTCGTACTTCCCTTTCTTCGCTGCAGGCGCCGCTGCCTGCCCATACGCAGCCAGCTGCACGAATGCAAAGAATAGGAAAAATAGCAGCTTCATAGGACAGGGTAGTATTTCGCTACGTTTTTATAAAAAGAACAGGTTCTCTGCTCTCGTTAAAATTAATACAATTGATAAAATTATGGAATTATATAATATTAAATTCAAATAAATTAATACACCGGTCCGCAATCAGGAAATTAGTACATTTGTACTAATGACAGACACTAAAGCAAAAATAAGGGAAGCAGCCCTGAAACTCTTTAATGAGCATGGAATTGACGCCATAACCATACGTCATATTGCAAAGGAACTGGGTATTAGCCATGGTAATGTGCAGTATCACTATAAAAACACCAACGACATTATTCTTACCCTGTTCAATCAGCTAACAGACGACATGACCGCATACCTCGCGAAAGGGGATACTACTCCCCTCACCACCTTCAGGGAATGGAGAGAAAAAATGGAAAGTCTCTTTGATGTAATTCTGCACTACCGTTTTATATTCCTCCACTTCGTGGAAGTGGTACGCCGCGTGCCATCTATAAAAACTATCTACAATAGCTGGGACAAGCCCCGCGAACAACAGTTCATGCAGATGTTCGGGTTGATGAAAGACCAGGGCATCTTCCGCAAAGATCTTCCTGACCAGGTATGGAAAGACCTGATCACCCAGATGTATATCTTTGGTGATTTCTTTCTTTCACACAATGAAATAAAACTTAACCTTAAGGGGAAAAAGGCGGTAAAACACTACGGCAGGATATTTTCCAACCTGTTCTATCCTTATCTCACTCCCAAAGGCCGCCAGCAGGCTGATGAGCTTAATGCGTAACCAGCTCCTCCTGCAACAGGTCTTTCACGATCTTTATCTGCGCAGTGGCCATCTTGGTTTTATCATATGCCAGGTAAATAGTATTAGTGGTGGCAGTGTGCCCGGCCCATACTTCTTTCAACCTGCCCTGCTTCAGCGGGTCCTTCACCAGGTAATTGGAAGCAATAGCCAGCCCGTTGCCGTAACTCAGTGCTTTGAGGATTGCATTATAGTCCGGTATCACAAAGCGCGGCTTTAATACAGGGCGCTTCTGAAAGTTAGCCTGCCAGAACCGGCGGATAACAGACAGGTCACTGCTATACGCATACCAGTCCTGCTCCATGAGCCATTCTTCTGCTTTGTCGTAGTACTCTTTGTTGATGGCCTTTTTAAAGGTGCTGGTATCCAGGCCGGGGCTTCCTACCAATAAAAACTCCTCGGCTAATACAGGCTCATACGCAATATTCTTCTCGTTCCCGTTTGCGGTGGAAAATACAAAGCTGATATCACCCTTCACCAGTTTTTCCATCAGTGGTTTCGTAAGGCCGAACTCGAAGATCAGCTCTGCTCTGGACTGTGATATGACCGGCGCCAGCACCGATTCAAAAAACTCGAGCGGTGCGCCAACGCAGGTCAACGGCATACGCTTCTCACAGGCAAAACGGAAATCTGATTCCACGTTCTCCAGCTTTTCCACCGCTTCCACAATCTGGGTATAAAACAGCTTGCCATATTCCGTGGGCACCATCTTTCGTGGCTGGCGCTCAAAAAGCTGATGACAGATATATGCTTCCAGGGACGACAAATGCTGGCTTACATTCGGCTGCGAAATCAGCAGTTCCTGGGCGGCCCCGGTTAACGTACCGGTTTTATAGATGGCCTTAAATGTACGATACCATTCAAAATTGATCATAGGCAAATCTATAAATAAATTTATACTAATCTATAAATCATACTATTTTATTTATACCAAAACTGGTTGCAAATTTGTAGTGTCAAAACAAAAACAACACAAACATCAATTTTAATATCATGGACCTTAAACTTAAAGGCAAACGTGCATTCGTCAGCGGTTCAACACAGGGAATCGGATTTGCCATCGCCAAACAACTACTCCGGGAAGGTGCAGCGGTAACTATCAACGGCAGATCATCTGAACGGGTAAACGAAGCGGTGAACCGCCTGAAACAGGAAGTTAAAGACGCCATAGTAAATGGCATCGCGGCTGACTTCTCCAAAAAGGAAGACATCGATAATCTGTTATCACAATTAACGGAAACGGATATACTGATTAACAATACCGGCATCTTTGAACCGAAAGCATTCACCGATATTCCAGATGAAGACTGGTTTCGCTTCTTCGAAGTGAACGTCATGAGTGGTGTACGTCTCTCCCGCCAGCTCCTGCCCGGCATGCTGCAACGCAACTGGGGCCGCATTATCTTTATCTCCAGCGAATCTGCCATCAACATACCGGAAGAAATGATCCACTACGGCATGACTAAAACCGCCCAGTTGTCCATCAGCCGCGGACTCGCAGAGCTCACCAAAGGCACCGCCGTTACCGTCAATGCTGTTCTCCCCGGCCCTACTGCATCCGAAGGACTTACCACTTTTGTAGGAGACCTGGCAAAAGCACAGAACATCACCATCCAGCAGGCGGAAAAAGAATTCTTCAAAACCACCCGGCCTACCTCACTACTGCAACGCTTTGAAGATGTAAATGAAATAGCCAGCCTCGTTACTTACATCGCCAGCCCGCTTTCATCCGGTACCAACGGCGCATCTCTCCGTGCAGACGGCGGACTGCTGAAATCTATCTACTAAAAACCTACCAGTTATATTCATATGAAACATCAGATACTGGCTGCCATAGCAGCCGTCGGCATCGCCTTGCCTGCACTTGCGCAACAGGGCCTCAACAAAGAAAGAACGGCATATATCGACAGCGTTATCATCCGCCATATACAACAACAACATATTCCTGGTGCAACGGCACTGATTATACGAAATGGAGAGGTAGTCTACAACAAAGCTTTCGGCTACGCTGATACGGAACGCAAAAAGGCAATGCAGACAGATAACATATTCCGCATCGCCTCACAGTCCAAAGCCATCACCAGCCTGGCCGTAATGATGCTGTGGGAAGAAGGCAAATTCCAGCTGGATGATCCTGTATCAAAATTCATCCCTGCTTTTAAGAACCCGCGCGTGAAAGTATCCTTCAATGCAGCAGACAGCAGCTACACCACCAAACCCGCTACCAGGGAAATCTCTATCCGGGATCTGCTGCGGCACACGTCTGGCATCAGCTACGCCGCCGTATTCGCCGACCCTGAGATGCAGGTCATCTACAGCAAAGCCGGCGTAGTAAGCGGTATCGGTACCACTGACTCCGACCTGAAAACAAAAATGAACCTGCTGGCACAGCAACCGCTGCAACATAACCCTGGTGAAGCTTTCACCTATGGGCTCAATACAGACCTTCTCGGCTACCTCGTAGAAATATGGAGCGGCCAGCCACTGGACGTCTTCCTCAAACAAAGAATATTCGATCCCCTCGAGATGAAAGACACTTACTTCCATCTCCCCAAAGAAAAACAAAACAGGCTCGTTACGTTATATGAAGAGAAAGACGGCAAGATGGTGAAAGTAACCCATCCCATTTATGAAGGTGTGGATCCACTCTTCCCTAACCAACACGGGACTTATCTGTCCGGGGGGGCTGGCCTCGTGTCTACCGTCAACGACTATGCGAAATTCCTATCCGTTTATCTCAACAAAGGTCTTTATAAAAACAAACGCATTATCGGCAGTAAGACCGCAGAGCTGGCACTCACCAATCAACTGACACCAGCCATGGCCATCTCGCCACTGCCAGCACAACCCGAAAACTTCCAGTTCAGCCTCGGCGGCTTCGCACTTGAAACACCTAAGAACGATTACCTGATGCCTTACAGCGTAGGCACATTCAGCTGGGGCGGCGCGTTTAACAGCCACTACTGGGCTGATCCCAAAGAAGGACTGATCGGTCTTATCTTCACACAGGAATACCTCTCCCCTTACTGGTCTATCGGCGATGAGTTTAAGATAGCGGTATATCAATCTCTTTGATCACTTTTCCATATACACCAAAAGAATCACCCATACAGTAATATCCTGTATGGGCGATCTTTTTGGGATTAGACTTATTAACCTTTATTATCCAAGATCCAATTCCGTTATTGCCGGACGAAAGTACGCGTATTCGTTGGAAACGAGCCATTATCAATAAACCACGACAACTGTACAGAGGTCCCGTTACGCACAATCTCCGGGCGGCCTATACTGAGATCTCCAAAAGGCGTAAGCTGTGCAGGGCCCACAAACGTAGTCAGGTCCGTAAAGCCGATGTAAAAAGGAAAAATATAATCCGGATTATTTGCCACTCCTGCCACATTATCCAGTTTGTACGCGCCTGTCCCCACTTTCTCGATATGCAACACTGCGCCATTGGTCGTGCGTTTATAAGTACCACTGATATCATCAGCAGCAGGCACTGTAGTAGCCAACACCAGGCGGGTAGCATAAGTGCGATAACCGTAGGCATTCTTCGCCAGGAACTTCACGGAATAAAAACCAGGCTTGCTCAGATCCACATTATTGGCGTACGGCGTCAGTTGCGTGGTAGCGCCGGAGAGGCTGTCGAAAGCCCTTGCGCCGGGATCTGTGTAAGTGCCGCCTATCCCTAATGACAGCAACGGCTCGCCGCTCAATGTAATTACCGGGTACGTAGGCGTTACCATCTGTGTAATCACGTTATCTGATT
The DNA here is from genome assembly GCF_035538455.1 of Chitinophaga sp. Classification (GTDB taxonomy): domain Bacteria; phylum Bacteroidota; class Bacteroidia; order Chitinophagales; family Chitinophagaceae; genus Chitinophaga. The sequence goes on from NZ_DATLKJ010000194.1 coordinate 20,553, forward strand.
TCTTACAGGCGCCAAGCAAGACACCTGCTAGTATGATGATAGATGACAGCTTCATAAGGAGAGGTAATTTATAGTGAAACATCAGTTACCAGCCCACCACACTTTATCAAATACATTGTGCTGCGGTGGCACTTTCGGATTGCGGGTCAGCTCGGAAGCAGGGTACAGGAATATCTGTGGAAACCGCCCCGGTCCTATGATTGAGCCTTGTGACAAAACGAAGAAGGAAGGAAATCCGGTTCTTCTCCATTCTGTCCATGCTTCAATACACTGGTTGCCACACATCGCCGCCCACTTCTGTGTAATGATGGCTTCTGTCTGCGCAGCGCTGCCACTAACGGGGAAGGCTATATCAGGTTGCGCGAGGTAACCATCAACGCCGGTAACACCATAGGCTGCAAAGTTATTGCGGATACCATCAGCATATAGCGCCGCCGCATCACCGCTTAGCCAGCCCCTTACAACAGCTTCGGCCTGCAGGAAAGAAGATTCATAGTCAGAGATCAGTATCACTGGCGCACTGGCCGACTTTGGATTGTTGGCGTTAGCCCCGGTTTTGGCGGATGGAGGAGAAATAGGCGCACCCGATGTCTGCGCATTAAAACTTCCTTGCGGAATACCAACGAAGGTGCCCGCAGGCGTCGGATCAAAGAAGGCTTTCAGCCGTGGGTCATTGTGACCGTTGAAAAAACCGATAGCAGTACTACTGGCCACCAGGTTCTGTACCTTGCCGAGCACCGCGCCTGCAATAGCGCCGTAGAGAGGGTTTTGCTGACCACCGGTAGCATTGAAATCCTGCTTACCCGTTTCTCCTGATCCCATGAATTCCTTCCCTTCCAGGCTCTTGACAATACTCATAGCCCTTGCCGGGTCTGCCTTCGATAAACGCAGCCCTATCTTTAGTTTCAGCGTATTAGCAAAACGCAACCATAGATTCATATCTCCCTGATAGATGAGATCATCATTACCGGGCACATTGGGATCATCTGGATTGATGAGGGCAATAGCGTCATCCAGCATCTTCACCAGGCCATTATAAATATCTGATTGCTTGTCGTAGGCCGGACTGAGATTATTTTTTCCCTGCAGTGCCTGGCTGAAAGGGACATCCCCCCAGAGATCTGTAGACAGCTGAAACGTATAGACCTTGAGGATAGTGGCAATGGCCACATACTGCGGCTTGTTGGTCGCTTTTCCGTTGTCAATCACCTGTTGCATATCTTCCAGCGCATCAGAGTTCATGACTTCCCATACATTGCCAAAAGTACTGGCATCAGGTGAGTACTGGTCATACAATTTGTATTGCGAAGAAGATGGATTCTGGGTCCAGTATTGTCCCCATACCCCGCCTGCGATAGCCAGTGTATTGCCTACCGCAAATGACAGCTCGCCTTCTGCAGAAGACAACAGGTAGGTAACTGGAACATCCGCTGCATGGTTGGGATCTGTGTTAATATCCAGGAACTTTTTGCACCCTCCCATCGTCATCAGGGAGAAAAACAAAACAGCGCTAAAATATATTTTCGTTTTCATCAGATAAACATTTATAAAGTGGCGGTTACCTTGATACCATAATTGCGCAGGGAGAGATTAGATAAAAACTCATACCCTTGCACATTGGCTGCTCCCTGTGAGTTGATTTCCGGATCAGCGAATTTGTTGGATGAAGGCGTCCAGATAAAAAGATTGTTGCCATACAGCGTAATATTCAAACCCCCAAACCCCACGTGCCTGGCGGTATGCGACGGCACCGTATATTGCAGCGATGCCTCCCTGAACTTGACATAACTCGCATCGACCAAATACGCTGCAGACGGCGCCACTGATGTCCAGTAAGTATACGGGTGGAATTTTATGCTGGTATTATCCACAAATTTTCCGCCATCCGCGTACACCGAATTAGGCCACACATAATCTTTGCGATCGTTGTATGCCGTTTCCTCCGTATATCCGCCGAAAGAGATCGTGCTCTTCGTATTAGAATAGAACATACCACCCTGCTTCGTATCAAATAACAACCGCAGGTTGAAACCTTTATAGGAAGCATTGACCCCGAGAGATGCCATATAATCCGGCAGATAGCTGCCATAATAGTTAGTAGCATTACTGAGTGGAAGTCCGGTACTTTTATCTATCACCACTTTGCCCGTAGCAGGATCCATCACAAAACCCTGTCCGTAGAATACGCCATAAGGCTTGCCCACAGCGGCTACCTGCGACATGGTGGTGATGGCGTCACCGATAGAGATCTGTTCCAGTCCCGGCGCAATACTGATCACTTTACTGTTTGTTTTATTATAAGTGCCAAACACTTCTATCTTGAGACCGTAGCGCGTATTCACCGGAATTCCCCGCACACTCAGTTCCACACCGTTATTGCGCATTTCTCCGGTATTAATAATAGATTCTGTATAGCCGGTAGATGGCGCTATGGGCACTTTTACTATCTGGTTGGTTGACTTTGTTGTATAATAGGAAACATCCACTCCAACGCGGTCGCGGAAGAATGACAGTTCTGCCCCTGTCTCAAATGACTGCGTAAACTCAGGTTTTATGTTGGCGTTCCCAATTCTGTCCCTGCGCGTGAATGCCGGCACCAGCTCCCCATTACTGGTAAGCGGAAAAGTAAGTATCCCGAAATCAGATTTTATATCTGTCAGCTCATAGTTAGTGGCAAGCAGGTATGGATCTGCATCCGCACCCACTTTAGCGTAGCCGGCGCGCACCTTTCCGAAGCTGATAATGTTACCCAGCGACTTGTCTTTAAACAATTCGCTGAATACAAAGGAGCCATTTGCACTGTAATAGAAATAAGAATTGTTGTTGGTTGGCAGCGTTGAAGAAATATCATTCCTGCCGGTAAGGCCCAGGAATAACATGTTGCGGTAATCAAAATCTGCCGACCCGTAGAAAGCATATAACCGTTTATTGAAAAGCTCGTTGGTACTACTTAACGGCCCGTTGGAATTGGTGAAACTATAGAAGCCAGGAATATTAATCCCTCCTGAAGGATTGGTTGCCGTCCGGAGCCGGGTGCGTTTCTCCATACGTACGTTGTTACCCACCAGCAACTTCATGTTCAGATCCCTTGCCAGCGGCCGGGTCCAGGTAACCATCACATCATGGTTGATCTGACTGTAGTTGATCAGATCCTCTGAATAACGGCCGATGTCCGTCCAGATGTTACTGCCATAAAAAGGATCAAAAGGCACATAGGTATATTTGGCGCCTTTCTCGTACCGGCGGTCGGAGTAGATATCCGCCCCGATACGCTCTGTGATGTCCAGCTCTGGGATCGGCTTGTACGATAAAGAAAAATCACCGTTGATACGATCTACTGCATTAGTGTTGGTGTAATTCTGCAAAAGAAAGTACGGGTTCTTGGAAAAGGCCCCGTAGTAACCATAGTATTGCGTTCCGTCGGGGCCTGTAAAAGTGCCGTTATAAGGATTGCTCAAATCTTTGAAGCCAATGATGGATATATCCCTCGGTTGCTGAAAGACGGAGTTGTACACGGAGTTGCTCTGCCCGGCCAGCGGTAGCTTACCGGCGATATTGGAATAGGCTATGGTAGCACTGCTTGAAAATTTTTCAGAGAACTCCGATGTACCGCTGAGTCTTACATTGTATTTGTTGTAATTGGTGCCGGGGATAACGCCTTTGTTGTTCAGCGCGGCAAGCGAAAGAAAGTAAGTAGACTTCTCATTACCACCAGACACAGAAACGTTATTGTTCCAGGTTTGTCCTTTGTCAAAGAATTCCTTCACGTTGTTGGGAATAGCTTGATACTTCTTCAGTTGTTGTTTGCCGTTGATGATCTGGCCGAAGGGTCTCTCTTTTCCGTCGAAAGGTTCCCCCCAGCTGAAGTTTTCTTTACGGTCATCGGGAATGGCATCCAGGTTGCCCTGTCCGAATTTATTCTGAAAGGCGGGTAGCTTCAGAATATCAGAGATCTGGTAGCCGCTGCTGACATTGATCTGTGCGCGGCTGTTTTTCTTCCCTTTTTTAGTGGTAATAAGAATAGCGCCGTTAGAAGCGATGCTGCCGTACAAAGCGGCGGCAGCGGGGCCTTTCAGTACGGTCACACTTTCAATCTCTGCAGGATTGAGGTCATTACCACGATTGCCGTAGTCTACCTGGTCGTTGAGGAAATCGGTATTGCGCATGTTATCATTGCCAACCGGTACGCCATCGATGATGAATACCGGCTGGTTGTTGCCCGTAAAGGACGTAGGACCGCGCAACACAATACGGGACGACGATCCCGGCGAATACCCCGATGTAATGTTCAACCCTGCCACTTTCCCCTGCAGGGCATTAATGGGGCTGCTGTTGTCTCCTATTTCTGTGCTGGAAATAGTAGACACAGCATACCCCAGGCTTCTCTTTTCTTTCTTAATGCCTTGGCTGGTTACAATAATTTCTGTCAGGGCGGTTTCTGAAGAGGACAATGAAATCGTGTATTCGTTGCTATTGGTGACAGTTACCTCCTGCGTGGCAAAACCTACGGAACTTATTTCGAGTACTGCGCCGGGCGCCGCTTTCATCGTAAAGCGTCCTTGCTCGTTCGTTTGTGTGCCAGTGGTGGTACTTTTAATACGGATAGTGGCGCCAGGTATAGGCTGATTATTGTCTTTGGCTGTCACTCTCCCGGTGATGCTTTGCTGCGCCGCCGCCGCAACGGATAGCAGGAGCATCCAGATTAAGCATGGAATGTAAATGTAGCGTTTCATGGCAGGCAGATTTTGGTTACCTTTTCCATGAAATTAACCGGATACCTGCTGCATCTTGTGGGAATTCAATGAAGTGCATACTGCGGAATACATACAGCATACAGATAAAGGAGTATGACTTTTGTAGATGATAGCGTGTTGTTGGTAGATGGCAAGCAGCCCTTTCAGAACCCGCCCGGTGCCAGTATGCTTAAAATCAGCTCTTTATAACTACGCCCGATGGGAATGGATTTGTTGTTAATCTCCACATCAGTAGCGGTGAAAGCTTCTATCTTATCTTTTGCGATGATGAACGACCGGTGTATGCGCACGAAATTATTGCGTGCCAGCAACTCTTCTATTTCGCCCAATGGGAACTTGGTGAGGATGGATTTATCTTTGGTTGTAATACTGATATATTCACGCAGACTTTCGATATATAATATCTCGTCCAGATACACCTTTACTTTTTTCTTGCTGACGTTGAAGAAAAGGTAAGGCCGTTCAGGCTTTACCGCGATGGCAGCACCGGGAGCAAACACCGGCTGTTGTTTCAGTTTGTTCACCGCCGTAATGAAGCGGCTGAATTCGATGGGTTTGAGCAGGTAATCCACCACATTGCATTCATAGCCTTCCAGCGCATATTCCTGGTAAGCGGTGGTGATAATGATCTGAGGTGGTTGCTTCAATGATTTTATAAAGGCCAGGCCCTTTAGTTTAGGAAGATGAATATCAAGAAAGATAAGGTCGATGCGTTCCTGTTGCAGCTTCTCCATGGCAAAGATGGCGTCGGTGCAGATTCCCCTGAACTCCAGAAACGGTACCTGGCGGATGTAGTCGCTCAGTACTTCGGCTGCCAGCGGCTCATCTTCCACAACGATACAACTATATTTCTGCATGACTGTTGAGGTTAATAGTCAGATAAACTTTAAACACCGTATCCTCATTCTCCACTAACAACTGGTAGTCTTTATACATCAGTTCCAGCTGTCTCCTCACATTGCTCAGACCAATATTATCGGTTACCACAACCGGTTCGCCGCTCTCTTTGGAATTCTCCACCGTAAAGGTAAGTTTTCCCTGGCGCAGATGCATCACAATATGGATGAATGAGGCGAAACGGGTTTCACTTACCCCATGCTTGAAGGCATTCTCCACGAAAGGCAGCAGCAACAGCGGCGCAATCAGCTGCTGACCATTATCTATCTCCTTCTCAAAGGTGATAGTCAGTCTTTCGTTATAACGGATGCGTTCCAGATCCAGGCAGTCGTCCAGCATCTTTATTTCCTCAGCCACCGGTATCAGCTGCTTACGCGATTCATACAACATAAACCGGAGCAGCTTTGATAGCTTCATCACGATCTCCGGTGTTTTGTCGGATTTCTTGCGGGACAGTGCGTAAATATTATTCAGGGTATTGAAGAGAAAATGAGGATTGATCTGGTTACGCAGGAACTTCAATTCCGTTTCCAGTTTTTCTTTCACGAGCTGTTTCTCCCGCGCGATAACGACCAGCTGCACACGTAACAGTTTGAACATAACTGCGGCGCCACAAACAAACCCCATATCCATCACTGCCATGAGCACACGGCTTATATCCAGCAGATGCCTTGGCTTCACAATATCCTTAAAGAATATGTTATCTATCAGTATCACAAACAACCAGCGGTATATCACAATGCATACCATGAACGCCAGGGCCGCTTCCAGTGCAATGCCCCAGTAAGACAGCCTGTGCTGTAGTGACTTCCTGACTACCACCAGCAGCAGATAATAGGTTAAGATCAGCTTGGGTATCAACATCACCAGACAAGCGCCCAAACATCTCCAGAACAACTGCTGCGATGTAATCGTTGGCGCCGATGCGCCAATCCAGGTATACTCCAGCCAAATATCCTGCAGCAGATATACTACCCAGAATATGATATGTAACAATACGCGCTTCATCATCCGGTTCAAAAATCGTAAAAATGAAAGGAACGTTGGTGAAAATCTACAGATAACCATTTCCGGCATACAGACAACCGCTTGCATCTGCCATATGTATACCCGCTAAATAGTCAGCAGGGCTGGTTGACTACCCTGATGTCCGCCAAAGATATGAAACGGATCATTACAATATTTTCCCGTCTTTTACTGTTTTCTCAAAGAAGATAGCCTCACCATCCACTGTACTCCCCAGCACCACTATCCTGAAGGTCTTGGCGGGTATGGCAATACGGTACTCTTTGGCTGTTACATATGGTTCCCAAAGCCAGGTTACACGGTCCGGCGTGGTCCATTTCAATGGTTTGTCGTATCCCTTCACAGGAAGAACGCTCATATCAGATGGCAGCGCTTTGAGGTCGTTACCCTTGCGGGTATAGAGGCAGATGGCAGGACAAGGAGGGTGGAGATCCTGGTAAACTTTAACGTAAGCAAAATCTTTGAGCAGCATATGGGCTACTATATCTCCGCTCACTTCTTTCTCATCAACATAGTAATATACACCCTTTGCACATTCCTGCTTATCCCAATACATGCTTCGGGCTGCCCATCCTGGTGGCAGCTCATGCTGGAGATAGTCAAGCACATACAAAATCCCTCCCGGATTAACAGGATTTCTCAGATCAAAGGTAAACTGTTCTGTAGGTTGAAAATCAGGAGACACCACATATTGTCTGTCAAGTGCCAGATGCCTATCGTGCCAGCGAGATTTAATTTCTACGGTTTTCAGTTGCTTTGCAGTGGATGATGGTGTTGTAAATCCTGCAACTCCCAATAAAGTTAAATTGCACTTCACCGTGTCTGTATAATATGAAGCAGGAGAAGGCGGCACAAAAGTGGGATACACATCACTAACCAGCATCAGCACATTCCTGCGTCCTCCTGTCCTGCTTGTTTTTAACCGGTAATGAATATATCCTGTATCAAAGAAATACATAGAGGGGAACCTGATATTTCCTAAGGTATCCACCGGCAACAACCTGGGATGCGTAATGACAGAATCCTGCTGAAAATACATTACCAGCTCAGATACTTTACTGCTATTATCTTTGAGTCTTGCATGATAGGTAAGCCAGGAAGTATCCCCACAACGAGTGTATGATGAAAGCATCTGAAAAGATACCATCATAGCTTTCCCAGAGCCAACGGTATCTGTTATCGACAGAGAATAACTACCCTTTCTACTATTATGGATTATATACGTATCTCCATTTTTGCTTATTGTAATTCCCCCACTGTTATTGGTATTCCTGGGATACTTCAGTTTTCTTAACATAGAGGTACTACATGCATTACTAACGGTAACCGGCACTACAGCCATACTCGAAGCATTCAACGTATATCCCCTGACCCAATAATAACCGGTTTGCAAGGGAAGTACCAATTGCCCAAATCCCATGTCATTCACCACTGGAAAAACACTTCTCTGCAACAACGTATTCTTCTCATTATACAACTCTACATAAAAACTTGTACTGAACCGCGTTGTCGTATCACTGGTCAGATATGCCCGCATCCACAGTGTATCTCCCGGATAACACATTTGTTTGTCGATATGTAGATATAGATTTTCCTGCGCTTCACACGTGATGACCTGAAAAACAAGGCACATCATGGATAGTAACTTAGTCATTTCAGTGGAATTAGTATAAAATTACCCTTCAGGCGGATCAACGTTACGATGCCGGTTCTCCTATGACAGTCATTTTTAGGTGATATATCACCAACATATGAGATAGAAAGGGCAGGAACCCTTTCTACCTGAAATTACGAATCTAAAATGGTCGTCTTAAATAATAAAAAGATGTACCCAGCAACTGACAGGTAAATTCGTCCTTAAAAGCCGGATATCCGTGTATGGTACAAATCTGCCCGTTTCCATTTTGAATACAATCCATGCCCAAATCGATAAATCCAAATGTGCACCGGGCTCCTGGGCCTAATTTAGTCCATGCTGTAGTCTGCCTCGCAGCCCTGCCTTTCGCGCCTGACTGTCTAGTAACCAACGCTGCTGACGCAGCAATAACCATAACAGCTACTGCTGCCATCCTGAATCTTTTCATTGCGGAAAATTTTAGATCTTAGATTTCGGTCTACTCTGTTTTGCAGGTTTTCGGCGTCCCCTGTTATTGCGCAATATCTTCAGGCGATCTCCTGCCGGGATAGACCAGTACCCCCAGCGCCGCCAGCACGATGAAAAAGAGATTAAAAACAAGATGCTGATCCCAGCTCAGTTCCTGGATGATACCACCGCAGGAACAAGGTACCTGGTCACTGTACCGGGTAACAATAAATATGTATACTGTAAATAACGTCATCAGGAAAAAACATCCATATAATGCTGGTAATCTCGTTGCAGTAAAAATCAACATAACAGAAAGTGTTATTTCAGTCATAGGTATGCCCCAGTACAACCAGGAAACATACGGCAACAACATAGATGACTGCCCAAGCTGATTGCGGAATTTCTCCACATCAGACAGCTTTGCCACTGCAGCATATACCAGCAACAGGATAAACAGTATACCGGATATTTCCACTACTGTATGTTTCCACGAACGCGTCGGGGTTAAGCCAATACCGGTATTGCCTTTCATCTTTGTAATTTTTAGAATGCGGAAACAGCATGCTACAACGCCAGCGCTGCACCGGTAAGGAGAATTTCTCTCTAATGATCACTCACTATTATGTGATACTAAATGAGGGTTCTTTGTCACCGTTCTTTAAACCGGGATAACAAAACAATTAGGATAACTACCTAACTAAGGTAACAAATTTACATTTCAAACCACCAAATACATCCTGAAAAATTCTTTAAAACCAACTATCTCAACCATTTCTACAGTTAAATAATACTACGATATATTTTATTGAAAATCCATCAGTAAGATTAAACAGACATTAACATCATTTGTTTAAACTAGCTATTCGTAATTTGATTTTCATTTTTCCGAAATAATAGAAATATTGATTATGAACTAACAATGTTTTCCAACCCAATTTTTTACACTAACAACATCCACTATAATTATCGTGTACCCGAAACAAAGGGATCTAATGCCCTTAACTGAAGCCCCGGAACAGTGATATAATTGAAGTACCTCGGTAATTTATCATACATTTGCCGCCACTAAACCATTAATTATCAAGGATGACAGATAAGCAACTGATACACTGGGCGGGCAATCTGAAACTATTACGGACAAGAAAAAAATTATCGCAGCAACAACTGGCAGATACACTGGGTATTAACAGAAATAAGGTTTCTGCCCAGGAAAGCGGTAAAACCAGGAATCCACGTATCGATGACCTGGTATTGATCTCCGCGTTTTTCAGGATCAATCTCGATACCTTCCTTAGAACAGATCTCACCATCCTTCCCGAAGATCAATTACTGGACATGGAAAACAGCCAGTCGGCAGATCTAACAGGGAGGCATATACGTATTTTACCGATCACCGTGAACCAGGATAATGAAGAGAATATGGAGTATGTGCCCGTTAAAGCCAGGGCCGGCTACCGCAGCGGTTTTGCTGATCCTTCATTCGTGGCCTCCCTCCCACGCTTCTCACTTCCGGAACTTCCGCGCGGTAAAACCATCCGCATGTTCCCTGTCAGCGGCGACTCCATGGAGCCTATTCCTGATGGCAGCCACGTGATTGCCCAGTACCAGGAAGACTGGCTGCAGATCAAGGATGGTACCGCCTGCATACTTGTACTGAAAGACAGTGAAGAAGATATCGTTTTCAAGATGGTACATAACAGGATCCGGCAAAACGGCTCCCTGCTGCTCCACTCACTGAACAGCGCATACAACGATTATGAAGTACATGTGCAGGACATACTGGAAATATGGACATTCATTGGCTACATAAGTAAACAATTACCACAACAGTAATTTACTACGGTCACATATCCGCAAATTCCCAGGCGCTTTGGTAAGCGTTCCTGTCGGTAGCATATGTGATAAAGTCACCGTAGAAAGGCAACTGGGATAAGGTAGCGCTGTCTCCCACCACTACCAGCTTCTTACGGGCGCGTGTCATAGCCACATTCATGCGGCGCACATCTGAGAGGAAACCTATCTTGTTCTCAGTATTACTACGCGTCATGCTGATATACACAATGTCGCGCTCCTGTCCCTGGAAGCTGTCGATCGTATTGACCGTGATCTTTTTTTCATACGGCTGTAAGGCTGGTGTATGTTGCAGCTGCTCTTTGAGTACCTGTATCTGTTGTTTATAGGGAGAAATAACAGCCACCGATGGAAATTCATCAGGCTTGTAATGCTTGCCCAGAGAAGCTATCAGCTGGGTGAGATGTCTGAAGAGAAAAGCCGCTTCTTCCGGGTTGGTAGTACTGGTACCCTCAGATCTTTCATCAAAGCCACAACCAGCGGTATCTATGAAGGTCAGTGGCATATCTGCCGGGAACAACGCATGTTTGGCAACGGAGGCATGCGCTTTCAGTCTGTCTTCATAAAAAACAGCAGACGAATAACCCATGATGAGCTCATTCATGCGGTATTGTTCCTCCAGCAGCGACACTGCTTCCGGATACCGGGCGGCACATTTTTCGAGCAGGGTTATACTCAAACCTTTGCGGGCCGCTTCCTCTGATTTGATCGTCGGTGGCAGCTGGCAATGATCGCCTGCCAGTATTACTTTCTGTGCCTTCAGCACAGGAATCCAGCATGCCGGCTCCAGTGCCTGCCCTGCCTCATCTATAACTACGGTGTGATATTTCAGATTACGGACAGTATAATGATTGGCGCCTACAAGTGTAGCAGTGATCACTTGTGCTTTGGCAATGAGATCGTCTGTGATATATTGCTCCGCCTGTTCTACTTCCTTCATGATCTTACGGGCTTCTGTGAATAAGGCCTGGCGCTGCTCCCGCTCTGCCTTGCCAAAATTGCGCTTGTACTTGTGCGCCATATTCCTGAATTCAGCAGCCTGCTTCTTCAATCGGCGGATCTCCTTCATGCTGGTATGTTCCGCAGCTTTGCTATCAAGTGTAAGTGACATCAGCCGCTCCGACACCTTCGCCGGATTACCCACCCGCAGCACATTCAACCCTTCATCAGAGAGCTTTTCACTGAGCAGGTCCACAGCAGTATTACTGGGGGCAACCACCAGTATCTGGCTGTTATCCCGTTGTATCATGGCTTTGATGGCCTGTACCAGCGTGGTGGTTTTGCCGGTACCCGGAGGTCCGTGTACTATAGCCAGATCATTAGCGGCCAGGATCCTGTTTACGGCGTCCTGTTGGGAACTGTTTAATCCTGTGATGGTTACAGGTGTCATCACCTCCTGGAAAGTAGGAACTTTTTCACCGGTCAGTATCTTCACCAGTTTGCCCGCTGGCTTGTCTGCCACGACAGGCGCCTGTTTGAGAGCCTGCTGCATTTCATCATAACTGTTGTCATCAAACAGCAGATCGATACCCAGTTTGCCATTGTTAGCCCATTCCGGCAGCTCATCTGTACGTAATGTGATCTTGAGACGGTTGTCACCTACAAAAGTAATGGTTCCTTCTACCTTATCCTGCCTGGGATCATGATTGGAGAACAGTACTGCTGCTGCACCGAAGCGCAGCTGATGCACCACGTCCTGATGTGTGGTCCGCTCCACCTCTACTGTGAGATAATCACCGCGACTCATTTCAGAACCACGGATAGCCACAGGATACCAGGTAAGTCCATTGTCCCTCCGCACTGCTACCGATGTTGTAGCCGTTTGTTGCTCATAAGCCAGTCTGTCCTCTTCCCGTTCTATTTTCAGCAGATCCAGGAGCTGTTTGAAGTAATCCATCCTGCAAAGGTAACAAAGGTTTCTCGCAAAGGTGCAAAGGGAGCAAAGCAGCAAAGGACATTTTAAGTCAGCAAAGAGAACTCTTTGATAGTCCGTAAATATCGTGAGGTACTACTAAGCAGTCTTATTAACTTAAAATATTCTCTGTGGTCTTTGCTCCCTTTGCAACTTTGCGAGCCTCACCTGCTACTGTCCGAGTTTGAGGATTGTTTCTTCCGCAAGCTCAAAGTGCATGGAGTCTACAGAGTCGCCGGAGAATTCGGCGCCCCAGTACCAGCCGTGATTGTTGAAGTAAGGAAACAACTGATACACACCGCGCTGGGTCTGGTTAAGGCCCTGCCTTACTACGCCCCCGCCGAAGTAAAGATCTATGGCAGTGCCCCAGCTATGGTTCGAAAACCGGCTGGGATTGGACCTCCTGGATCTTACACAAAGCACGCCGCCGGTTTTTACAGTACTGAAAACATCCGGCTGCTCCTGTTTCACCTGCTGAAAAATCAGCAGGAGCGATTCTACGGCATAGCTGTGGCCAGACACCTTGAAAGGGCCTACATCTACCCCATATTTTACCAGCTTGGCATAAGTGCGGCCCGGGTTAGAACAATCTTTTGACAAAACACCGGGTTTCCCGAGAATGCGCAACATTGTTGACTCTTTAGCGGCACTCAATCCTCTGTTCATGACATCTTTGGAAGGGATCGGGATCAGATCATTTAGGTTACTCATAACAACATTTTGAGGTTTACAAATTGAGGTTTACAAAAACAATACGTTTATAAAATTACAAAAATCATTTGATGATCCCGCTTCACGCCCAATTAGTATCAATGATCCATCACTGCTATTTTCACCGCAGTTTTTTTTCTTGAAGACGCGATAAGCAGCAATGGTAATGTCAGCAGAAAGATAATCCCCAGCAACAGAAACGCATCGCTGAAACTTAGCAGGGTGGTTTGTTTCACAACAATGCCGTCTAGCAGCTTCAGGGCCTTGTGATGCGCTTCCGGCGCCGCTGCTCCCTTCAACAAAAAGTAGTGCGTGTACCCCGACAAACGATTAGACACCAGCGGATTGTTGACATTAAGATTGGATACAAGATCCGTACGATGCACTGCGTTACGGTTAGTTACATAAGTATTGATGATAGCAATGCCAAATGAGCCACCCAGTTGCCGCATCATGTTATTGAGTGCTGCACCCTGTGGAATATCACCCGGCGCCAGTCCGGATACAGCCAGTGTTGTGAGTGGCACCGTTGCAACGGCCAGCCCCACCCCACGCCAGATCAGCGGTACAGAAATGTCTGTGGCGCCGGCTGCCAGGTTGAGACCCGACATCTGCCAGGTGAACAATACAAATAAAAACATCCCGGCGGTGATCAGGTATACCGGCGACAAACCGCGCTGTAACAACCTGGCGGTGATAATCAAACCGCCAATTGCTACGAGTGAGCCAGGCAATAACAGCAGCCCCGTCTGTGTAGGTGTGAAACCCAGCAGCCGCTGCGCAAATACAGGCGTGAGAAATACGGAGCTGAATATGCCCAGTCCTGATACAAACGTCAGTACGGCTGCGATACTCAGGTTCCTGCTCTTCAGTACCCGCAGGTTTACTACGGGATGGGCTATACGAAGTTCCCACCAGATGAACAACGCAATGCCAAACGCCGCGATCACCGACAACCACGTAATATAGGGCGTTTCAAACCAGTCTTCCGTTTCTCCCCGCTCCAACACCGTCTGCAACGCGCTTATACCGATGGCCAGTAACAAAATACCTGTCCAGTCGATCTTCTTTGGCGCCTGCTTCACCGGCGGTTCATCCAGTAATACATAACACGCAAAAGCTACAATGATACCAATCGGTATGTTAATATAGAATATCCACGGCCAGGAGTAGTACTCCGTGATAAAGCCGCCCAGCGTAGGTCCGATGGTAGGTCCCACAAATACGCCGATACCAAACAGCGCACTGGCTACATTTTGCTTTTCTTTCGGGAACAATTCAAATACAATCACCTGTGAAACAGACAACAAAGCGCCACCCCCGATTCCCTGCAGGAACCGGAATGCGACCAGCATCCATATCCCTGATGCCTGTCCGCACATAAAGGAAAAGAAAGTAAAGGCAATAACAGAACCGATATAATAGTTGCGGCGTCCCAGCTTGGTGGACAGAAAGCTGGTCAGCGGGATAATGATCACATTGGCGATGGCATACGAAGTAATCACCCACGAAGTATCTTCCAGCGTTGCGCCCAGGTTACCGCTCATGTGCGATATAGCCACATTCACAATGGAAGTATCTATCAGTTCCATAATAGCTGCCAGGATAACCACCGGGAGCAGAATAGCTTGTTTCATGACATAGCTGTTTTATACCAATCGGTATATTCACAAATAAAAAAATAGCCGGCGGTCGCGTTAATTAGTTTCCGGCATTCATTGCCATCAGGGCACTTTCCGGTGAGGATTGCAGTAGCTTATAAATATTGGCAGTAAGTCCGACATGAATCTCCTGCTGATTCGCAGCCAGGGCTTTCAGCAGGCACTGGGCAACTTCCTCCGGTGGTATGCCTTTGCTCCCGCCAATTTCCATGGAGAAGTCAGTGTTCACCAACGGCGGCATCAGCTCAAACACCTGGATATTGGGCTGTGGCGCCAGTGTGATACGCAGTGATTGCGTGTAAGAATGCAAGGCAGCTTTGCTGGCTGCATAAGTAGGCGTTTTAGCACTGGGTGCCAGCGCTACTATGGAAGACACATTCACAATGGCCGCTTCAGCTTTGCTGGTAAGCTGCGGCAACAAACTCTCCGTGATACCCATTACTGCCAGGTAGTTAGTCAGTATTTCATCAGCAGCTTTTTCAAACGCGCCGGCGCATGCGGAGAGGCGGTAGGCATAAGCACGGCCTGCGTTATTAATGAGCATGTTAAATCGCGGGAAATCCTTTTGCAGCTGTTGCACCAGCAGGTCCACCTCTCTCTTTCTCGTTACATCACATACTACAGTAGTAAGCTGTGGCAGCTCTCTGGCTACACGTGCCAGTCTTTCCGGATCCCTCCCTGTAACAATTACCTGGTTGTCGTTTTCTACCAACAGCTTTGCGATGGCAAGCCCTATGCCTGCACTACCGCCGGTGATTAACACCGTGTTGCCTGATATATTCATCTCTGTCCGTTTTTATATACCGATCGGTACATTTATAATGAAAAAAATTTAGAACGAATGAATAAGATCCTCTGCGGCCTGGATAACCGACTTCTTATAATTCAGCTTTCCGGTTACCTTGGCGATCATAATAGCGCCTTCAATCATAGAAATAAGCGTCAGTGCCATCTGTTCAGGATTAATGCTGCTGCGGAACTCCTTCTTCTCAATACCTTTCTTTATCAGTCCGCCCACCATCTCTTTCAGATTCATCAGCGCCTCTGCAGCTTTTTGCTTCAGCATAGGATGTGTATCATCTGCTTCCACCGCCGTATTCTGTATCGGGCAGCCGCCCACTGGAAATGGATGTTTCAGGAAGTTTTCATATACACGTACATAAGCCAGCAGCTTCTCCCGGCAACCACTCACCTTACCCATCTCCTGCCGCAAAATATCCCCAACAATCCTCAGATTATGATCAAATGCTGCCAGCGCCACTTCGTCCTTGTTGGCGAAGTTGCCATAAATACTGCCTTTGGTAAGGCCTGTGGCATTGGTCATGTCACTCAGTGACGTACCCAGGTACCCCTTCTGGTTAAATACAGGGGCTGTCATCTCCACAATAAACTGCCTGGTTTTCTCTGCTTTATTCATACCCAAAAATATACCATTCGGTATTAAAAACAAAAAAAAAAAATTTAGCGATTTTTTTATTTAGGTATTTAGGTATTTAAAATGCAGCGGAGATCATTAAGTGTTATTAACAGAACATGATCTCCGCTGCATTTTAAATACCTAAATACCTAAATAAAAAAATCACTAAATCTTATTTCAACGCTGCATTAATCATTCTGATACTATCTGCCGGCACTTTAAACACTTCTCTGTCGTAAGTAATCAGGCCATTTTCTTCTATCTCTACATCAAATGGTTCGGTGAAGATAGAGCCGGAAAGTCCTTCGTTCTTATAGAGCTGCAGATGTGCCACCATCTGACGGTAGCGCTCCAGGAAAGTGGCGCCGGGGGGTGTTTCGTGCCCCCATCCTTTACCGGGAATCCACTCATGCCCGTCTATCGGAACAAACACGCCGCCAAATTCACCGCATACCATCGCTTTTCCATCTTCATAGGGAGGCATAGCCGGGAAGGGATACAGGTGAATATCGGTGATGTCGCCGTTCTCCCAGGTCTGTTCTGTGAAAGGGCCACTGTGGCCATTGATCAACCGCGAAGGGTCCTGCTCTTTCATCCATTTTGTGAGCTTCACCTGGTCGAAGGAGCCCCAGTTTTCATTGAAAAGCACCCAGCTGATAATAGAGGGATGATTGTATAGCTGCTCAAGGTGAATTTTTGTTTCTGCCTTGAAGTTCTGTTTGGCTTCATCGGGTAACGGGCGCGCCTGCCGCCAGCTGGGCATATCCTGCCATACCAGCATGCCGAGTTTATCACAATGATAGTACCAGCGGTCCGGTTCTATCTTGATATGCTTGCGGATGGTGTTGAAGCCCATTGATTTTATAGCCGCCACGTCAAAGCGCAGCGCTTCGTCTGTAGGAGCGGTATAAAGCCCGTCAGGCCAGTAACCCTGATCCAGCACACCGGTATTATACGTAAACTTATTATTCAGGAAAATGCGGCTGATACCGGATTGATCTTTCTTTATCTCTATCTTGCGCATTCCGAAATAGCTGTGCACAGTGTCTATCACTTTGCCTTTATAGAGCAGCTGAACGCTAAGGTCATACAGATACGGATCGTCGGGCGACCAAAGACGCGCACCAGGTACTGGCAACAGGAAGGCTTCTCCTGGTTTACCACTTGCTTTATTGCTCCCGCTGATGGCATTTAATGTATACCCGTCAACATTACCATTTATAGTTGCGTTAATGGCAAGGTTTCCTTTGTCGATGTCTGGCGTCAGCTCCAGGTTGGAAATAGCTGTTGCAGGAAGGGTTTCCAACCATACGGTCTGCCATATGCCACTCACCGCCGTGTACCTGATCCAACGCGGGCGCAACGTTTGCTTACCATGCATATTGGGCCCGGTATCAGTAGGATCCCAAACACTTACCACCAGCTCATTTTCGCCAGGCTGTAAGGCAGATGTAATGTCGAGGTCAAAGGAATCGAAACCGCCGGTATGTGAACCAACATTCTTCTTATTGACGTATACGGTCGTCTGCCAGTCTACAGCTCCGAAGTGCAGGATTACACGTTTATCCTTGCCTGCTTTACCGGTACTGAAAGATCTTTTATACCAGAGGCGCTGTTCCGGCAACAGCGCTTTTTTTACGCCGGATAATGCAGATTCTATGGCAAATGGTACGAGAATGGTACTGTCGTACAGTGAAGGCAGGTCGGCTTCTTTAGGAGTTACCGTATACAGCCACAGTCCATTCAGGTTTTGCCACTGGCTGCGCACAAGCTGTGGCCGGGGATATTCAGGTAGCGCATTTTCCGGCGTAACGCTGGCGGTCCATTTTGTGGGAATGTTTAATGGGGCCGGCTGCCATTGCTGTTGTGCGTTCGCTTTCAGGAACAGGAAAGCCATCAGGCTCCAGTGAAGGTGCAATTTCATGTAGAATTTTTGTTGTTGGTTTTCGCTTTGGGTGTTATTTGAGTATGATAATATTAGGCAAGTTTGGTTAAATACAACGATCCTTCAAAAAGATTTGCAAATGCATAACAAAGTGCAGGGCATATTTGTCATAACACCATCATAAACTATTCTTGTCTGCTTTCTTACCGATGCCCAATATTATCTCCGTCAGCAGCACTAACAATATCAGCCCCAACAGAAGCTGAAACACCTGGTACCTAAACACTGACGGAGAGGCCATAATGCTGAATACTGTATTCAGCACAAACAACACCACCATCAGTATCACTGGTCTTTTATAGATATTATCTGTCTTCCAGTATCTGTAAAAGTAAAACAACACCGGAAGCCCTGTAAAGAACATAATATTAACCAGCACAAAAAGCAGCTGGCAGGCCAGCATCAGGCCAGCCTGTGCGTCATCATTCCATCCATAAACCTGCGCTGTTTTATAGTGAAACCACTGCAGCGCGCTCTCATGCACTTCAGCTATCCCCTGGTTGTATTGCTCCAGCTGCTCCAGCGGAGGCATAAGGTATACGGCAGCGTTGGGCAGCAGGAAATAACGGGCATATGCCAGTGGGTAGCGACTGATCAGCCGCTTACCATATGCCCCGATAGGAACGCTGGTCACATTATATATCCACACCAATGGCTTGTCGGCAGCTGACACCCACCGGTTGAACATGTATGCTTTCAACGGCCCCCGCTGATCCAGCATGAACCAGGCTCCGTCCTGCGGGCCAATATGCATACCGGGAGGCAGGGTGTCAAAGAAAGCGCGCACCATTCCGTCTATTTTGCGGATCTCAGGATCCGGTGATGTTTCCTTTGAAGGATGCACATACGGATACATATAAAGCGCGTTGTTAGCCAGCTGCCAGGACGAAAAGCCGGAGAACTGCTCTACTCCCGCCACTTGTCCGTTCATCTTCCTGGTGTATTGAATAAAGGCGCCGGAAAATAAAAACACACCCAGTATCCCTATACATTTTATCCCCCGGGGCACTTTCGCAAGCAGCACCGCGAGTACTGCTACTACCGGATAATACAATGCATTGTAGCGTAATATGAAGGCTATGGCCGTTATGAACGACAGCATAAATATATGTACCGGTTTCGCCTGGTACAGTACCCTGATCAGCAGCGCCAGCCACCAAATACTACAGGCGATAAAAAGCGCATCGCTGGATACAATGTTGCCAATGTACAGGTAAAGCGGATTAATAACACACCAGGCAAAGAAAATTGCAGACGCCCACCGGGCTGGCCTGTAAATCCATAACACCGTCAGCACAAGGTACCAGGTACTGATCACCAGCGAAAGGTACTGGATGCTTATCAGGAAATTATCTGCCGCCGAAATGGCATGAATCAGGATCAGCACCTTCGAATACCCCACTGGCCACATATCTACCGGGACATTATTCTTTGCAGCCAGTATATAGAAATAAGAATCCGCATAAAAAGATGGGAATGGATAAAGCAGCTTGAAAATGATGAAACAGCAAACCGCGGCGGCTATACCAGATATTATGACGGTGCGGTTTCTTTTGCTGCGGAAGACAAACTCCCGGAATGATACAGCGGCATCAGGGGGATTCATAACGGGCGGGTTATATAGACGCTGGTAAAGGTACCCTGCATGGCTGAAATACCGCAACAGCAAATGACCGGAAAAATCACGGATGCTCCTGACATAAGGCTGTCATACATCCATTTTACTTTTGAATAAACAATATGATGAAAGCAAAGCACAACGATGCACAGCACGACATCCTTCCCGATGATCTGCAAGCGCTTTTCAACAGCAATAAGAAAGCATACAGGCACTACCAGGCTTTTCCCGGTTCATCCAGGCGCATTATCCTGAAGTGGATCGCGGCCGCCAGAACACCCGCTGCACGCCGGCAACGGATAGAGCTGACAGTAGCGCTTGCCACAGAAAATATCAAGGCGCATCATTAAAAATGACGGTATGTGCAAAAAGCAGACAGACATGTGCAAAAAAATGTCGCCAATGTGAAGGACTGATGCAGGATTTTTTAATACATTTATGACACCAGCATGCTATCCTGCTGTATCAGAATCACTGTCGCTTTACGACGCATATGAAGACCTGTTTAGCCTGTATAAGGAAGGATCAACCATAAGGAAACAATAAGTAACCATTACGTACCAATGCGATCAGCTAGATAATGCTTCTTCATGCTTGTTTCCTGCCGCCGGAAGCCGCAGGGAATGCTATTATGATTACCGGTTTTTATCATTAAAAAAAGGATATGTCTCAATCCTCTCTTCCTTCTGCAGAGGCCACCTCTCAGCAATCGGCCAGGATACTGAAATATGTGACCGATCACTGGATCTCATGCTCTGTATACATGGCGGCGAAACTCAACATCGCTGAAATTCTCACTGCAGGCCCCAAAGATATTACAGAGCTGGCATCGTGCACCAATACGCACACCACCTTTCTATACCGGCTGCTCAGAACGCTGGCCCGTGAAGGTATCTTTGAAGAAACCACGCCAGGCACCTTCGCCATGACGGAGATGGCCACAGCCCTTCTGGGCAATATAACCGGCAGTCTCAAATCATTTCTCCTTACGGAACTGGGCGGTTTCTATTCACCCTGGGGTGATCTGTACCACAGCATGCAACCCGACAATGATGGGCCGCGCCATTATTATAGTGCAGACCAGCAGGATTATTACCATCCGTTTATGGCAACGGATACAGGATACGCTCACCTGACAGAAACGGCCGTCACCGAAAAATATGACTTCTCTCCCTTCAACCTGCTTACGCATATAGGTGGTGGCAGTGGCTCACTGCTGACGGCAATCCTGAAAAAAACACCTGCTCTCTCCGGCGTACTGTTCGACGAACCATATGTAGTAGAAACAACAGCGCGGCGGCTCGCCGCATCGCCGGAGCTCAAAGGCCGTTGTACGACCATATCCGGTAGCTTCTTCCGTGAAGTGCCCACCGGATCAGATGCATATCTCATGAAATACATTCTGCACGACTGGAACAATGAAGATGCCTCCCGGATACTTCATGTATGCAGTAAAGCCATGAACAGCGGCAACAAGTTGCTCATTATTGACGATGTGGCAACAAGCGGAAACGAAAGGACCGCCGACGAGTTCAGGCAATTACTCGCAGAACAGGATATTCATCTCAACCGGATTATACCATTAGCGATAGGTGAAGCCTGTATTATAGAAGGGGAAAAGAACTGATCAATCGTCCGGATAAATGCAAATGAAAGCTTTAGCAAAGACTATTTGTTCAGACATACTCCCATAACAAATAATCTTCGCTAAAGCTAATTGCTACTCCTTTCTGGACGCTTACTTCTGAATAAGTACGTAATCAAAATAGAGGTCCTGAACGTTGCCGCTTACTTCTCTGGTTAATAACACAAAAGAATCTGTCAACAAATCCCTCACCATCCATATCACATCGTTATCCTTATTCCAATCACTACCGGTACTGCGTAATGACCCTGCAATCATGTATGGAACAAATACCAGTTGGGGCAGGGTTACTCTATAATAGCCATCGCTGCCCGGAACATCGCCCACCTTGAACGTACCGGTTGCTATTAATACAGGGGCGGCTTTAGTGCCAGGCGTGTTGTCAACACTGGCGAGATAACGCTGCAGATCAGCATTAAATGTATTGAGACTGGAACTGAGTGTGGCGAGATCCTTGTTTATGGATTCGATGCTGCCGGGACCTTTTGGGTTACTCATACAAATAGGGTTTTAATGGTTATTAAATAATGGACTGGTGATCTCCAGACTACCGGTACAAAAATGCATATTGATCACAGGCCTGCCAAAAAACACATCTGGCATACCAAATAAAAAACAGTATCCTGCATAGCAAGGTGAAGTATCATACTAATAGCAGTCTTTTACCAATCACCGCTTCCATACATCTGCACCCTATTTCCAAACCATCCAGGGATAAAGTTTCTTCAGCTCAGCTGAACCTGGTTGCTGCGTCATAATCTGCTTCAGCAACTTAAAATTCCGTTCCAGTTGTAACCGCTCAATAATCGTGTATTCTGACAGGTCAAACTCTTCGGATAAAATTTTCATGATCTCATCATATCTCTTCTTGCAGATACGCAGATAATAATAATGGCGGTATACCAATCGCTCATCTCTTTTAATAAGCAAGGCGCTGCTTCTTCCAGGCCGATGTCTGAGGGGTTGGGCACTATCGTCTGTTAGCAGCCGGGTAAACAAAACTTGTGTTCCTTTCATGTCAGAAAAATTAGTGGGTGATTGATTCGTGCACTAAAACTATAAGAGGAAAATTTTCATAACTCATGAGGAATTACTTAGCAGTCCCCTGCTTTATATATAAGTTATGCTTTTCCGGTGCTACTCCATATCAGGATACTGCCGCAGCGTATGAACATAAAAATACAGCCTCACGGTTTCCTCCAGGGAAGAAAACCGTGAGGCTGTATGATGGCTGTTTATTGTTAAACCCTTACCCACACAATATATTCCAACTTATCTCCACCCCTGTTTTCGATCATCAAGGTGCAAAGGACAGGCCGTCATAGCTATGGGCATTCAACGGCAGACAGCCCTGTTATAGTAATTTAGGAATTGCTGGTAATATATTAGCATTTGAGAAGATGACGCATGTAAATGTAAACTACATGAATTATTTTTAGTACGATTGATATGTCAACCAATAAGGATACCCGACGTAGTGGAATGAAAACAATAAGACGTTATGAAAAATGAATCATGGGTTGTCGTAGCACTTTAAACATTTTATAAACAATTGAAGACCATATTTACAAAGCGGCGAAGGACAGCCCTTCACCCGGAAAATTTATTGTTTGTATGTAACAACAGCTCAACATAAAGCCCGATATGGTTGATACCGGGAGCACAAGCCCGCCTTCCATATCTGTAGCAGTACCAGATTAATGAACATAAAAAATAATTCCAGTTATGAAACACGGGGAATACCACCCCCTAGCTTCTTTACATTGATGCCAGATTAGATTCAAGTCCATTTATTAACCAGTTCTAAAATCAACGGTCTTATGCAATTCACACAATTACATAGGATGGTGCTTCGTATGTGCTGCACTATCCTGCTCGCCCTCCCATTGCTGGTGTCGGCGCAGACGAAGACGATCACCGGCACCGTCACCGACGACCAGGGTAACCCGGTTGTGGGTATCTCTGTGGCAGTCAAACAAACAAAGACAGGCGCCGTTACTGATGCTGCCGGCAAATTCTCCCTGAATGCCGCAAGCGGCGCTGTGTTGGTATTTTCAGGCATGGGTTATGAAAGCATGGAGATAACAACCGACAGCAAAAGCAATTACCAGGTAAATATCCGCTCCAAAGCCTCCAACCTGAATGATGTGGTAATCGTGGGTTATGGTACGCGGAAGAAATCAGATCTCACGGGGGCTATTGGAACTGTCAAGAGCGAGGCCTTACAGGAACGCCCTTCTTCATCGCTGAACCAGGAACTGTCGGGCCGCGTTACCGGTGTGAACGTTTCTTCTAACTCAGGAAGACCGGGCGGCCGCGCCAACATCCGTATACGTGGTGTCAGCTCCGTCAATGTAGCCAATGACCCATTGTATGTAATTGATGGGGTGATCCTCAACGCTACCGGCCTTCAGAATGGCAGCTCGCCCATTGATTATCTCAACCCGAATGACATTGCCTCCATTGAAGTACTGAAAGATGCTTCCTCTACCGCTATCTATGGAGCGCGTGGCGCCAACGGCGTAATACTGGTAACAACCAAACGCGGCTCTTCCAGCGGCGGCAAAGTAACCTACGACGCAGACTTCAGCCTGGGCACACTGCCAAAGAAGCTGCCTGTACTCAACTCCCGCGAGTTCCTTCAGGTAGAGGAGATTGCCTACAGCAATGCACAGAAATATGATCCTGTAGGATGGGCTAATGGAAAGTATGTAGATCCCAAAACCAAAAGAACCAATCCCTTGCTCTTTGACGCACAGGGCAATCCGCTATATGACACCGACTGGCAGAAAGAAGCCATGCAGCAGGCATTTACACAGAATCATCAGCTGGGCTTCACCAATGGCAATGAGAAAGGCAGCTATGGGGCATTCCTCAACTACCGCAACGAAAATGGTTTGATAAAAGGCTCCTGGCAGAAACGGTATGCAGGCCGTTTTGTATTTGACAGCCAGATCAAAGACTGGCTGAAAGTGGGTGGCACACTGGGTTACACAGATCAGAATGAAAAGCAGGTAGATGAACTCGGCGGCGGCGGCATTGTTACCATGCGCCAGGTACTGGAAGCACTACCCATCATTCCCATTAAGTTCCCGGACGGTAGCTGGGCCGGCAACGACGCCTATCCCGGTATGGAAGGTGGCGCCAACCCGTTGCAGGTTATACAGGAACGCCTTTATTATCTCCGCACACAAACCATGCTGGGTAATATTTACGGTAACATCCGGCTGGCGGAAGGACTGGAACTGAGAACCACCGTGGGCGCCAACATCATCAACCAGCGCCTGGATTACTATGCCGGCCGTACGCTTAATTACATTTCGCGCGGACAACAGGGGGTAGCCCAGGTCAGGAATAACCGGTATAACTCCTGGCAGTTTGAAAACTACCTGACCTACAACAAGGTCTTTAACCGTATCCATTCTCTGAATGCCATGTTAGGTCTTTCCTGGCAACATATCGACCGGTTTGAGAGCCTTGCCGCCACACAAGGCTTCAGCGACGATTACTTTGGATTCTATAACCTCGGTGCAGGCGCCAATCCGCAGGCCCCTTCTTCCAACGGCAACGCATACGGCCTCAACTCCTACTTCGGTCGTGTGAACTACGGGCTGAAGGACAAATATCTGGTAACTGTCACCGGCCGTATAGATGGTTCTTCCAAATTCGGTCAGGCCAACCGTTATGCCTTCTTCCCCTCAGCTGCCCTGGCATGGCGCGTTTCGCAGGAACCGTTTATGAAGAATATTCCGGCTATCTCTAACCTGAAAGTACGCACCAGCTATGGCATCACGGGCAACTCTGAAATTGCCGCCTACCAGGCGCTTGCCGGTATGGGCAACTACGACGTGATCTTCGGCGGACAACGCGCCATCGGGATAGGTATTAACCGTATGCCCAATGAAGAGTTGAAATGGGAAAAGAATCACCAGCTTGATTTCGGTGTGGAGTTAGGGTTGCTTAAAGACCGTATCTCCCTGGAAGTGGACCTCTATCGCAAAAAGACCACCGACATGCTGTTGCAGGCCCCCCTGCCCGGCAGCAGCGGCTATACCAGCATCACGCAAAACATTGGCAGCATGGAGAACAGCGGCTTTGAAATAGCGCTGAATACCGTCAACGTCAAAACAAATAATTTCTCCTGGAATACCATGTTCAATATCTCTGTCAACAAGAACAAAGTACTGGCGCTTACCGGCGGCGGCGACATCTACTCCGGCGCTACGGTAATTCGTGTAGGCGAACCTGTTGGTTCCTTCTTCGGAAGGGTCCATCTCGGCACCTGGAGCACTGCAGAAGCCGATCAGGCGAAGATCTACAAGCAGCGCCCCGGCGACGTAAAGTATGCAGATCTCAACGGCGACAAACAGATCAATGACAATGACCGTACCATTATCGGCAAAGGGATACCCGACGGCTACGGCTCTTTCATGAATACGTTCCGGTACAAAAACTGGTCGCTCACCGTTGACCTGCAATACATGTACGGGAATGATGTACTGGACAGAAGCATCCATTCACTCGAAGACCGCCAGGGCATCGCCAACAGCTATAAGACGGTGCTGAATGCCTGGACAGAGACCAACCAGCACACCCCCATTGCACAGATACGTCCGATTGCTGCAGGCTATACCACCAATAACGACAGCCATAAGGTAACCGATGCCTCGTTTATCCGTGGCCGTAATCTGCTGCTGGCATACATGTTTCCCGCCTCCACTGTTTCCAGATGGAAGCTCAGCAACCTGCGGGTATATGCATCCGTACAGAATTTCTTTGTGGCGACTAAGTACAAAGGCTATGATCCCGAAGTGTCCAACTCCGGCGCCCCATTTGATCAGGGCTTTGCCTTGTATGACTATCCCAAGCCCAGGGTATTTGTACTTGGCCTGAATGTAGGATTGTAACCCTTGTCTGTAAACATTAAATACCACACATCATGAAAACACAGATCAGAAAATATATACCCGCACTTTTACTGGCAGGGGCAACCTGGTTCTCCGGCTGTACCAAATTCCTGGATGAGACGGACCCCAGCAATTTCACGGTAGACAACTACTTCACCAAGCCAGAACATGCCAGCAGCGCAGTAAACAGCATCTATGCCTCCATGCGTGAACCGTTGGTGAGCGGCTTTGGCGGCGGCGCCTGGATGATGACCGAATTTGCCACCGGGCTTGCTGAAACCGACCTGGGTCAGGCGGTGAACAGTTACTTTGTGAAAGACCTGATCAATACCTCTGATAACAGTTACGGTTATACGTACTGGAACAATTATTACCGGGGCATCGCCAATGCTAACCTTGCTATAGAAAAAATACCCGGTATCCGGATGGATGAAGCGGAGCGGAAGAAACTGCTGGGAGAAGCCCGCTTTCTCCGGGCCTGGTATTATTTCAGCCTGGTCAGAATGTTTGGTCATATTCCACTGATCATGAAACCAGTAACGCTCAACTCTCCGGATCTGCGTCCGTCACAGGCGGCTGTAGAAGATGTATACGCGGCGATTGTTGCTGACCTGAAAGAAGCAGAGGTTGCGGGCCTGCCCTGGACCAATCCCTCCGGCAATGCATGCCTTGGCGCGGTGAAATCACTGCTGGCGGAGGTATATCTTACTATGGCCGGATACCCGTTGCAGAAAGGCGCTGCGTACTATGACCTCGCGGCAAAGAAAGCGGAGGAAGTGATCGACTCCCGGCAGTTCAAGCTCTTCACCAGTTACGCGGATCTGCATAACCCCGCCAAAAAGAACATCGAGGAAAATATCTTCATGATACAATACAGAACACAGATCATTCCTTCCAGCTGGCAGGTATCCATCATTCCTTACAACAAAAATATATCTGCATACTCCGATGAAACCGGCGGCATCTACGCTAATATCAACTTCGTGAAATCCTTTGAATCCGGCGATCTCCGGGCGAAGGAGAAACAATTCTTCTTTACCACCTACACGCTGGAATCAGACCGTACGAAAACTGTGGACCTGGGCGGTTACTTCATCTACAAACATTTCGATGAAACGGCACAGACCAGCACCGCCAACAGCGATCTCAACTGGCCGGTGATCCGCTACGCCAGTGTACTGCTTACTTATGCAGAAGCCGCCAATGAAGCCGGCGGGCCAGCTGCCAAAGCATATGACGCTGTTAACGCTATCAGGCAGAGAGCACAGCTGCCGCTGCTGTCAGGACTGAGCAAGGATCAGTTCCGGGAAGCGGTGTGGCGTGAAAGATGGTTCGAGTTGTGCTATGAAAACACTACCTGGTATGATATGGTCCGGCTGCGGAAAGCCTTTAACGTTGGCGCCCGCCAATTTGATAACTATGTAGGGCACAAATTCTCTTACGGACCAGTATTGAGTGAGAAGGAACTGCTGTTCCCGATACCTACACTGGAGGTTAAGAACAATCCGAACCTGAAACAAAATACGGGGTACTAATGTCTGAACTGTGATTTATATGATTGGTTTGATTTTTCTGATGAGCGAAGATTA
>NZ_DATLKJ010000195.1:0-21165 GCF_035538455.1 Chitinophaga sp.
TACTGCATCATTAAAATTAATCGCCCATGACAGAATTAAAAGGACCTTCAAAAGCAATGCACATTTTTTTATGGATAGCACAGGTATTATTAGCGGGTATACTGGCCTGGGGGGCTGCGGAGAAATTGTTTCGCCCGATAAGCGGACTGGCCGCCATGTGGCCGTGGGCTGGACAGATACCTGCCGTATTCGTAAGGGCAACCGGGCTGATAGACCTGGCCGGGGCAGCAGGCCTCATTCTGCCGGCACTACTCCGGATCAGACCTAAACTGACACCCATAGCAGCCGTTGCAGTAATTGTGCTGATGATATGTGCCGGCGCGTTTCATATTATAAGAGGGGAGGCAGCGGTAATAGGCGCCAATATCTTTTTTGCAGCAATAGCAGCTTTCATAGCCTGGGGCCGGTTTTACAAGGCGCCCGTTACGGGCAGGCTATGAGTCAGACAGATATCGATGATGGCTTTATTATGCAAGGGCGGAATTTACCGCGCCCTTGCCTTTTTATTTAATCAGGATAACTTACTTTTTTGTTGTGTGATATATTTTTTGTACTTTACTATTGAAATGAAACCCTCATTAAATAACCATAAATAAAATCAATACAATGTCTAAGCGCTCATCTCTGATAACGTAGCCGTTATCTGTATTTCCCATTTTAATTAAAGGTTATTACCCCAGAATGATACCAGAACCAGCAGGTATGTCAGTTTAACAAAAGGATATGCTGCCAGGAAGATAAATAATTGGGTAATCCCATTACCGGTCTGCTATTTCACTGATCCCATAAAAGAGACACAATTATAAGTTGGGCTTTTGCCCCACCGCATTTTGAGCAAAAATGTGTTGTGGGGCAATAGCACAAGCATCACATGTATAATGACAGACCAGTCCTGTCAAGGACTGATAGTGCTTAATTACCAGGCAACGATTTCGTCGCCTGATCATCCAGGGGCTGCTCTATTATCAGTCTAAGGGCAGCCCTCTGTGATATTGACCAGGGTTTATACCGATTTTATCGGAACACTAATTCGCAAACTAAAGATCGGTCCTTTCCAGGATTGATATGTTGTAAATGCATTAGAAAGGATAATGACGCATGCCTCCATCAACAACAGCCACACTCCCTGTAACATAGCTTGCACGCGGTGATACCAGGAACACCGCCATGTTGGCAATATCCTGTGGCTCGCCAAATGAACCCAGTGTGATCTCGCGGCCTGCAAATGCATTCCGTTCCTCTTCATTGAAAAAGCGGCGTGTATTCGCCGTATCTATCAGCCCGGGTTGAAGGCTGTTTACACGGATACCGTACTTACCCAACTCTCCGGCCAGTTGTTTGGACCATACCGTTACAGCGGCTTTGGCTACTGCTGAGGCGTTGATAGTACGCAACTCATATGTGCTGGTAATATTCAGTATCGCGCCTTGTTTACGTTCGATGAACTGGGGCAGAAATTGTTGCGTCAGTTGCCGGTGCCTGGTGAAATCAAGCGTGAGGGAATCCTCCCAGGGGCCGTCCGGCGCTACCACATCCAGGGGCTGGCTGCGTCCTGCATTATTGATGAGAATATCTACATGCCCGAGTGATGCTAATGCTGCTGCTGCAATATTTTCAGGCCCGTCGGCAGCCACAAAATCCTGTGCAAATGTGATCGGTTCAACGCCGCCCGCTGCTGCAATTTCTTCCTTCAGACTGTTCAGCAATGCTTCGTTCCTGGCTGTGGCAAATACTTTTACGCCTTCCTGTGCAAGCTCTTTTACGATCGCGCGTCCGAATCCCTGGCTGGCGCCACTTACTACTGCTGTTTTTCCTTTTAAATACAAGTCCATGATAGGTGTCTTTATTGTTTCTCAATATTTCACTGTAAAAGTAAATCGTACTTTTCTGTTTTACACGCACTACAATCAATTGTACGATACGTACAAACTTGTAAGTAATGGACCTGGTAAGGGATAGAGCATGATAAGACGGGCCTGTTGAGACCTGCGGATATTCGCTTATTTGGCTATCTTGCACATCAATTTCATTTTACCTATGAGTACATTGTTGTATCCGCCATCGCCAGTTGTACCCGATAAGAATATTGTCCAGCCCTCTGCCAGATTCAGACGGCAGGCAATGAAGGTAATCTTTTCCATCGTCCTCTTTTCTATCGTATACCTGCTGCTGGTAGTTGCCGCTGTGGCGCTGGCCGTATGCTGCGTATATGCTGGCGGATGGCTGATCATTATCCTGCCTAAATTCATCACCCTGTTGCTGGGCCTTGGCCTGATGGCATTGGGGGTATCAGTGATTATCTTCCTGGTCAAATTCATCTTTGCTGTTTCTAAAAACGAAAACGACAGCCGCATCGAGATCACAGAAGAGCAACAACCACAACTATTTGCATTTATCCGCCGGTTAAGTGAAGAAACCAAAACTACGTTTCCACGGAAGATCTTTGTGTCTGCCGATGTGAATGCATGCGTGTTCTATAATTCCAGCTTCTGGAGCATGCTGCTGCCAGTACGCAAGAACCTGGAAATAGGACTGGGACTGGTAAACGCCGTTAATATCAGCGAGTTCAAAGCGATCATGGCACATGAGTTCGGGCATTTCAGTCAACGTAGCATGAAGCTGGGCAGCTTTACCTATAACGTGAACCGTGTGATTTATAACATGCTGTATGAAAACAACAGCTACAATAATTTTCTGCAGGGCTGGGGAAGCCTGCACGGTATCCTGGCTTTGTTTGCATATGTGACTGTCGCTATTGCCAACAGCATCCGGCGTATCCTGCAGGTGATGTACGCTTTTATCAATAAAAATTACATGGGCCTCAGCCGCGAAATGGAGTTTCATGCAGACGCCATTGCGGCTGGTGTGGCCGGCGGTAATAACCTGGTCAGTGGCCTCAGCAGGCTGGAAATAGCCGAGACCAGCTATAACACCGCCGTGGATAAAGCCAGCAAGTGGCTGGGCGAAAAGAAGGTTTCACAGAATATCTTCCTCAATCAACTCACTGTCCTCAAACACCTGGCGCGGGAACAAAACCTGGTCATGAAAGAAGGATTGCCGGACGTGTCATCTGTTCAACAAACAACCTTCTCCGGATCACGCATCAACTTTAAGAATCAGTGGGCCAGCCATCCCGCACTGGAAGAACGTAAGGCCAGCCTGGATAAAGTGAACATTTATGCTGAACCGGATGAAACACCCGCCTGGATCATCTTTGAGCAGGAAGGAAACCTGCAGGAAACAGTCACCACGTCCCTGTACCGCAACGTTACGCTGGACAATCCTGAGATATACAGTGGCAGCCGCTTTGAAGAGCTATACATGGCCGATGTTGAAAAGTATGCGTTGCCGGATGCATATAAAGGCTTTTACAATGACCGCATCCCCGATTGCACAACGTGGGACCTGGATGCCATTATCGCCTCCACGCCTGTCAGAACATTCGGCGAGATCTTCACAGAAAAAAACGGACAGCTATATACAACTGTAATGTCTGATACCAGGGATCTTGCGCTGGTAACAGCTATCCAGCAGAAGCAGGTAGCCGTGAAAACTTTTGATTTTGATGGTGTGAAATACGCACAGGCCGATGCCGGAACCGTAGCGGACATACTTGTAAAAGAGTCTGATGAACAAGAGGCATTATTGAGGCAACTGGATATGGAAGCCTTCGCATATTTCTGCCATCAGCACATTGCTGTGAAAAACCTGTACATCCAGCTGATAGCCGTATTCAGACAGCACGACGCTTTTATGAAGGCCGCCGGCGCCATGAACGAAGCCATCTCACCTTTCTATAACGAGCAACTCCAACTCGAAGACGTGATCCGTACCGTAAAGAGCATGAAGGACGAACTGGAACCTGCCCTGAAAGAAGTATTGCAGGTGGCATTGAACAATGGTGTCATTACAGACGAAACACTATACTCCCGCGTGGAAAAGTATATCGTATCTGCATACACGTTCTTTGAAGATAGTAAATTCAGGGATGATGAACTGAACGAAATGATCCAGGTGATGAACGTAGTGAGGGGAGTATGGGCGGATTATAAATACCTGAAGTATAAAGAAACCCTGGAAAGACAATTGCAGCCAGCCGTTGTCTGACAAAGAAAGGCGGCGTCAGCTGCCTTTCTTTTTGTACATCACATCTGTACGCAATGCATATTTAATACCGCTGGTGACCGGGCAGCCTTCGTGCTTTAGCTCATGAATGAAGCAGAGCGCGTCGCCGGTACTGGGCTTGATGGAGATCTCGTCAAAAGTGGTTTCGCCTCCTTCAAAATCATCATTCAGGTAGATCATAAAAGTGATCCTGCTTTCTTCAGACTCATTGCGCCTGAAACGTCCGTCAATATGTCTTTTGAAACGCTGCGCCGATTCATATTTGTAGAACCTGAACTGTTCATTCAGCCCCGTTACGTAATTATCTTCAATTTCACCAGGACAGTGTGGTTGTAATCTTTCCCAGAAACTGTTGGCCAGGTCAGTATCATTGTACATGATCCTGGAGTTGTTGCGGATGTTCTTCATCATTTTAGGGCCGGAAGAAAGACCCACTTCAGCTTCATTATAACCTATATCTTCGCTTAACGCAATCAATGCCGTACATTCTTCCGGAGTGAGGAAGTGTTCAATGGTCCAGATCTGTGGGCTATGATGGATGATATGCATATTTGGATGTTTAATAACAGATAAACGATCTTCGTTTTCAGGAATAAAGGTACTGTAAAGATGGATAAGAAAACATTTGCACTACTAAAGCAGATATATAACAACAGTAACAGCTTTTATAACCTGGAAGCTTCCAGGCATGAGCACAGGATACCCGCAGATATTACTGCGGAAGATATTGCGCTGCTGGAAAGCAAAGGGTACCGGCCTAATCATTTTTATACGCTCACACATGATGAAGCATTGGCCAGGTTGTTATCTGTGAGGGATCAGCATCCGCAGCTGCCGGTACTGGCAGCTGCCCTGTTTGTGAAAGGTATAACAGGTGAGTATATACGTGGCCGCCAGACGTTGATGAGCTACCTGTATGTAAAACATCTGTCACCGCATAGCTTCACCGGTACCGGCAGTTGCGTGATCTGCGGACTACCCGCCGGTGAAACAATTGACTTCACTGAGCAACTGTACCGCCGTTATGATGGACATTCCTGGAATGAACTACCCCTGCATTTCCTGCCGGAACTGGAAGAAGCTGTCCGGTTTCCGTTGCCGGAGCTGACCGTAGCCGATAAAGCCAAACTCACGGGGCTGCTGACCTTCATCGCAGAAGCTGACAATGCTGAAACCCCCGGAAAG
This sequence comes from Chitinophaga sp., assembly GCF_035538455.1. GTDB lineage: Bacteria > Bacteroidota > Bacteroidia > Chitinophagales > Chitinophagaceae > Chitinophaga. The sequence continues at coordinate 5,311 of NZ_DATLKJ010000195.1, forward strand.
CTGGAGAAGCGGATCGCCGCTGCCAAACTGCTGCCACTAACGGATAAGTATAAACGATATGGCATTTTGCAGACGTTAGCAGAATGTGGTATCCTGCCTAATCAACTGATACCACCCAGCTTCGACGCTTTCAGCACACGCACGGAACACTGGGCCGCCAATAAGCAGCTAACCACTTCATCGCGCTCAGATATTATATTGCCCCTTGGCGGATGGAAAGGAGCTATGGGGGTTAACTTCGACAGGTATCATGAAATATTTGATGTAAAGTAACGGTATTATCAGAACTCAGTTTTAGGCGCCCTGTAATTCAATGCTGCCGTGGTGCCTGCGGTAACGTCGATTGTAACGCCTGTAATCATGCGGGCCATATCAGACGCCAGGAACACTGCCGTGCCGGCAATATCCGCCATCAGCGGCAGTTGTTTCAGCATAGTGTCAGCCTTCAGCTTGTCGAGCGCAGTGGCCATCAGTTCTGGCATACTATCGATAGCATCCCGGAATATCCTTGAATCCGGCGAACCGCCTGAACGTATATTCACCACACGCACACCATAAGCGCCCAACTCTGAAGCAAGGTTACGGGAAAAACTTTCCAGTGCACAACAGGCAGGAGCGAAGCCCCCCGTGTATGGATAACCAATACCGCCGGGAGTGGCCGTAAGGGAAAGGATCACACCTGATCCCTGTTGCATCATCACCTTCCCGGCTGCTGCCGCCGTAAGGAAACGGCTGCGCATAGTTAACGTAATCGGCTGTACGAAGTCTTCCGGAGAGAGATCAACCAATGGTACCTCCTGTTTCACTTCAATCCCTGCAAGATTAAAAGAAATATCCACCGTGCCGGCCTGCTTTACTACATGACTGATATGATCGTTTACGGCCTTTTCATCCAGTGCGTCTACTACAAGGGCTTCTGCATAGCCGCCCATCGCAAGGATCTCATCGGCGGTCTGTTGTACAGAGGCAATACGATGACCGGTCAGGAATAACCTGGCGCCTGCCGCCGCAAAGGCCTTGGCTACTGCGTTGCCAAGAGAACCGCCTGCACCGTAAATAACTGCGTGCTTGTTGAGGAGTTGCATGATATGTGATTTGGGAAGGAATGATCTACAAGCTACTAAATACTGTCGTTATTTGCAAGCGTGTTGTAAATGGATTACAACAAACAATAGCATTCCTTCCCTGATCCGCAACGGAAGACCGTAAAGGATTACTTGCTGATAAGCGGACTTATATAAACTTCCAGGTCGCCCGCCAGCCATTCACCTAATTTATTCATGAAGTTTTTGATATGCGGTAGTTGCATATGCTTATCAAGATCTTCCTGGGAGCGCCACAGCTCATAGATAAAAAGCGCACCATCTTTCTCTTCATGGACGTTGTAAACAATATTGCCCGCCTCCTGGTGGGTAGGTGCAACCAGCGCCAGCAGCTCCTCCCGTAAGGTGGCCGCATGTTCTTTTTTAGGGCGTAAAAAGCCGTGAAGACTTACTGTCTTTGTTGTTGAGTCATTTAATGTTTCCATAAATTATACGTTGGTGAGGTATCCGTTTTGTGAAGCCCTGCTTATGCCCTTTATACCTGCAAAAATAATAAACAGTACAGAAGATGTTTGTACACGTTGGTGTTATTTTGATTGGAGGAAACCATTACAATTGCGGCCGCTTGCACTTTTTCCACAATTCCGGGAGACTGGGACTGGACTCCTTTTTGGGTTTGGGCTTGATCAAAAGAGAAACGTCAAGTATAATGCAACATATCCGGAAGAAGACCTCTGAAAGTAACATGGCGATTACTGTTTGGGTTCATCAGTAAATTACAACTTTTCGCTGTTCCTTCAAAGATTAAAAACGTTATCTTGTTACCATGAACTTTCATTTCACCATTGACCAGCTGGGAGACAGCGCTGTTGTGATAAAGTGGGAACAACGGATAGATCCTGCTGTACATGGTGCTGTTATGCAAACTTATCGTGGTCTGCAGGCCGCATCATCGTTGTACATCCGTGATCTGATCCCTGCCTATGCATCATTGACTGTGGTATATGATGCTGTGCTGATCAGGCGGAGGGAGCGCAGAACTGCCGCAGAATGGATAAAGTCATTTATCAGCACGGTTATGACAGGAGCACAGGAAAGCAGCATAGCAAACGCACGGACACTGGAAATCCCCGTATGTTATGATCCTTCACTGGGTTGGGATATTGAAGAGATGGCCCGTGTGAGAAATGTATCGCCGGAAGATATAGCTACGTGGCATTCACAGCTGACATATACCGTGTACATGATAGGCTTTCTGCCGGGATTCCCTTATATGGGGGCCGTATGCGAAGAGCTGGTCACGCCACGGCTGAAGCAGCCCCGCATGCAAGTGCCGGCCGGTAGTGTTGGTATTGCCGGTGCGCAAACCGGTGTATACACGTTGCAGTCGCCCGGCGGCTGGAACATCATCGGCCGCACGCCCTTACGTATGTTTGAAGCAGAACGGGAGGAACCCTGCTACTGCCGGCCCGGTGACCAGATAAAATTTGTACCGGTTTCACTCAACACCTTTCAACAGCTGCAACAGGAAAAATGAGCATACTAACACTGCAACAAGGCATACTTGATACTATACAGGACAGAGGGAGATACGGCTTCCAGCACCTCGGCATTAACCCCGGTGGGGTTATGGATCGTGTAGCCATGACCGTTGCCAACTGCCTCGTGGGCAATGCACCGGCCAACGCAGTGATAGAATTACATTTTCCTGCCGGGAGGTATCTCTTTGAAGCGCCTGCCCTCATTGCTTTATCGGGCGCTGGTTTCAGCGCGATGGCAGATGATACGCCCCTGCCTTTGAACAGACCCGTGCTAATCGCAAAAGGCGCCACGTTGTCATTCAAACGCATGGAAGCAGGGGCGCGCTGTTACCTGGCCATTCGCTACGGACTGATGCTGACACCCTGGCTGGGCAGTAACAGCACCCACCTCAAAGCCGCTGCCGGCGGATACCACGGCCGGCAGCTACAAAAAAATGACCGGCTGCTGTTCACAAAAGAAATCAATATTCGTCAAGACTTCATCACTGCGCCTGCAAAACTGCTGCCCTGGATCGCGGATACCGCGCATCTTTACAACAGGGGCTCACATATCAGGATTATTCCTGGCGGCGCATGGGCATTGCTGGATGTACCCTCACAACAACAGCTGCTTACCGGCAATTTCCTCATCACACAACACAGCGATCGCATGGGCTTCCGTTTGCAGGGCACAGCACTGCAAACCGTAAGAAAAGAAGAGCAGCTTTCATCCGGCGTGTGCAGGGGCGCTATACAGCTACTGCCCGACGGTCAGTTGATCGTACTCATGGCAGACCATCAGACTACCGGCGGGTATCCGTTGATAGCGCATGTGATCACCGCAGATATGCCTTCATTATCGCAATACCTGCCAGGACAAACCTTACAGTTTGAGAACGTGAACAGCAATAATGCGGATGCATATTTGTGGCAACAGGATAAAGATTTATGCTATCTTCAGCATGCTTGTAACTTACGTCTGGAAAAATGGTTATCGCAATATGACTTACATTGACCTGAACTGCGACATGGGAGAGGGGCTCGACAACGACGCCGCTATTATGCCCTATATCACCAGTGCCAACATTGCCTGTGGGTATCACGCAGGCAGCCCTGATACCATGAAACGGACAGTAGAGCTGGCAGCCATGCACAACGTGGCTGCAGGTGCGCACCCCGGTTTCGCAGACCCGCAGAACTTCGGACGCACGGAGCAACATCTTACAGAGGCCGCACTCTATGATCTCGTATCTACACAGGTCTATGCATTACAGTCGATCTGCCGTCAACATCATATACCATTAGTGCATGTAAAACCGCATGGTGCGCTTTACAATATGGCTGCCCGCGATGCAGATATGGCGCGGGTGATAGTGAAAGCTGTCAGGGACGTAGATAAACAGTTAAGCTTTTTCGGACTGAGTGGCAGCTGCCTGATCAGCGCCGCGGAAGAAGCCGGACTTAAAACAGTCAGCGAAGTATTTGCCGACAGAACCTACCAGGACAACGGAACTTTGACACCCCGCAGCGTTGCAGGAGCCATGATAGAAGAGGAGACGCTGGCCGTAAAGCAGGTGCTGCAAATGATCACACAACAGGAAGTAACAACACTCAGCGGAAAACTGATACCGCTGAAGGCGCAAACAATCTGCATCCACGGTGATGGGGTACATGCCGTGGAATTTGCCAGAAATATACATGCCACTTTGATTCAGCACCACTTAACTATTCAGCATCCGTGAGCAAAAAACAATCATCCGCTATTCTGGGCGCCGCTTTCCTGATGGCTACATCTGCCATCGGCCCCGGCTTTCTTACACAAACAACTGTATTCACCCAGCAATTGGGCGCCGCCTTCGGCTTTGTAGTACTGGTGTCCGTATTACTGGACATTGGAGCACAGCTGAATATCTGGCGGGTACTCACACTTACTGAACGGCGTGCACAGGATCTCGCCAATGACCTGCTTCCCGGATTGGGCTATCTGCTGGCCGCATTGGTGGCGCTGGGCGGACTGGCCTTCAATATCGGCAATATAGGCGGTTGCGGTCTTGGCGTACAAGCCATGACCGGCATGGATATACAATATGGCGCCGTACTGAGTTGCATCATCGCATTGTTTATTTTCTGGATAAAGGAGATGGGGTACATGCTGGATCAGTTCACGCGCTGGCTGGGCATCCTGATGGTGTTGCTGACGGTCTTTATCGCTATCAGCTCCAACCCGCCTTTAGGGGAAGCTATTAAGCAAACCCTGTGGCCTTCTGTAATTGATACCAAAGCTATCGTAACGCTGGTAGGCGGTACCGTTGGCGGCTACATCAGTTTTGCCGGCGCACACCGCCTGCTGGATGCCGGTATCAGCGGTCCTTCACAGCTGAAGAATGTGAATAAAAGCGCTGTAAGCGGTATCGTCATCACAGGTATCATGCGCAGTGTATTGTTCCTGGCAACGCTGGGGGTAGTGGCCAAAGGTATTACGCTCGACAGCAGCAACCCGCCCGCTTCCGTGTTCCGGATTGTGGCAGGTATGGCTGGCTACCGCTTCTTCGGTGTGGTAATGTGGTGCGCTGCTATCACCTCTGTGGTGGGCGCAGCTTATACCTCCGTCTCTTTCCTGAAAACACTCCATCCGTTGATCGCCGCCTATGAACGGTGGGTCATCTCCTTCTTCATTATTTTCTCCACTATATTTTTTGTATTTGTAGGAGACCCGGTACGCCTGCTGATTACAGCCGGCGCACTGAATGGACTCATACTGCCGGTAGCGTTGGCAGTGGTATTGATCGCCGCAGCCCGCAGGAAAATGATGGGTAATTATAAGTATCCTGTGTGGATGCAGGCCGCCGGATGGTGCGTAGTAGCAATTATGGGCTGGCTGAGCGGTATTACGCTGATGGGCTGGTTGAAGTAATTAGAGAGGATCTGGTCTTCCCGTTTCATTTTCTGGTTTCCCCGTAACATAGCCGCCAACGGCTGTTGAATATCCGTTAATTTCCGTTTTTAGTGAACAGGAATGATGGTTTCCCAATACAATGAAGCTTATATGTTACAACAGTATAAAAAATGAATAAATTTGTATGCACGTTATTTGTTCGTACGGATGCATGAACCACACCAGTTAACCGTTTCAGGATCATTATTCTGACCATTCCCGTATCTGTTTTTAAATGAATTGCGCTATGAAGAGCACCGTTCTGATTGTGGATGATAATGACGAAATCATAGAATTTATCTCATCCGTTCTTATTGCTACCTACGATCTGCTGACCGCCGACAGTGGCGAATCTGCCGTATTGCTGCTCAATGAAAAAAGAGTAGACCTGGTCATATGCGATATCATGATGCCGGGAATGGACGGATATGAATTGTGCCGGCTGATTAAGTCAAACTACGAAACCAGCCACATCCCGGTGATAATGCTCACGGCAAAGAATACGCTACAGTCGAGAGTCCGGGGGCTTGAAACGGGTGCAGATGCATATATCGAGAAGCCTTTCTCTCCGGCTCACCTAAGAGCGCAGCTGAACAGCCTGCTTACCAACCGGAGCCATGTGCAGCGGTACTTTAGCGGCCACCCGGAAACGGTTGCCATCACCGGCAATGAAGCAGACGAATCCTTTCTCACCAAACTACGTAACTATATCCTCACGGAAATGGAAAACGCAGACCTGGACGTAGAACATCTGGCAACGTTCATGAACATGAGCCGTATCAGTCTTTACCGCAAACTGAAAGTCGTAGCCGGCATGACTCCCCGCGACCTGATCAACACAATCCGCCTCAACAGGTCGGCGGAATTACTGCACACTAAGAAGTACAAAATCTTCGAAGTGGCTTTCATGGTAGGCTTCAAGTCGCAGTCGCATTTCGGCAAAAGCTTCTTCAAACGTTTCGGCGTAAGCCCCGGTCAGTACATGGACAAGGACCCCGGTAAACGTTAACCCATTGTAACGCGTATACCGCTGCCAGCCATTTATTTTGATGCATTTTAGCCTGCTTTGATTGCGCCCCTTCCGGCGTAAGAATCTTATCTTTAGGTATCATCAACATTCTTTGCAATGGCAAAACAAATTTCTATCATCACCTTTACCGGCAGACTTGGTAACCTGATTGGTTATCGCCGCAGGAATGAATATTTCCTGCGCAGCATGCCCGTAAATGTCCGGCAAACCGTTGCTACCCGCCGGGCGGCACAACGATTTGGTATGGCCAGTAAAAAAGCAGCGCTCATCCGCCATGCCTTCTCTGGCCAACTGGATGTCCGTTGCGACACCAGCCATATCAACCGGCTAACCAGCGCCCTTATCCCTTCAGCAGGCCACGACATCAGCGGCCTGACTGGCTTCAGATTCAACCGGTATACAGGAACAGAGAAGTTTCTCACATCGGCGCCCGGAATTTCCCGGAATGGTATCCTGTACATTCCGCCACAAACACTGCATGCGTGCAAAGGCATCAGCCTGCTGGAGATAAAAGTGATCGCTACCCGTATTAACTTCACCACGCATCAGGTAACGGGTACAGAAAGCACGGTGCTCACCGTAAAAACAGGCGACAATTTTGAAGGAGCTGCATGCGATGTAGATATACCCGGTACAGGCACTTTGGTAGTCACCCTGCAAATCAGAGGAATACCGGACAATATCCCTTCCTGCAATAAAATGTACCTGGCCGCTGATATTATTGCTGTATTGCCTTCGCAACCCCCGTCCCAGGTGCTGCATCGGCCAATCCGCCGGCAACGGGCCCGGTTAAAGCCCGCGTCAGGAAAAGTATTAACACCTGCATCTCCTCTGCTTCTTTTACCCATCATTCAGCGGGAATAAACCACTCCTGCCTGCCAGCTGAATATTGATGAACAAACCTAACCACCGTTGAATTACATACCTCACCATACTGCTTGCAGGCCAGACCTGCAGATTAACTTCCCGTTGCCATTACACCGGCATAATACATATGCCCGCTCTCTTCTTAGATATTTTACAGCTACTATACATGCGCAGGGCATCTCCGTATCAAGTCCACCTTTCCTCCCATATTCCTTCCATATTCCTCCCGTATTCCTGCATTGATGATAGCAGTCAGATAGGACTATACCGGTAGAAAACATCTTCCTCATTCCGGCTACTCCCTTAATGAACACAGACAAAATAATAAACACGAAAACAGCTTCTGAAAAGAAGCTGACAGATGTTGCTGATTAGATGTTTAGACATGGGTATAAATGTATCGAATATTCCGGCGCTTCTAGACAAAAGCGCGCTGGTGCGATGGTACGAACTATTTCTTTGACAGACTAAACAACTATAAGGCAATAAGAATATGTAAAGTGCTTTTGGTTTTATGGGATCTCAGTAACAAAGTAAAGGAAGAAGTAACGAAACAATTGGTCAGGTTGTTTCAGATTTTGGTTTCTTTGTAACCTTTTCGGGTAGCAGTTTTCCTTATATTGATTGATACGTCTGATCCAGAAAATGAAATGCATATACAATACAAATGACCGTATTTTCCTTACTTTGATCCTGCTGTTTGTTGGCTATCCTATCCTCCGCTATGGATCTCCATCGCTTACATCATAATCTGATATTTTGAACGCCTATAGTGAAAGTATGAAGAATGTAATATCGTCGTGGAAACAACAGTACGATCCTGGCAGTACAGGTTATTACTGTATGGGAAGCAAGGCCTCCTGGTTTAGTTTTTCAGCGGAGGGCGCACGGCATTTGGGTTGGAATACCATGCCGGCAGATGCTGCACAGGTAAGATCACTGAGATTAATTCCCAGACCGGGACATTTGAAAGCCGGGCGCCTGCCGGTATGTCTTGATGAAATGAAAAACCTGGAATATCTCCAGTTGCCGCTCACAATGTTTCCTGATCTCGTAAACAGAAAGATTTCACCAAAGCTGAAAACACTCATGATGACAAATGAAGCCGGTTATCTGAAAGTGATGGGAAATGCATTAGTAACACCTTCTATGAACTGGCTGGCATTGAAAGCACTGATCATACACCACAGCTTCGGTGGTGATGAACTGAACAGTTTCCTGGGTATCAGAAAAGAGCAGATGCCCGCACTGGAGTATTTGTCTTTCTACCTGGATAGCTACGGGCATATGTTGCATAATCTCGCTGCTTTTGATACGTTGAAGCATATAGAGATCAGCAATGCAGGAAGATATAATATAGCGCCGTATTTGCATAGCACACTACACTCGCTCCATATCGCCGGGGCAGATCAGCAGTTTCCTGTGGCAGAGTTGTTACGGCTTACCAGCTTAAGGGCGCTGAGCTTTGAAGATGTATCTGCAGAAATTGACTGCCGGATCTTTAAATTCTTTCCCCGGCTAAGTGAATTACGACTGATCCACTGTAAGAAGCTCACCAATGAATACGCACTGCTGGACTGCAGATCGTTGAGGCAGTTACATTACGAAGATTGCGGAGAGAAGCTTGATCACGTTTTACGCAAATCACAGATGCAGCTTGATAAGAAAAACTGAATATTAACTATTCTTTTGTTGCATAAATAATGAGGGGTAAGAGAATCAATCAGAAAGATATTGTTTGCAATATCCACAGCTCGCGGAGCAGACTTATGTAATAGGTGTTACATGCTATAAATGAGCCGGTAGCGCAAAAGTAATTTCAGGTTGATAACCTGCTGACCAGTGTTTGATGTACAATGATCTTTCCTTTCCCCGAAATCCTTTCTCCGGCACGTTTTCCGGGAGATAGTAATTTTATCTTCAATGTAACTACTCCCTCACTGTTGCCAATTGCCTGCACGGTTCCTTTCCACGGTTTCAAGTTTCCACCTGAAATAAATGTAACACTGGAACCATTGGGAACGGATGTATTTTCGGCTGCTGGTAGTTTTACCCATATTACAGCGCCGGAGTCGCGCACTATCTCAGCCTGATGTGATACCTTCCAGGGCAGCATCATGGCGATGCCGGCTATTATCAGCAACAATAGGACCAGCAGGGCAGTGCCCCAGCGGAGCAGCCAGTGAGGCTCCTTTCTGAGTAGTGTGGCGATGGCGCTTTCTGCGGGTATGGCGGTGTTGTTACTCATCCAGTTCGAGTTGATTTTTTACCAGTTCGTAATATGCGCCTCTGTCGGCTGTCAGTGAGGCGTGTGTACCTTCTTCAATGATCTTCCCTTTGTCCAGCACAATGATGTTGTCCGCATGCTTCACGGTACTGAGGCGGTGTGCAACGATCACCACCGTTTTGCCTTTGAAGAAGGTGGCGAGGTTATGCATAATGATGCGTTCATTGGTGGAGTCCAGCGCATTGGTGGCTTCGTCAAAGAAGATCAGATCAGGAGACTTGTACACGCTGCGCGCGATCAGTATGCGCTGGCGCTGCCCCTGGCTGATACCGTGACCCTCGTGGCCGATCCGTGTTTGCATGCCTAATGGAAGCGAATCAATGAGATCACGGATGTTGGCCACATGAACGGCATAATTCAACCGCGCGTCATCCTGCTCTTTGCTGGTGATACAGATATTGTGGGCGATGGAGTCTGAAAAGATGTAACCATCCTGCATCACCACGCCGCATTTCTTGCGCCATGCGCTGTGACTGATCGTTTGGAAAGGTGTATTACCGATGTATATATCACCTTCGTCGGGCGCATAGAATTTAAGCAAAAGCTTCAATAGTGTGGTTTTACCGCTGCCGCTGCTCCCCACGATGGCGGTTACCTTCCCATGGGGAATATGAAGGTGTATATCGCTTAACGCAGGCAGGTTGCCAGCGCCGGGGTAAGTGAAAGACACTCCGGAAAGGCGTATATCCGTGGACGTTGGCAACTGGCGGCTCATGCTGCTGTTCTCCTCATTGTCGAGCGACTGAATCTCGTGCAGCCGTTCCAGGCTGATGCGCGCATCCTGAGATGCCTGGATGAAATGTATCAGCTGCTCTACCGGGCTATTGAGCTGGCCGATGATGTACTGGATGGCCAGCATCATACCCAGCGACAGGCTGCCATTGATAACACAGGTGGCGGCATAGGCGGTGATAAGGATGTTTTTCCCTTCATTGATGAAGAGTGCACCGGCTTCCTGCTGCTGCGTCAGGGAAAGGCTTTTTATGTTGGTACTGAACAGCCGTCCCTGGATCTCTTCCCATTCTTCCTTCTTCTGCGTTTCACAGTTGTTCAGTTTTATCTCATGAATACCATGTATCAGCTGCATCAACTTACTCTGGTTCTGGGCGGAAACGTCAAACCGGAGGTAGTCAATTGCACGTCGCTGGCGAAGGAACAGTTTTATCCAGAGCAGGTAAAGCCCGCTGCCGGCAAAGAACAACACGCAGATCAGCGGATTGTACCAGGCCAGCATAATAGTGAAGGAGCCAAGCGTAAGCACCGAGAATAATATGTTCAGCACCGCTGTGGTAAGGAATTGTTCTATCCTGTTTTGATCCTGCATACGTTGCATGATGTCGCCCGTCATTCTGCCATCAAAGAAAGCGAGTGGGAGTTTCATCAGCTTAATGAGGAAGTCGCTGAGCAGCGAGATGTTGATACGTGTGCTGATGTGTAGCAATAACCACCTGCGAATGAATTCCAGCCCGGTTTTACCGATGAGCAGCATGAGCTGCCCGGCCAGTATAATCATGATAAGCGAGAAGTCTTTGCCTTTGATGCCCGCATCCACAATACTTTTGGTAAGGAAGGGAAAGGCCATCTGTATCACTGTGCCGGCGGCCAGCCCTGTAATGACGTGCAGCAACAGCTTCCGGTAGGGCCTCACATACCGCCAGAGAGCCATCAGTCCTTCCGGCTGTGGCGCTTCAGCCGGAAGGCTGTGGAAGTTGTCGCCCGGTTCCATCATCAGCAGCAGCCCTTCTTTTTCACCGTCAACAACCTCTCCACTCCAGTGAAGCATAAAATCCGCGATGGTGTACTTCATTTTACCATTGCGCGGGTCTGCCACCAGCACATGTTTTTTGGTTACGCGGTACACGACTACAAAATGCTCCTGGTCCCAGTAGGCGATAGCAGGCAGCATGGCGTCCTTTTGCAGCTCAGCAAGCGTGAGCCTGCAGCCATATACATTGAACCCGATGCTTTCTGCAGCCTCTGTGATGCCCAGGAAACTGACGCCCTCCCTGCTGTGGCGGGTGAGTGCGCGTAATGTCTGCAGGCTGTACCGGCGGCCATAATAGCCTGCTATCATGCGCAGACAGGCCGGCCCGCAGTCCATCATTTCAAGCTGTCGGTAAACAGGAAGTTTTCTTCTCCGGAAAATCATGAACGATCGGGGAATAGTTTATGTTGAATAACTGTATTCTCAGGAAATGCCTTCCTGATCCTGTAACGCCATCGGTGAAACAGATAACGCCGGAATAAGATGCAGCAGATCCTTCAGCTGGTATTTGGATGGCAATGTCCGGCCGTTCAGGAATATCGTAGGCGTACCGACGATCTGCGCAGCGGTGGACCAGTGACTAAAATGCAGGATCATGTCATCAACGTTTGTCAGGACGGTCGGCTTCCATTTGCGTTGCCATTTCTCCATATCGCGATGAACGAACCAGTCTGCTATCATTTCGGCCTTGGCATCGTCGTCAGGCAGCGTAGCGGCTGATTGCAGGATGGCCGTTACAGCTTCGGTGATACGGTCTTTGCTGCCCGGCTGGCAGGTGAAGCGTACTTTGATACCAACCGTATCTTTATACAGGTCATATATTTTATCGAGCACTTCGTGTGCGCTGGAACAGGGTCCGCAATAAGGGTTACATGCTACGGTAATCTCCAGTGGCGCTTCGCGGTTGCCGAGATACAATTCGCCGGGAAGGGTGGTAGTGTCTACAGCAGGGCGCTGTTCCCACTGATGCATAAACAGCTGGCCGTCCCTTTTCCATTTCAGTAATTCATTCGCATAGGCAAGACGCTCGCGGAGGTCTTTCAGTGCGCCTTTCAGCGGAAGAATCGCCAGGTATATAACAGCCTGTAGCAGGAAGAAGTAACCGGCCATCAGCAGGGGAGTGGTCAATAAATTCCCCGTTGGCAACAGGAAGGAGGAGGCGCCTTGTAACACCAGAACCGCTACTATGCCCAGACAGAGTGCACACCACCTCTTCAGCACAAACTTCTGCGAATAAACGCTGGCAACAGGTACTGCCAGCAGCGGCACCGCAATAGCCTGCGATACCAGCATGGCGGTAGCGTTGTTGGCAGATAATATAAAGAAAACGAATTGTGCCACGAAGTAACTCAGGGAAAGATCCGATATGGATACACGCCCGCCGATTTTAGCGTAGCGGCTTCTGAGCACCGCATCACAACCATATGCACTCACAGAGTTACACACTTCATTCACCACTTTGATCTGCATCCCCATTTCTTTGGCAACGGTAAGCAGGCTGATGGTCACGCCGGCAAGCGAAAGTATGCCCCATGTTGCGGTGGCGGGCTGAAAGCTACCCTGGAATACAGCTGCCACGGCTGTTAACAGCAGGATGCAGCCGGCAATGCTAAGTGTCATCAATGCACGTTTGCGCCTGACGATATGGGTGTGCTCTTCACGTTGCCACTTCGGGTTATCTTCTGCAAACAAAACAATCCCCGACCATTTCTTTTCCAGCAGATCATCATTTTTCCAGTCGGATGCCGTATTCACCTGCTGCATATAATCGGCGTTATCGGCCTGTGCGTGCGCCAGCAACGGGTAATTGAACTGGGACACATGTTGCGGCTCGCTCTTCAGGGCATAATATTTCATGCCGCCCGTTTCCAGGAAATCTGTAAGCGCCGTAAGAGAAGGGTAGTCGGGGTGCGACTGCAACTCTCTCGTCACAAAGTCTTTGCTGACGCTGACACCTATGCTGGTAAGCCATTTCCAGGCAATGTCTTCAAACGGAATTTCGTGGACTTGTTTTTTCATGAACGTAATGGTTTTGGGTTCTCTGTCTGGATTTACAGGCGGTTCTTTACAGGTTTCTCTACAATGCTATCAAAGATATACACCATAACTGCTGTCATATATCATATATTAATCCCGGTTTTACGGGAGATTTTGTTATGACCCATAGAGAAAATATTCCCGCGATCTTTTAACCTTAAAACAACCGGCATCATGAAAACACTAAAAAAGGGGGTAATAAATTTATTTTAACAAAGCGCTGTAGCAATCTGATAACAGTACCCCACTTTAATTTTATCATGAAAAGTTCTGTAATTACCACTGGTCTGATCAACTGAACCCTGGCATAAGGCACAACCGACACGTTAATCCAATAACCCTTATATCATCATCATGCTATCACCGGCTTTCCTGTATAATTAATATTGTTTGGCACAAGCAGTAGAGACAGCTGATGTCCCGGTAGAAGCAAATATTAACCTCTAAACATCACCACCATGGAAGCGCTGAAAATCGCGGGCCGCCGGCTCACCAGGTCAGAAATGAAAACCGTCAGTGGTGGCGGTAATGCATATCATATTATATGCTCATCTTTCGGCCCGTGTACCAGATGTGCGCATGAAATCAGATATGGTTACTGTGCATGTGTGTTTAATGCCTGCACTAACCCATCCTGAATACGTAAATGAGGGCGGCAGTGTTCTATGGGAGGCATTGCCAACCTCATTTGTTTGATCCTGCTTTTTTACAATAAATTTCTATAAACATTAGCGAAGAAGCAAACTGGCGACAGTATCCCGTTTTAATTTTATCATGAACATCCTGTAATCATAACTATTCCGATAAACTAAACCCTGGCATAAGGCACAACTGAAACTGTAATTCGATAATTAAGATAATCCCAACATCATCATTTACCATTTACAGACCTGTTAATACTGGCTCTGCCTGTAACATATTGTTTTGTGCAAAACAGTAGGGAAAGCCGATGCCCTTTAAGAAGTAGGCATTTACCTTTAAATATCAACTATCATGAAAGAACTGAAACAAGTAAGCCGCAGGCTTACCAGAACAGAAATGAAAGCCGTTAATGGCGGCCGTGGCTCACAGCGTCTCTTATGTGCGCCTCTCGCATTATGCGGAAGTGTATTGTGCTCAGCATTTATTCAGCTGGGTCTTTGCGTTTGCGGATTTGGAAATGTTTGTGTGGAACCTCCTCAATTGTAATGATTTTCATCCACAGCGCCGCAAAGGCGCTGTGGATCTTATATATAACGTTACGCCCATCCCCTCTGATGGGTGCGGTCTGCATTTTTGCCAATGCCTTGGCCGATAGTTAACCTATCCTTCGCTACAGGAGAAAATGAATTACCGGCGCTGCCGTCAAAAATATTGTTTTGCGCAAAACAGCAGGGAAAGCTGATGCCCTTTGATAAAGTAAGCGTTTAACCTTTAATATCTACAATCATGAAAGAACAGAGAACAGTAAGCCGCAGGCTTACCAGAACAGAAATGAAAGCCGTTAATGGCGGTAGTAACTCACAACGCCTTTTATGTGCGCCTCTCGCTTTATGCGGCAGCGTATTGTGCTCACTATGGATCCAGCTGGGTCTCTGCATTTGCGGACTGTTAAATGTTTGCGTAGAGCCTCCTCAACTGTAATGAATTTATCCACAGCGTCTCTGTGGCGCTGTGGATTTTGTGTACAAGTTGTACCCATTCCTTAGGATGGGTACGGTCCGCATTTGTACATGACTGGCAGGATTGTTTACTATACTTTGTTCCTGAATAAAATGAAATACTGGCGCTGCCTCTAAAATATTGTTTTGCGCAAAACAGCAGGGAAAGCTGACGCCCTTAACAAAGTAAGCGTTTACCATTTAATAATTAATTTATTATGAAAGAACAGAGAACAATAGGCCGTAGGCTTATCAGAACAGAAATGAAAACTATTAACGGTGGTCGTAATTCACAACGACTGCTGTGAGCGTTATGGGGTTCTTGCTTCAGCGTAATATGCGCGGCGAGTATCCAGTTGGGTCTTTGTATTTGTAGTGCGCCTTGGGAAGGATCGCTTTGTAAGGAACATATTTGAGGCATACCGCAAAAATGTTGCTTCACAGCGCCTGGGAAGCGCTGTGGATTTTATATGCAGCTGATAACAGTTCGCTTCAAATGTCGGATCCGGTGTTAGAATATTGTCTTGCACAGAATAGAGCAGGGAAAGCTGATGCCCTTAACAAAGTAAGCGTTAATCATTTAATATTAATTATCAGTATTGTCCGACTAAAATAAGTGAATAAAGCATAAAAAAAGGGGGCAAGCCCCCCAATAGTTTCTATGTTTGGGTTACCACACCTTAAACGTAAAAACTTGGATAAAGATAAAAAATTTACCGGACAGCCGATTT
>NZ_DATLKJ010000196.1:0-26746 GCF_035538455.1 Chitinophaga sp.
ATGCTGTTGAGTACATTCCACGGTGCGGGTAGCGTAAATCCTGGTTCAAAGGATGCAATCAGGTGTGTGATGATATCGCCCAATGACATCTTCCCGAATGTAACGGTGATGGTGTCAATGTTCTTGACACTATCATGCTGATATTGGGCTACAATACCTTCCCATTCGAGATATACCTGCGTATCCGGTGTGCCAAATTTATAGCCCACCTTGAAGCTCATGCCCAGCAGTATAGTATCTACTGTGATTACACCGGAAGCGTTGCCGTTGACGTAGTCCATCTGCAATGTCGCGGTGAGTTTGGGCAGAATGAAGCTTTGGTAATTCAACTGCCACTTAACGGTACCGCCTACACTGTATTTGTTTTTCTGGTCTGTTGCGCCGGGTGCGGGTGTGTATACGGTAACGTTTACTCCTTCGATATCCAGTGATGCCTGATCCACCCAGGCGGGGAGATTGGTGATACCCAGGGTGGAGAGGAACGTTTTCACCAGCTTCATGATGTTGATAGTAGCACCTGGCAGCATGGCTCCCTGGAATGTCCATCCGGCCGTGGGATCTGCTTTTTCTGCGCGGAGTTCCAGCGGGATATCGAGGATGTTGAGCTGTGTTCTGATAAACCCGCTGATGGTGCGGTCTGCGGAAGAGAAGGGGTTCTCTATATCCAGCGCCATCGCTGGATTTATAATATCGAGTACATTGAAGAATTTAATGTCTATCTCTGTTGATATATCGAAATTGATGCTGCTAACCGTTTTGGAGGTTGCATTATAGGTGATGTCGAGGGTGTTGAGATTGAAGCTGTCGAATTTGATATCAACCGGCAGGGCAGGCGCCTGCGTGCCGGACAGACCAGGCAGTGCGGTGAAAAATTCGTTGTATTTATCTATCTCAATATCGGCGGAAAAAGAGAGCAGCCATTCATCTTCACCAAATGGCAGATGTGCGCTGACATCCAGTTCTACGGTGGCAGACTGCATTTTCAGATTAAATACGCCGTCGATGTCTAGTGTAAATGTTGGCTTGGCCGGTACCCTGTTGAACTGCATCATGACACGCAGCTTCTCGATAGCAAAGCCGCTGGCTACCTGCCAGGGGTGCGGATTGGAGATGATGACGGTTACATCATAGATCTTTTTTATAGACGGATTAAAGAGTATACTCAGTTGACTAATGCCGAAGTTACTCAGCACTGGTATTTCGGGCGGCATGCTGCCTAGTACATTTTCGCCGGGGAAGAGCCCCAGAACATCGTATATACCGCCTGTCAATGTTTGTTCAGTGGAGAATGTCAGCGACCATTGGTTGGCTGGCATATTGCTGTTGATGGGCACGGCCAGTGATATAGCCAGGTCAGTTTTGCCAATGCGGAAAGTACCGGTGACATTAAAATTGGGGGTCCGTTGATTATTGACAGGATTGACATATGTGATGAGGGCAAAGCCGAAGTTCTTCAGCGAAAGCCCTCCTGCACCTGGAATAATGGGGAAATCGACATTGGACGAAAGGACGGAGAGTGTCAATGCGAAGGTTACAGAAGAGGCGTTCAGCTGAATACCCGGAAATGGGATAGCAGGAAATATATTTGGATCGGCCAGTCTGTTCAGCGGGAGTAATCCCATCTGTGACAGCTGAATGATCGAGAGGTTGTTCAGGATTGAGTCCAGTACTGTTTCCAGTATATCGCCTTTTGTATTGATCAGTTGCAATACGCCGTCGTTATCCTGGTTATACAGATTCACTTTCCCGGAGACAGACAGGATGTTGTTTTTCACCGTTATATCAGCGGCAGTAAGCGTGAATACCATGCTTTGCAGCGACAGCATTTTAAGCAGGAATGGAAAACGATTACTGGGAATCAGTGCCGGGGTCAGTGTCAGCTGACCGGACTGTATCTGCTGTTGTAGTTTTTGTGCTAATTGCTGGAGATCCATAGTTACTGTTTTAACAGATATTCATCAAGGTGCGTTCTTGTGGCATTGGAATGCCGATAATAGCTGATTCGTGCCGTTGCTACCACCATTGGATCATGGCGCTGTATTACGATGGCACTGAAATGTAGACAGCGGTTGATTGGTGTTATTGTAATAGTTTATACGGAATACATAGAACTGGCTCTGCGTGGTGATATTTTGTGGTTCTACTTTCAATACGTAGCTGTCTTTATAATTCACATTTTTAGACTGATACTGGTTGTTGCCATGTACGCCGGTTGTGCTGTAATCATTGCCATAGCTGAAGTTAGTACTGTCTTTATTGGCGAACAGGCTGATGGCGGAAGTGCGGCAGGTTCTTTTTGTGCCGCTTTTAAAATTGTACAGGTTGGTGATATAGATTCCGCGGTTATTGACCCCTACTGGTCTGCTGGCGGCATCCCATTCGGAGAGCGGATCAAGTATGGTATCTATACGTGCCTGAAATGCTGGTTCCGGTAAGCCCCATCTTGACATATAGCCGGCAGACAGGAACATGGCACAGGCGGAGAAGTCCAGCAGGTCTTTGCTGGAGCTGCAATCGCTGCCGTGGTGACTTGTTTTGAAAGCACAGACATGGCCGACAGCCGTTGCGCCGCCAGCATCCTGATTGAAAGGATAGCTTGTGCCGCTATAAAGACTACCGAAACCGCCATTAATGGAAGCTTCCTGATCGATGTAAGCAGTGCAGCCGGTATTCTCGTATCCGCCCATATCTCCGGCGGTGAAGTAGCGGAACTGCCCATATTCAAGGACGAAACCCAGCGAGAAATTATTGGCATTATTACGTCCGCCAATACCATTATCGACGGTAGCGCCACCGGTACTATAAGTATAACCGGAGCTGGCTAAGCATTTAAGGGTGAGCGGTACACCATTCACGGTACCAAGCGGCAGCACTTTGCCTATATCGTCGGGGAAGGTGGTAACGATTTTGCTGCGTTCCCGGAGGTAAGCATTATTGTAGGCTGTTCTCAGGGCATTCTTGTATATCGATGCGTCGCCGGCTTTTTTAGCGCCTCTGTCGGGCGTGGCTTGTGGCGGGTTAATGGGCCCATATGTAGGGCCCAGTGTATATCCTCCGGGATCAATCACGGAGTCGGCCCTGAAGATGTTACCGGCGCCTAATCTGTTGAAGCCTGCATAGTGATCTTTATGGAAATGGGTCAGGATGAGATATTTGAACGTAACCGGCATGTTGACGGCGCCGAAATAATTATTGAAGTAGCCTTGCAGAAATCTGTCTGTTCCCGAGTTGCCGCCATCTATCAATATCTTCACGGGGTAGGTATTGGCAGCAGTATCATGTACCACAATCATTGTTGCGTCGCCATTTTCAACATTGATGTGATGTATTTCCAGGATTTCATGTTGGGCTGCTGTTGCCAGCGGCATCAGCAGCAGGCTAAGCCAGAAGTACCTGTGGATTTTTTTATAGCGGATAGTGTTGTACATGGGAATGAATTTTTAGAAAGAAAAGCAGGGGTGGACACCGGATCATGGTGGCGATGTGTTACGGTGACACTGGAAGGTTGACAGCACCTGGTAGGTTGCATTGTTAAAATTGACACGATATACATAGAACTGACTTTGAGTGGTGATATTCTGTGGTTCTACTTTCAACACATAGGAGTCTTTATAACGCGCGTCCTTGCTCTGATACTGGTTATTGCCGTGCACACCGGTAGCGCTGTAATCGTTGCCATAGCTAAAGTTGGTGCTGTCCTTGTTAGCAAACAGGTCAACGGCAGTACTGCGGCATCTGTATTTAGAGCCGCTTTTAAAATTGTAAAGATTGGTAACATATACACCGCGATTGCTGACACTTAACGGACGTGAGGCGGCGGACCATTCGGAAAGCGGCACCAGGCCGGTGTCCAGCCGTTCCTGAAATGATGGTATAGGCAGGCCCCACTTCGACATATTGCCTGCGGAGATGAATGCTGCACACGCAGTAAACCGCAGGAGGCTGAGGTTGGTGCTGCAGTCGCTGCCATGGTGGTTTACCTTGAAAGCGCAGATATGGCCACGTGTGGAGATCTGTGCAGCCTGGTTATTAAAATAATAGCTTTTTGTTTTATACAGGGAGTCGAGATTATCATCTACATTATTTTCCTGATCGATATATGCGGAACAGGTACCGTTGCCATATCCTCCCATATCGCCGGCCGTAAAGTAGCGGAACTGGCCGTACTCAAGTATAAAACCCAACGTGAAATTATTGGGGTTGACCTTATTGGAGGGGTTGTTGTTCTTTGCTCCTTTGTAGTACGTATAACCTGCGGCGCCTATGCATCGTAGTGTTACTGGTACGCCGTTGACGGTACCCAGCGGAAGTATTTTATTAAGGTCGCCGGGGAAAGTAGTAATGATCATGCTGCGGGACCGCAGGAAACCGCCGGTGTATGCCGTCTTGATGGCGTTCTTGTACGTTGTTGCAGCATTCATTGCGCCCCGGTTTATGGTGGAATCAGGCGGCCGGATATTTGCATAAGTGCTGGTTAGTTTATATCCACCGGGATCAATAATTGTGTCTGCTCTGAAAATAGTACCATTGCCCAGTTTGTTGAACCCCTTATAATGGTCCTGGTGAAAATGGCTCAGGATAAGATATTTAAATGTAACCGGTATGTTGGTGGCGCCAAATATATTGGTGAAGTATCCCTGCAGAAATTTGTCTGTCCCTGAGTTGCCGCCATCTATCAATATTTTCATGGGGTAGGTGTTGGCCGTGGTATCGTGTATAACAATCATGGTGGCATCACCATTCTCCACATTGATATGATGTATTTCCAGTATCTCGTTCTGGGCTGCAGTACATAGCGGTACCAGGAGACAGAGGAAGCAGCAGTATCTGCGAAGTATGTTATGTATTAGCTGATGAAACATTGATTGTTTATTGAATGATGAGTATTTAGCTATGGCGTGTTGCGGTGACACTGAAAATTTCCCGCCGGCGCCATAATAACGCCCTTTGCATAATTCGTCCGGTATAAATAGAAAGTACATTGTGTGGTGATATTGAGGGGTTCTACCTTCAATATATAATTGTCCTTACATAATCTGTCCTTACTGGTACCCGTCATATTGGTGGTTGCGGCGCCTGCGGCATCGTAATCATTGCCATAACTGAAATAGGTATCGTCTCTGTTCGCGAACAATTGCACTGCATATTTCCGGCAACTGTCTCTGTTACCTCCGTGATAGTTGAAGTCATATAGATTAGTTGCATAGAAGCCTCTGTCAGATATGCCGAATGGCCTTGTTGCGGAAGTGCGGTTGGATAGCGGTATCCAGGTGGTGTCCAGCCGGCGTTGAAAGTCGGGGTGGGGTAATCCCCAGCTATCCTTGGACCCTGCCGAAATAACAGCTACGGCAGGCCGTATCCGTAGAAAAGTGGCATTCGAGCTGTGGTCACTACCGTGATGACTTGCTTTGAAGGCGCAGATATGCCCTCTTGTACTGTCTTTAGTAGCCGTTGAGTCATAGCTGTAACTGAATGCATGAAGCAATGTGTCTAAACCACCGGCCAGGACGGTTTCCTGATCCCTGAAATTGCCGCCGTTTTCTCCACCCAGATCACCGGCGGAGAGATAGCGGAATTCGCCATATTGCAGAACGAAACCAAGTGAGTAATCATTAGGGCTATTGCTAGCGGATACGCCGCAGTACACGGAGTCTCCCTTGCGCCCATAAGCATATGCAGCCCCCGTTACACAGGTAAGGGTAACAGGCACTCCGTTAACAGTACCGATGGTAACAGATTTCCCAATATCTCTGGGAAAGGAAGTAATGACGCTGCTTCTCGATTTAAGCAGTCCGCTATCATAGGCCATTTTCAATGCCTTCAGGTATGTTTTTACGAACATCGGCTTGGCGCTTGTTGACGTTGCTTTTGCATAATATCCTCTCGCATAATCTGCCTTGCTTGAGTCAGGAGGCTTAATGGGTGCATAAGCATTGCCAAGTGGATAGCCACCGACATCTATGATGGTGTCGATCTGGATGAAATCACGCCTTCCGATGTATTTAAAGCCATTGTAATGATCATTGTGGTGATGGCTTAGTATTACATATTTAAAGCGAGCAAGCGGCATTGAATCATTGAAATAATTTTTGAAGTAGGTAGCCAGGAAAACGTTGGAGGTTTTTATGCCCCCGTCAATCAGCACTTTCACCGGGAATGTATTACTTGCGGTATCATGTATAACAATCATGGTGGCATCACCATCTTCCACATTGATATGATGTATTTCCAACAACTCGTTCTGCGCTACGGCACACAGCGGTATCAACAGGTTTATACAGCATATTATACTGTACAGTTTTCTTTTGAGGGAAAAGAGAAACATATGGTTGATGTTTTAAGGTGTTGGGGATTTCATTTCTTCACGTAAGCAGCATACCAGCCAAGGCTTTCCGGTGGCGCATCCTGATCGGGGTTGCCAAAGAGGAAGAAGCCGATATTGCCGCCCGGCGGAAAGGAAAGGCTTAGTAGTTTCACAGCAATATTGTTGATCTTCATGAGGTAGGCCATCTTACCGGTAGTACTGCCATCCGCCAGGGACATAGATACTGAGCCGATGTCCAGTTTCAGTACACCTTGCAGGCTGAAGAAGGGAGCCTGCGGATTTACGCCGGGGAGCTTCAGCGCGGCGGCGGTGCCGCTGCCGCCTACATTCCATGCTGCCAGGAAAGTGGTATTGAAACCTGCTGCTGAAGCCAACGCACCAAGCGTACCCATGTTGAGTGTAAATACCAGTCCGTACCAATCACCTGAAATGCCTTCCTGTGGCTGGTTTATCCATTGTGTTACATTGAGGAATCCCTGTGATGCAGGTGTATTATCTTTTGTGCCGGTGGTCATGCCGGTGAGTTGTAGCGGGAAATGCCGGTACAGGCTGTCGTTGCGGGCTGTGCTCTGGCCGATGTCTGCGGAAAGGTGGCTGATGTCGAAGCGGAAGGTGCGGGTGGATGGTGTTTCCAGCGGGAAGTCCATGTCGAGGTTCAGTCCTGCGCAGGCAATACCGGCACCATGCGGAGATCCGTTCGTTTCACTACCGAAAGAGAGGATATCAAAATCACTCAGTTTGTTGAAGTTGATGAATCCCCAGCAGGAGAAGACTGACTGTACAATGCCCTGGCCGCCACTTTGTGGTACGGTGGTGCTGAAGGAGGCCTTCTGTATTTCCACATCCTGTATGATGGCACTATCAACATAGATGAGGTTATCGTCTGTGCCAACAAATGTATAAGCCGGTACGCCGTTATGGTTTTCACAGGTGCCGCGTAATATCAAGAGGTTCTCCCTGTTATCTGCTTTGGTTCTTTCTCCGAAAAGTTTATTGAGCGTCAGTGCGATGTTGCTGTTGAAGTTAACGACCTTGGCATTGCTGAACAGTACTTTGAGATTGAGTACTTTAAAGTCGTAGTCTACATCGGTATTGATCGGCGCTTCTTTTTTATATCTTTCTACTGATTGTCCCAGTGAAGCAAATACCTGGTCTTCATAATCAATCAAACCAAACAGGGCGCTCACAGGCAACATCGATAATGCTCCGTTATCATTGTGCACTACACTGATGTCTATGCCAAAGTGGTGTGCATTGAAGCGCTGCAGGTCGATACCTGCAAGCAGTCCTTGAAGTGCTGCAGGGAAATGTTGCACATCCACTTTGATGGCAAGCGCCAGAACGCCCTGCCATTCCGGGTCAGTAACTGCTGTATAGAATTTATAGTAATCGTTGTCTTTATTAACTGTATAATTATTGATACCCGTCTGCACATACTGCTGTAACCACGCGGATAGCATTTGCAGGCCGTTGTTGTCTGTCATGTTGAACTGATCAGCCATTGTCCATCCCTGGGGATTGCTGATATGATCAGTCAGTGCGCCGTTACGGAATTTGAAGATCAGCACATTGTTGAACTGGCCATATACATTCTGTTGTGGCACATCCAGTATGAAAGGCCAGCCGTCCATGTACATTTCATTGCTGAAGGAGCCGAGTAAAGGATTGCCGCCTACAGTGGGATTGAAGGAAATGACGTTGAACAGCTGATTGGTCTGGAAGGCGCTTTGCAGGGTATGGCCAAGATCGCTGAAGAAAAGTTTGTAGAGTGGCGACGTGTTACCATCACTTTGCAGATACTGGTTGCTGGCCAGTTGCATCAGTTTCCAGATGCTGGTGTTTTTGTCTGTCTCGATGTAGAAGCCTTGCGGACTTGTGCCTGGTATAATATCAGCAGCTGTATTTTGCATGGACTTGCGGGCCTGCATTAACTGCTGCTGCTGCTTTACGCCAATTACGTTTTTGCGCTGCGGGCTGATTATCTGTAGTTCGTATTGTCTGATGTCAGTAAGTGCATTGCTGGATTGAGCGGCGCCATAGGAGGCCATCGGGAATATAATGGTATCTGAAAGCACACCTGCATTTGGTACCAGGCTGCCCAATACTTCCTTGTTGTCTGTAAATACATCCTGGCCGGCAGCAAACAGGGAAGCGCCGACGGGTTGGGCGTGATAGATAACGGTGGCGTTGCTGGTACTACCTTGCTGCATTGCGGCCCAGGCTGTCTGGTAGCTGGTGTTGAGCAAGGGAAGTACATTACCGTCGTCGTCCAGATTGGGATCTCCAGCTAAGGGAAACCGGTCGGCATATGCGGCCTGTTTGGGTGTAAAGCACAGGAGATCGCCCGTGCTGCCATTTACTTCGGGTGTGAAGCTCACGCTTTCTGTGCCGGCAAGGCCGTTCATGAAGCGCATTTGTTTATTACTGTCGAGATAAACGGCATCCTTGCTATCCAGTACTACGGTGAAGTTTCCGGAAGGTACCATGTACCATTTCTGTGTACTGGCAGCATCGCTGCAACTGAATACCAGCAGGGCGCTGCCGGGGCCGGGATAGTTGTCTGTACCGTTAATAGCGGACAGGCTGACTACTGGTTTCATCATGAGTTGATAACCATAATCGGCAGTATAGTAGGTATTGAACAACGTATCACCGGAGAGGAGGGTATCTGAATTAACGGTTTGCCCGAGGAGCGCAAAGTAGGTTCCTGTCTTATGCGCATTTAACATGTCGACAGGGTTAATACTTGCCTGGCAGAGGAGGAGGTCGTTGAGACTGCCGTTGGGGATTACGGGATAGCTGATGGCAGAAAGCGAATTATCAGCTGCGCTGGTGTAGAAATATTTTATGCTGAGGTCATAGGCTACCGCACTAAAGTCTCTGGCCATATTGAAGCCAAGTACAAAGCGCATGCATCCTCTTCCAATACCGGTAAACGGGATGATCAGGGGCAGGGGCTGTGTAACGGTGCTGGAGGCAACGCTGTTAGCGCTTAAAGTGAGTTGTGTTGGCTGATCGTTGATATTGAGTGAGAAAAGGCTATTGTCATTATCGACGGTAAAAAATAATTGGATGTTACCGATGTACAGCGCCGCGTAGTTGTTGCCGAAGCTAAAGTTCATTTGCTGTTGTATGACGAAGCCACCCGTTCCGTACTGCTGGAGGAAGAGGGCTGTTACATTATCTGCGGTAAGGGCGTCGTCGGGGGCGTTGAGCCACATCAATGCATTATCGGGTGTTAGCCGGGGAACATTGGTCATGTAAGTCCATACATTTTGCACCAGTGTATCGGCACCGATGAGAGGCGCTGTGCTGGCAAAAAGATAATAGCCTTTAATGACAGCTGTGTCTTTGAGGCTGAGGGTACTTTGGCTGGAGGACGTGCCGGATGCCAGCACAAAAGCGCACCAGCCGTTATCGTCAGGAGTGGTGTATAGCGAGGCGTTACCCGAATTGGTGTTGCTGAATGCGAAGGTACTCATAGGACTCAGCGGTTTATTGTTTGTTGCGGGCGCGGTGGTGAAATGCCATTGGCATACCATGCAGCGAGCACGCCTTTGAAAACGAAGCTGCGGTTGTTAGCGGATACGCTGTAACTGATATCGCCATTTAGCATGCCTGGTGTATCTTTCAATGAAGGGAACATTGTCAGTGAACCTTTCGCTGACCCGTTTCCCAGAACCAGATCAAAAATATACGTGCTGCTTGTTGGCGTCAGTCTGCACAGGCCCGCCAGCTGTGTATTCAGTAATAACACACAGGTTACGGTGTTGCCGGAGCTGTCGATCTTGTATATTATCTGCAGGTCGCCCAGGATGCGTTGTGAGCATTGGCCGGGAGTGGAAAATACGGCAGGGAGGCAATCGTCGGCTTTTGGTTGTTGAGCGTATAGGAAGGAGGAGATCAGCAACAACAGGATTGCACCTGTTGTTGCTGGTATTTTTACAGGCATCTTATCATATTAATGCTCCTTGGCTGTTGCCTTTTTAGCCTTCGCTCCTGCGGTGCCATTGGATGTCCAGTCAGCAATATCGGCAGAAAACGGCGTATCATTTTTTCCGTGCTGATCGGTGCCGCTTCCGTCTACAAAAACATTTCCATCCACGAATCCCTGGGCGGCTGTAAATGTAGCCTGGTTAATAACTAATACTTGTTGTCCTCTTTTGTATGTTTCCGGGCCGGCAGTTGGCTGAATGGGTGAGAGTACCATTTTACCGAGTAACCCTGCGGCAGAGCTGTATTCGATTGTAGCTACCTGCATGCCACCCTGAAGGGTAACAGTAGTTTTTGCGGAAATAGAGTTTACCAGCGGTGTTGTCTGGCTATAAGGGAAGGCCATGTTAATAGGATTTTGAAGGTTAAAAAAAATGATGTTTAATTACAGCAGTAAAGGTAGGATGACTGTTTTTTTGTATAAACCGTATTTATCCCGTGAGGCATGCGTAATATTACGCTTGTTCTGTTTGTTTTTTTTCTTTATACTTCCACGATATTCTGTCTGATGGCATATAGCACAATACCGGCGGTTCCCCGTACATTCATCTTTTCCATGATCCGTAACCGGTAGCCTTCCACTGTTCTATTGCTTAATTCCAGCCTGGCTGCTATTTCTTTGCTTGCCATATCCTGGCATATCAGCTGGATGATTTGTTTCTCTCGCGCACTAAACAGCTCTCTTTGTGTAGCAGTACGGGTACTGGAAAAGAGGCGCAAGGCATGTGAAGCAATTGCACGGCAATAATAAGGTTTCTTATTATATACATCATGAATGGCTTCGAGTATCTCCAGCCTGTCGCATTGTCTGAGCAGAAAGCCCTGAACACCGGCCTGCAGCATATAACCCAGCATGGGTATATCATCGAGCAGCGACAGAGCGATGATGTTTACATCCGGTAATGCTTTGGGTACGTATTGCAGCACGGTTGTATTGTCTCCGACATCAAATGACGGATCTGTGAGGAGGATGTCTGGTTGTAATACTGTAAGTGCGGTAGCAAGCTCATTGCCATTGGTAGTGGTGCCCAGGAGATCTATATCCGGTACGGCTTGCAGCATATGGGCAAGCCCTTCTAGATATACTTCCTGGTGGTCCGCGATGAACAGACGGATGGGATAGTAATGTTTCATACGACAAGCAGTTCCCAGTCACTGTATTTCACAGGCTGGTTATTTTGAGTAAGAGGCTCTTTCGCTTATGATCTTGTGTGCATACTTTCTGAGGTGTATTGTTGCCCGGAATTCCATTCAAGGAAAGCGGTTTTTTTTTGGAGCATATTGTCTTGTAATATCGTCCGGTTTGTTGATTATGTCTTTTATATTAATGGAGGCGATGGAATAAAGGTAAGGGAATTTTTAATAGGGGATACCGGGAAAAATAGGGGTTGACAAATGTTTCTCACAAAGAAGCATTTGCTTTTTTGCGAGAAACATTTGGTCAGGTTAGTACTTCTTATAATAGATAAGCTCGCCAGCTTCGCCGTTGCCGGCACCTTCGCTGGGAATGAAGAGTGTAACCAAGAGGGCACGCTGGCCGTTAATAGTAATGTTGGTGATCGTGGGATTGGCGAAAGCGGTGCTATGATTATCTGTAACAATATGGAGGGTGTCAGCATTGCCAGTCTGATAATCGTAGAGGTAAGTTCTCCAGCTGCCGAAGTCGCCTTTTATTCCCTGGCCTTCGATGAGTCCGAACTGATAGCTGTTGAACCAGGTAGCGTCGCGGTCGCCGATATTTCCTTTGA
Source organism: Chitinophaga sp. (assembly GCF_035538455.1). Lineage (GTDB taxonomy): Bacteria > Bacteroidota > Bacteroidia > Chitinophagales > Chitinophagaceae > Chitinophaga. Next base: position 12,067 of record NZ_DATLKJ010000196.1, read on the forward strand.
CGCCCCAGTATAGCAAGGCGTTATCGAAGTTGGGTTGTTTTTGAGTGGACCAGGAATTAAAGTTGGTGAGTGTGCCACGGGCCTGGCGGTCTACGTCGCAGTTCGCATAATAGTGGTGGCCGACGTCGAGTCTGGTGATGCTGGCGGAGTAGAGATTAGGTGTTCCTTCTGCGCAGGTGGAGAGTGTTTGCGGCGCATCGAAACTTTTGCTGACAGCGCCGTTTTTCAGATTCTGCCAGCTGCTGAAGTAGGTAAATTTCAGGTGGTTTTTGGGTTCCTGTTCCCAAGCCATAATAAATCCACCTTCGGCAGCAACGGCGATGGTGGGTTGTGATGCGCTGCCTGTGTTGCTTCCGGCGAGTTCTCTGATCCATGTCCAGTTGAGTGCGTCAGGAGAGGAGGCCAGGTTTACTTTGGCTTCGCCATTCACATAGGTATGATATACCGCAATGAAGCCACCTTCCGGATTGGGAATGATTTTAGCGCAATCCATTGTGTGGCCGACGTTGTCTTTAGCGTTGTATTTTCGTGCATCCGCTGACGTTACCTTTTCGATGTAACCTCTCAGTACAGCTCTGACGGGATCGGATGGTGGCGCCGCTAATCCGGCAATTGGATTAGGAGTACTGATCGTTTTACCGGGAGCGTCTGTGAAAGTGGATTTGCTGCAGGACGTAAATAGTATGCATATGCTCAGCATACGGATGAGTGGAGTTGCCATAATATTTCGGAATTTAGGAATTTTGAGATGTAGGAATTTTGAAATGTTGCCAGTATCAACAAATCCATACTTAATGGTGTGACACAATTTTCGCCGCATTTCAAAATTCCTACATCTCAAAATTCCTAAATTCCTAAATATTCTCTAAATAAGCTAAGTTTATAGTATAATTATGATGAAATCATCAGTGGGTCAACGGCAGAGGAATAACTGATCATACTACTTTGCGCCATAGCAGGCGGAACTGTTAGCATCTTTGTAAATGAAAAGTACTACTGCATTCTTTCTATGTGTATAATACGTAATGATTATATGTAATGCGAATTTAATTATTAAATAATAATATTTGTTACTAATTTATACCTCTGAAAAATAGCAGCCATTGTAAATGGGAAACCTGGCTTTTCTTTAGCCGTATAAATTATATTCCACGGTATGATTTATATAAAAGAAGTGATATGAATATAAACGATGCTGAACTGGTTGTACAGTTACAAAACAATGAAGTAAATGCTTTTGATAGCCTGTACTGGAAATATCACCAGGCTGTATACCGGAATATTTTCAAGTTTGTGAAGGATGCTGCTGTCACAGAAGATATATTGCAGGAGGTATTTGCGCGTCTGTGGGAGAAGCGGGAATCGATTCGCCCGGACCAGCCCGTGAGTGGATGGTTGTTTGTCATCAGCTTCAACCTATCGGTTACCTATATACGAAAAAAGATGCGTGAGCAGGCGTTGCACAAGAATATTCTTGCGCAGGAGGCAGGGGATATACCGGTTGCTGATCATGCCTCGATGAATGAAGAGCAGTATAATCTGCTGGTGAAAGCCATTGCGCAGTTATCTCCCAAGAAAAGGACGATTGTTACCCGTTGTAAACTGGAGGGAAAGACCTATGATGAAGTGGCGAGTGAGCTGAATATCTCCCGGAATACGGTGAAAGAGCATTTGTCTGCTGCTATGCTTATCCTCAATGATTATATGCAGCGAAACGGCGACCCCAGGTATATTTTATTATTATTGTTTTTCCTGAATTATAGGGGTACACTTTCTTAAAATGAATGATTATTATATTATCATTAAAATAATATGAAAATCTTTTAAAAAAAGACAGAAAACCACCCACCCATTTTTCTTACCCAGGCGTATTTACATTAAACCCGTCGCGATAGTGTATAACAGAAAAGAATATCTAAGACAACTGTTACATGTTGATAAATGGTCTCCCGAAGAGCAAGATTGGATGCGGGCCTATCTGGAAGGTGACGACCTATCCGATTTGGAAACAGTAGCAATGGAAGATTATCAGGCAGACCTGCAGATGATGAAGGAGAAGCTGGACAAACGTTTATCAGCGCGCATGCTGAAAAATATTCACGAGCGTCTTGGTCTGAACAACAGGAAATTTGCCGGAACGTTCACACTTTACAGGCGTTGGGTGGCCGCGGCGGCTGCGGTAATATTGGTGCTGGGTGCAGCGTGGTATCTCACCCGGCAGCAACAGGTGAAGATGGTGGCTGTCACGGCGCAATCTGAGCGGAAGACTGTTACACTGCCTGACGGCTCACTGGTATTTCTGGAGAAAGGCTCCGGTATTACCTTTCCGGATAACTTCGGAAAAACTGCACGCGAAGTGGATCTCAGGGGAGAAGCTTTTTTTGAAGTAAAGCAGAATGCTGTACGCCCATTTACGATTTCTTCTGAACTGATCAAAACCACTGTACTTGGTACTTCGTTTAACATGGATGTACATCTGGGAAAAGCCGCCAGGGTTACGGTGGTATCCGGAATGGTACAGGTGAACACCACCGCAGTAACACAAGGAAGCAACCAGCAGCTGGTACTTACCGCTAACAAGGGGATGGTATACCATCCTGGTTCCAGCCAGATGCAACTTATAGATGGAACTGAGGACGCCAGGTTCCTAACACAGCGACGCAATGGTAAATTTGTATACAAAGGGACTGCTGTTTCACAGGTACTCAACGACCTGCAGCGATATTACGATATCCCGGTCAAAGCCCCCGGAGCTGTGGGACAGTGCAGCTTCTACGGTGATTTCAGTATAAACGATGAATTAAATAAAGTGCTAACATTAATTGCCGTAACATTAAATGCCCGAATTGAAAAAGATACCGAAGGAAACGGCTATACGATAGTAGGTGGAAATTGCCAATAGGTCTGATCACCCGGAAAACCGTTAACCAGGACTGTATCCTTATTTGTGTCTTAAGAACTGTTGACCTTAAACAGCTTCAGTAACGTCTGTAGTATTGCCGGTAAAACTATCCGCCGGCTTTACCAGGAATTGGTTTTTTTTGAACCTGCCATTAGTATGACCAGATATAACCTATCCGGTTATCAGGCTCTTATTGCCCAAAATTAACTGTTGAAAATTTATCTGTTAATATCAACCAAATGAGATCAAACTATGACAACAACGCCATCACCGCTCTCCGGCTAATCTCTTAATGGTCCTATACTGCTGAAAGAAGTGTCGCTGCAATGCAGCTGGCTCTTTATTGCCCGGTTCTTACGAGGAACCGGAATGGGAATCCTATTACCCGGAATGAAAACATTCAACAACTATTTATGCTCAGAAAAACCCGACATTATCTCTGCTATCTTGTGCTGCTGCTGGCTGTGCTGCACGCTCATGCCGGCCCGGCGGGCACGCAGGATGCGCTGGAGAAGAAAATTACCCTTCACCTGCACGATGTATTGCTGCGGGATGCGCTGGAAAAAATAGGCTCCCTGGCTGAAGTCTCTTTTGTGTATACCAGCAATGAAGCGCTCAACACCAACAAAGTAAGCATTGCTGCACAGAATGAGAAAGTGGGCGACCTGCTGAACAAGCTGCTGACGCCATATTCCCTTTCCTATAGCGTCATGTACAATCGGATTGTCATCAGGCGGGATAGCAACAGAAAGGTGGCCACGCTAACGGCACCGGCTATACTAAAACAAGTACAGCCACGTATTACTGATGTAAAAGGCGTAGTTACTACAGAAAAGAGAGAACCACTGCCGGGTGTTACTGTTATGGTGAAAGGTTCTTCACGCGGCACTACAACTAACGACAGAGGTGAATATGAGTTGAAGCGTCTTGCCTCAGATGCTGTACTGGTATTTAATTTCACCGGATACAGGATGGAGGAGGTCAGCTCTGCGCAATTCAGAAACGGTGTGCTCAATGTAACGCTGAGAGAGAAACCTACCCACCTGCAGGAAGTGGTGGTAACGGGTTTCCAGAGTATTGAGAAAACGAAATTTTCCGGTGCTGCTACCCGTCTGAAAGGCGAAGATGTGAAGATAGACGGTATGACGGATGTGAGCCGTATGCTGGAAGGCAAGGTGGCTGGTGTGGCGATACAGAACGTTTCCGGTACCTTCGGCACAGCGCCGAAAGTCCGTATTCGCGGCGCTACTTCTATCAATGGAGATAACAAACCTTTGTGGGTGGTAGATGGTGTGGTGCTGGAAGATGTGGTCAATATCTCCAACGATCAGTTGTCGAGCGGTGATCCCACGACCTTGCTGGGCAGCGCTGTGGCTGGTCTTAACTCTAATGATATTGAGAGCTTCGACATCCTCAAGGATGCCGCAGCTACTGCGTTGTACGGCGCCCGTGCCATGAACGGCGTAGTCGTGATTACTACCAAGAAGGGCCGTGCAGGCAAGCCTGTTATTGCCTATAGCGGTAACTTCAGCACACAGCTGAAGCCCAATTACAATAACTTCAACATCATGAACTCCGCTCAGCAGATGTCTGTGCTGGCGGAGCTGGAAAGGAAAGGAATCCTTACTTCTGATATTCTTTCCCGTGCAGACATAGGTGTATTTGGCAAAATGTATGATTTGCTGAATGCCGGCCCTGACGGCAATTTCCCGGTTACCAATGATCCGGCTTCGAGGAAAGCCTTCTTAATGCGCTATGCCAATGCCAACACCGATTGGTTTGGCCTCCTGTTCCGTAACAATTTTGTCCAGGAACATTCACTCAGCATCTCTACAGGTACAGACAAATCGCAATCTTATTTCTCTACCAGCTTCTATAGTGATAACGGATGGACGCTGGCCGACAAAGTAAACCGTTATACGCTCAATTTCCGCAACACGTACAAACTTTCAGACAGACTTACCACCGGTTTCTCGGCGCTCGCTTCTGTGCGCCAGCAGAAGGCTCCCGGTGCGCTCAGCCGCAGCAGCAACCCGGTGGAAGGTCAGTATGACCGCGACTTTGACATTAACCCGTTCAGCTATTCTTTGAATACCAGCCGTACACTTACCGCGTACGACCAGAACGGGAAACTGGAATACTTCAGGAGGAATTTTGCGCCCTTCAATATCATCAATGAGCTCAGGAACAACTACCTGGATCTGAACATGATGGACCTGCGCCTGCAGGGTGATCTTGCCTGGAAGCTCACCAAGAACCTGCGCTATGAATTTACCGGCGCTATCAGGTATGTGAAATCTTCCCGTGAGCATCAGATCACTGAGAACGCTAATATGGCCAATGCTTACAGGGCGGCTGACAATGCTACCATTGCACAGCGCAATAAATTCCTGTACCGCGATCCGGATAATCCGGATGCGCAGCCTGTGATCGTGCTACCTGCCGGTGGTTTTTACAACCGCACGGAAGATCAGCTGATCAACTATGACTTCAGGAATTCGCTTAACTATACTGATACGTTTGCACAGCGGCATCATCTCAATGTGCTCATTGGTCAGCAGGTGAAGGCGGCCGACAGGCAGAACGCTTCCAACACAGGTTATGGCTACCAGTATGAAAACGGTGGCCAGCCTTTTATTGATTACCGCATACTGAAGCAAACGATAGAAAGCAATTTCCCTTACTACGGAATGGGGCGGGATTACGACCGCTTTGCGGCGTTCTATGCCACTTCCACTTATGCCTATGACGGGAAGTATAACCTCACTGCTACAGCGCGTTACGATGGGTCCAACAGGCTGGGGCAATCCAGTAAAGCCAGGTGGCTGCCCACGTGGAGTGTAGCAGGTTCCTGGAACATAGACCGCGAGCCTTTCATGCAGCGGTTCTCGAAACTGGATTACCTCACGTTACGCGCCAGCTATGGCCTCACCGCCAGCATGGGGCCGGCCACGAATTCCAATATTGTCTACCAGACAATTAATACGAACAGGCCGCATCTCAGTGAAGTAGAGTCTGTGATCCGGTTATCGCATTTGCAGAATGATGACCTTACCTGGGAAAAACTGTATACCACCAACATTGGTATGGATGCAGGGTTCTTCAGTAACCGCCTGAATATTGCACTGGATGTATACAGCAGGAAAAGCTTTGATCTCATCAGTATTATTAAGACATCCGGCATCGGCGGCGAGATGTTCAAGGCCGCTAACTATGCTGATATGACCTCCCAGGGTGTGGAGCTGATGATAGGAGGGGACCTGGTGCGGAAAAAGGAATGGGGACTGAAAACCAATCTCACCTTTGGTTACAACACCAACAAGATCACCAATGCCAAGAATACACCGGGCATTTTCGATCTCGTGGTGGCTGAAGGCGGCAACAAGGAAGGGTATCCGGTGCATAGCCTGTTCTCTATACAATACAAGGGACTTGATCCCAAAACAGGTACGCCGCAGTTCATTAATCAGAAAGGTGAGACCAGCCCGGATGTGTACCTGCAGGATCAGAATACCGGTTATCTCGTTTACCAGGGACCGGTGGACCCTCCGATAACGGGCGGATTCTCCAATACGTTCCGCTATAAGGCGTTTTCGCTGAATGTGTTCTTTACTTACCAATGGGGCAATAAGATCCGGTTGTATCCTGCATTCAAGACAGCTTACTCTGACCTGGATGCGATGCCGAAAGAGTTTTATGACCGCTGGATCATGCCTGGAGATGAACAACAGACTAACGTACCATCTATCCTCGATGCATTCCAACAGCGAATGATCCGGGGAGCCTATCCCTACAACAATTACAACTACTCGACGGAAAGGGTGGCCAAAGGAGATTTTATCCGATTGAAAACAGTATCCCTGACCTGGCAGCTGCCCGCGTCGCTGGTACGGCGCGTGGGCTTCAATGGCGTGTCCGTAACCGGAGCTGCTATTAACCCATGGTTAATCTATGCCGACAGTAAACTTCAGGGGCAGGACCCGGAGTTTTTCAATGCCGGCGGCGTGGCGCAGCCTATCCAGAAACAGTTCACCTTTTCCATTAAAGTAGGTATTTAAATCAGCCGGTATGAAATATCGAGATATAACATATACGTATAAACGAAAAATACAGCCTGCGGCATTGGCATTGCTGGTAACAGCAGCTGCCTTGCTGGGCGGTTGTAAGAAGTACCTGGAGCAGGTGCCGGACAGTACCTGGACAGACCTCAGTTCTCCTTCCAAGGTGTCTAAACTGCTGGGTACAGCGTACCCGCAAGCCACCTACATTGTGATGTGTGAATCCATGTCGGACAATGTAGCGGACAAGTTAACGGGAACGGATGAACGGCCTAATATTGACGCTTTCTTTTTTCGTGATATCCAATCTGTCAGCCAAGATTCACCGGAGGCCTACTGGGAGGCATGCTATAAGGCCATAGCCGCTGCCAACCAGGCCCTCCAGGCATGTAACAAGGCGGCAGATACGGCAGCCTACCGCGCACAGCGTGGTGAAGCACTGGTAGCGCGTGCCTATGCCCACTTTATGTTGGTGAACATTTTCTCAAAAATGTATGATCCGGCTTCTGCAGCTGTTGATCCCGGCATCCCCTATGTGACTGAGCCGGAAACGGTTGTGATAAAGAAGTATGACCGTAAAACGGTGTCTTATGTGTATGATATGATAGAGAAGGATTTGCAGGAAGGACTGCCGCTGATCAATGATGTGGCTTACACGGTTCCCCGTTATCATTTCAACAGGAGCGCTGCTTATGCTTTCGCCACACGTTTTTATCTCTTCAGGAAAGACTATGCGAAGGCAAGGCAGTTTGCGGACCGGACTTTCTCCAACAATGACATCGCGACCCACATACGGCCGTGGAATACAAAGTACAGCACGATGTCGCCGGCACAGATTTTTGATCTCTATGCCAGTGCTGCCGATGATGCCAATCTGCTGCTAGTGGAGACAGTGTCCAACTTTGGCCGCAACGTAGGCCGCTACCGTTACGATCTCGACTATGCCCGGCAGACACAGATCCTGGGCTATAACGTAACGGGAGGGGAATGGTGCTATCCGATTTACTACTACGGATCGCAGGATTATTTCGTACCGAAGCTCACAGAGTATTTCGTGAAGTCGTCCGTGAATGCCACTATCGGTGAGGCTTATGTGATGACGCCGCTCTTCACGACAGAAGAAGTACTGTTCAACCGTGCAGAAGCCAATGCATGGCTCAACAATCCCGACGATGTGCTGAAAGATCTGAATCTCTTTGCCAGTAAGCGTATCAGGAACTATGATCCCAATGTGCATGAGATCACGCTTGCATCAATAAAGGAGTTCTACAGCATCAGCGATACCAGGACCGCTTTGATCCGGACTATACTGGATTTCAAGCGAGCGGAATATGTGCAGGAAGGTATGCGCTGGTTTGACCTGATGAGATACAATGCCCCCATTACCCATCGTACCGGCGACGGGCAGGTGTTTGAACTGAAGCCCGGCGATAACCGCCGTGTGTTCCAGTTGCCCCAGTCTGTAACGATGTCGGGCCTTGCCCTCAACCCCAGATGATCAGCTTATTTATGAAATCTGAAGAAAAAAAACCTGAAAATGAAATACCTGCTCTTACTCCTCTCTCTTTGCTTCCTGCTCTCCTGCAGCAAGAGCAATGACATCGGTGTGATAGACGACATCCCCGGCCTGGGTGGCGACACCTGGATCAAGAGTCCGCTGGACCGCTGGTTGCATGATTCGCTTACCATACCGTACAATGTTGCTGTGAAATACAAGTGGGATCAGTTTGAATTTGATCTCACCAAAACCCTCGTACCGCCTAAAGAAGAAAAGGTAATACCTGTTATGCAGGCTATCAGGAAGGTATGGATGAACCCTTACATCGATGAAGCGGGCATGCTGTTCTTCAAAAAATACTGCCCCAAATTCTTCATCCTTTCCGGCAGCGCCAGCTGGAATGAGAACGGCACTATTACCCTTGGTACTGCTGAAGGTGGCCGCAAGGTGGTGCTTTATCTCGTGAATGATTTTTTCACCAGGGATATGCCCGGCTATCAGCCCGGCGATTCCGGCAATGTGAAACAGATGTTTCATGTGATTGAACACGAGTTCGGGCACATCCTGCATCAGACCATCATGTATCCTGTGGAGTTCAAGCGTATCTGTGCAGGGTTGTACACTGCCAACTGGAATAATATCACAGACGCGGCAGCCCGCCGTGACGGCTTTGTGACAGCTTATTCCATGGCGGCATTTGACGAAGATTTTGTGGAGATGATATCCATGATGCTGGTGGAAGGAAAAGCCGGTTTCGATAAGATCGTGAACGGCATTCCGCCTGGTGTCAGTCCCAATGGCGTAGCGCAGGCGGAGGCGCAGGCGCGGTTAAGGAAGAAAGAATCTATGGTGGTCAACTATTTCAAGACGGTATGGCATATCGATTTCTATAGTCTGCAAAGCCGTACCCGGAAAGAGATTGATCAGTTGCTCTATTAAATTAACCCTGTATGAAAACAAATCTATTCTGTTTAATACTAGTACTCATCACCGGACTATATGCCTGCAAAAAGGAGTTGGACCCTGTATTTGACAAGTCTCCGGATGCACGTATCAATGAAACGTTGCGTCAATATCAGGCTGTACTGACGGGAGCACCCTATGGCTGGAAGGCGCTGGTATATCCTGCCGGCGTACCCAACAGCGTGTTCAGTTTTTTCTTTCGTTTCAATGATTCCAACAGGGTGCAGATGTTCTCCGACCTGGATGGTACATCCAGCGTAAAGATGCGGGAGAGCAGCTGGCGGTTGAAATCACTGCAGCAGCCCAGTCTTCTCTTTGATACTTACTCTTATCTGCATGTATTGTGCGACCCAGATGCCGGTAACAATGGTGGTTCTTACGGACAGGGCCTCGGCTCAGACTTTGAGTTTGCCATTAACAGCCTGCATGGTGATACAATAGAACTCACCGGCCGCTTTCACAGCAGCAAAGCCCTGCTGGTAAAAGCTACCCAGCAGGATATGGACAATTATTATCAGCATCGCATGAACCGCGATATTGACAGCGTTTCCGCTATCCTCACTTATTTCCGCCGGCTCACTGCCGGTAATGCGAAATACGACATCAGGATCAGCCAAAATCTGCACCTGATGAACTTCACATGGGTCTATAAAGGGAAGGCACAAACCTTTACCACCGGGTACTACTATACGCCGGATGGTATTCGTTTGTCGCCCGCTTTCAATGACAGCACTTCAGTGATCAGCAGTATTGACAATATCCGCTGGAGCAACGGACAGCTGACCTGTTCTGTGAACGGCAGTGCCGCTACCATTGGTGAAACGGTGCGTCCGCTGGCGCTGGATGTGAATGCTCCGCAGCGTTGGTATAAGTATGCTTTGGACCGGGGCCGTTACTGGGGTTCGGATGAAGGCTTCCATGTTAACGGTGCGGATGATGCATTCCATATCCGTTCCCTGCCTGATTTCTTCCAGCTGGTATTCTGGCCGCAGGCACAGGGGGCCGGTGTTGATTTTGATATGCTTGGATTTGTGCTGAAAGTGGGAGATGCCAGGCCAACACTTAGTTACGGTCCCGCCTATACGCAGCCGGACTTTACCAGCGACGGCCGTGCGGTATTCAGTGATATAGGTCTCTATGGAAAACTTCCTCCCGATAAAACCCCCGTTCTGCGCTCACGTGCCGTGATGGCCAACCCCCAGGGATTCTACCTTATCCAGGTAGGACCTGTAGCCTACGACATGGTAAGTGCGAGTGATGGAAAATCGTGGATCAGCTGGAGTTTTTAAAATATGCCGCATGAAGATCCCCAACCAGAAAACCCAAAAATTATTTACATGAAAAAATATACAGCACTGTTTAGAATCACATGGATGTCAGTGATGTTGCTGATGCTGGCTTTACGGCTATCGGCGCAGACTGATATCAAGATCGGGAACGATGTATCGGGTAATAGCAGTACCGGGTATCCGTGTCCCTTGCAGGATTATTACGAAGGTAACAGATCACAGTACCTGATACGCGCTTCGGAGCTGACGGCGGCAGGAATGGGCCCCGGCGCGATCACTGCTATCCGCTTCCTGGTCAAGAATCTTAATACCACCACCACCATTGAGTTGTATGGTATTAAGATCGGAACAACTGCGGATACGGCTTTGAAGGGCGACAGCTGGGTACCCGTGACAACCAATGTTTATGGTCCGCTGGACTATCAGCCCGTGACAGGTCTTAACTCATTCAACCTGTCTTCACCTATGTTCTGGAATGGTGTTGATAATATTGTGGTGGAAGTGTGCAGTGGCGCTACCAATACCAATACAGGAGATTTGTATTCCAATAACCCTGAAGTACCTTATACAACAGGGCTTTCATTCAATGCTTCCCATACCTACCGCAGGGATAACGAAGATAATCTTTGCGGTACTGTCAATACAGACAATACCGGCAGCATGAACACCAGGCCGAATATCGTATTTGCCTGGACGCCTGCCGCCGCCTGTACAGGTACGCCTGCGGCAGGAACGGCAACTGCGAATCCGACCGCCGTATGTCTTAACGGTAACTTCACCGTTACCCTCAGCGGTACAACAGTCGCATCCGGCCTTACTTACCAGTGGCAGCGTTCTTCAGACAATGCGACCTGGACAGATATTAACGGTGAAACATCCAGCCAGCTTTCTTCTACACAATCGGCCACTTCTTACTATCGTTGTAAAGTGACGTGTACGGGAAGCGGCAGTTCTGCCTTCTCTACCAGTGCGGTGGTAACTTCCCCGACGTTGGTAAGCGGTACATTCACTATTAATAAGGCGTTGCCTACCGGTTCCGGCAACTTCGCTTCATTCAATGACGCATACAATTTTATCAAATGCGGGATCACTGGCGCGGTAGTGTTCAATGTAACCGCAGGCAGCGGCCCGTATAATGAGCAACTGGTACTGGCGCCGGTGCCTGGCGCATCCGGTACCAACACCATTACCTTTAACGGTAACGGAGATACGCTGCGCTTCCCTTGTACATCTGCCAACCGTGCGGTGATACAGCTGAACGGCGCGGATAACTTTACTTTCAAGAACCTGGTGATCAAACCGGTGCTCAGCGGTGCTACGACCTACGGTTGGGGCGTACATCTCCTTAATGATGCAGACAGCAACACGATCAGTAACTGTACGATCCTGCTGGACACTACATCTAATTCATCAACGAATCATGCAGGTATTGTGGTGAGCAGTTCTACTTCCTCGCCTACAGGTACCGGCAATGCTAAATGCGATTATAATACTTTCGACGGTAACACGATCAACGGTGGTTACTACGGTGTTGTAATGGCTGGCAGCATTGATTTTGCGAATGGTAACAATAAAATTATCAACAATAAAATTCAGAACTTCTATAGCTATGGTATTCATATCAACGGTTCTTTCAAAACGCTGATTGAGAATAACCAGATCAACAGGCCTACCAGAAGTAATTTAACTACCTTCTATGGTATTTATTTTACAGGCTTAAGCACCAGCGCGAATATTACCCGCAACAGGATCACCAATCCCTTTGGCGGTGCGTCCACCAAAACGGATGGCAGTTATGGTATCTACTTTACCAATACAGATGCGATCAGCCAGTTCCAGAATGTGGTGAGTAACAACGTGATCAGTGATTTCAGTGGTAAAGGAGATGCCTATGGTATCTACAACTCATCTTCTGATAATAACTGGTATCTGCACAATACCATTGTGCTGGATGGCTCAGCTACCACCTCTACGTCTTATACTACACGTGGTTTCACAGTCAGCTCCAAAGCAGATGGGGTTGAATTTGTCAATAACCTTATCTCTGTTACCCGCGGCGGCGGCGGTACCAAGTACGCTATTTATTTCGGCGCTACCAATGGAACTATTCACGCAAACAGAAATGATTATTATTTGTCAGTGCCGAGCGGAACCGCCTATGTTGGCTACTTCGGCGCTAACAACAGCAGTTTACTCGACTGGCAAACAGCATCAAAACAAGACACAAATTCCCTGGCCTCTAATCCATTGTTTGTATCAGCTTCAACAGGTAATTATCAACCCAACAATGCCTCTATTGACAACAAAGGCGAACCGGTTGGTATTACAGTAGATATAAACAACGTTGCGAGAAATGCTTCTACTCCGGATATCGGCGCATATGAATTTACACCTGGTCCTTGTACGACCCCACCGGTTGCAGGTACTGCACATGTGAGCACTACGCCGATATGCGTGAACAGGAAAGTGGCGTTGTCGCTCTCCGGTAATTCCGTTGGCCTGGGGCAAACCTATCAGTGGCAGACATCTGCTACTGCGGCCGGCCCGTATACCAATCTCGGAACCGTGCTGACCAACCCGGATACGGTGATTACTTCCACTACCACATTGTATTACAGGGCAGCGGTGACTTGTACCGGGAACACCACTTATTCAGATCCGGTATTGCTGACAGTGAACCCTGCATTGCCAGGTGGTATATATACTATCAACAAAGCACAGCCTACCAGCGGAGGCAACTACAATAGCTTCAATGCTGCCAAAGCAGCGATGGAGTGTGGTATTTCCGGTGCGGTGACGTTCAATGTGGTGGCCAATTCGGGTCCATACAACGAGCAGTTGGTGCTGGATTCCATTGCCGGTACTTCTTCCATTAATACAATTACGTTTAACGGTAATGGCAATACGATAAAATTTGCATCTACAGATGCCAATGAAAGAGCCGTGATCAAACTGCGCAGTACAGACTTCGTTACATTCGACAGCCTGACTATTGATGCAAGAGGTGGTTCTTACGGTTATGGCGTGCATATCTGGAACAATGCAGACAGCAACAAGATCAACCGTTGTACCGTGCTGCTTGACAATACAAGCTCTTATTCAGACTTCAGCGGTATCGTGATCAATGGTACTGACGGAGATCCGGATGATGGCAGCAGCAACTACAGCGAAGGCAATATCATCAGCAACAATAAAATCACCGGTGGTTATTTCGGTGTTAATATTTATACCGGCTATAATACAGAGGTTGGCAATAACAGTATCATCGGCAATACTATCAAGGATTCCTATAGCTCTGGTATACAGTTAAATAATGCAGTAAATACACTGGTAGACCACAACGACATCTCCAGGCCTACGCGTACTGATGAGCCTTACCAGCTTTACGGTATAGGCATCGGAAGTAAGAGCAATGGCGTGGTGATCAGCAGCAACAGGATACATAACCTGTTCGGCGGAAATTTCACCAGCACAACTACTGTCAACGTCATCAGCCATTCGTCTGCAGATGGCGCGAATGATAATCCGTCCAGGGTTTTCAATAACCTGATTTATGATATACGCAGTAATGGTGATATATATGGATTGTACAACAGCAGTTCTGACTATATCCACTACTATCATAACACGGTGGTGTTAAATGATGATAAGAATACTATTGACGTTGAAACAGGAGGTTATTACAATAGCAGTTTCGGCACTGTGGAAGGCAACCGTGTCTTCAATAATATCTTCGACATCAGCAGAAGCGGCCCTGGTTCCAGGTATGGACTATACGTACCTAGCAACGGTGCTTTTGCATCCGACTATAACGACATCTATGTAAAAAGCAGTGTGAACAAGGCTTATACTGGTAGCAAAGGCGCTAACTACACTACGCTTGCTGCCTGGAGAGCTGGTACTAAACTGGACAGCAATTCACTGGACATACAACCGGTATTTGCAGATCCGGTGGCCGGCAACTTTGCCC
>NZ_DATLKJ010000197.1:0-46876 GCF_035538455.1 Chitinophaga sp.
TTCAAATTAAATTTGGTTAATTTGAAAAAACGCTTACTTTTGCAATCCGTTTTACGGAGTTGCCCAGATGGCGAAATTGGTAGACGCACTGTGTTCAGGTCGCAGCGCCTGCAAGGGTGTGCTGGTTCGAATCCAGTTCTGGGCACATTTCTTCGGAAATGAATAAAAAGGCTACAATCGTAGCCTTTTTTATTTTACCTGATATACAAGCCATCGCCTCAGCCCCAATGAAATGAAATTTCCTACATACGCTCCTGTCTTTTTATTCTCCTCCATCGGGCGTATGCCTTGTAAAAAAATACAGCACCCGTAAGTAATAAAAAAGCGAGTATCCCCCATTTACCAACATGTCTGTAAAGTAACTGCTGGAAGTTATTCATTTCGATAATGCCGCCAGCTGCCTCCCATTTTTGTATTCTAATGAATTGATAAAAGCCGGCGCCAGCAAAAAACAACCCGATAAGCCCATTGATGCCCACCCTGAAGTAAGGTTCTTTTCTATTACCTTCGTATATGTGATCCCCCACAAAATGCTCGTCGTCTTTGCCTGTTTTCATCTCTTCTAAAGTTTATTTTCTGTAAATCATTTGTACATTCCCCAAATGCTTGTTATTAGGCGCAGTAAATCTTAGATTTTTGTAGTCCATCATAGAAAATGACGTTTCATTACCCGGTTTAAAATCTACATCAGCCATAGGTACTTCACTGGCATTGGCAGGAACATCGATACTCTTATCCGAGGCTATAGCTTTTACCACGTTAGTAGCAGCATCTATAACCGTTATTTTGAATAACGCCTGTTTGTGATCATCGAAAAGATATACCAGCACTAAGTCCCCCGTTTGGGGGCTGCCCGCAAATTGCTCAGACTGCCGTACCTGTTCCTCCCTGCTGATGCCGTTCTTAGCAGTTTGCTCAGGCCCTATCCGGTGGTAAATAAATAGGCCTGCCAGGAACAAGAAAATGGCCCCAAAGAATATGATATTCAGCCAGATCAGGATTTTCCCTATTTTTCCCGCTTTAAAAGAAGTCTTTACAGTTATCTGTTTCTTTTCAGCATTGTAAAAGGCGGTCAGTTCTTTATCCCAACGTACAACCGGTACATCCTGATGACAATTTTTACAACAGACGGAAGCCGTTATCTTTTTTGTATCACGTACCCAGCCTGCCTCCAGCTGCAGTTGATAAAAGCTCATCTCCATTTGGCCCTTGGCCTTACAAAGAGGACATTGTACATCGGGTGCAGGAATCGTTTTAAGGAAGAGATGATTTTTGTTTACTCTTACGATTACTATCATGGTATAATAAATTTTGGGCTATTCCTGTACGGTGATAAGGTGCGGTTGTTCATAAAGTGTAGTAATATGCCAGGTGATATTACCCGGCACAAATATGCACCCGCCTCCCTTGATTTTCCAAACAATACCGGCTACAATGTGTCTATTCCTTTTGACACAGACGTCTACAATACGACTACATCAAAAAATAGCCGGTGCAATTTGGCGCCATATTATTCCATCACCAACTGATCCGGTACTGTTCCCGTCCCCCTACAGTCCTTATCTGTGCTGTAATCCAGGCGACAAGGTGGACTTAATACAGGAGTGTTCACCAGATATATGGCCCTGAAGCAGTGCCAGTCCGCCTTTACTCCTGGATTACCCCATATCAGGTCCGCATCAAGCCCACGTCAAGTCCGTATTTACTTCGATATTACTTCCTTATACATTCACGATTACTATACTATACAGGCGGGGCAACACTTTGATAACAACTGCAAAACATCTTCTCATTTCAATGGCCGTTTCTCCGGATTTGCCTACATTGCCTGCCTAATAACCGCTATTTAAGATACCACATGGAACTAACAACATTAGCACCACAGTCTCTATGGCATTATTTCAGCCAGCTGAATGCCATCCCACGGGCTTCCAGAAAAGAAGAAAAGGTAATCGCCTTTATTGAGGCTTTTGGCCAACAGCTGGGCCTGGAAACGAAAAAGGACGCCGTCGGTAATGTGCTCATCAAAAAGCCGGCAACACCCGGTATGGAAAACCGTCAGACAGTAATCCTCCAGTCTCACGTGGATATGGTCCATCAGAAAAATGGAGATACCCCATTCGACTTTGATACCCAGGGTATCGATATGTATGTGGATGGCGACTGGGTACGGGCCCACGGCACTACGCTGGGCGCAGATAACGGTATCGGAGTAGCCGCTATCATGGCTATCCTGGCAGCTACCGATGTACAGCATCCTGCTATTGAAGCCATGTTCACGATCGACGAAGAAACCGGTATGACAGGCGCCATGCAACTGGACCCTGCACCCTATACCGGAAAAATATTGCTCAATCTCGATACGGAAGAAGAAGACGAGATCACCATTGGTTGCGCCGGCGGCCTCGACACCAATACCGAAGGCACTTACCAGCAAGTACCAGCTCTGGCCGGAGGCGCAGCATTTGACATCACCATCAAAGGTCTGTTAGGAGGCCACTCCGGTATGGATATCATCCGTGGCAGAGGCAATGCCAACAAACTAATGAACCGCCTGCTGTACAGGGCACACCAGTCCTTCGATCTGCAGCTGGCTACCCTCGATGGCGGCAGCCTGCGGAATGCTATCCCGCGCGAATCCCGCGCCACTGTGGTAGTGCCGGGCGCAGATAAAGCAGCTTTCGGGGAATTGGTGCTTGCATTCGCCGCTACGCTGAAAGAAGAATATAAAACGATAGAGGCTGATCTGACAATAGACATTGTTCCAGGTAACACACCTGCTTCAGTGATGGAGCCCGCATATTTCACGCAGGTGCTCCGTGCCATCTATGCCGTACCCAATGGCGTATTCCGCATGAGTCCCGATTTTGCCAGGTTGGTGGAAGCCTCCACCAACCTGGCGAAAGTGAGTATTAAAGATGGCCTGTTCATCACGCAATCACTCCAACGCAGCAACGTAGACAGCACCAAGGAAGACGTAGCCCTGGCCGTGAAGTCTACTTTTGAAAACATAGGCTGCGAAGTCACTCAGACTGGCGGCTATCCTGGCTGGAAACCCAACCCGGATTCTGCTATCCTGAAACAGATATTATCCCTGTATAACGATCACTTCGATCACCAGCCTAAAGTAGGCGCAATACATGCCGGACTGGAATGCGGTATCCTGGGAGCTTTACTTAATGGACCGGATATGATCTCTTTTGGTCCTACCATCCGCGGCGCCCATTCTCCAAAGGAATGTGTACAGATCTCTTCCGTAGAGCGGTTTTATGGTTTTTTGCTGCACATTTTGCGCGAGATACCTGGAAAGTAATCGCTACTGCATAACGCTGAAGAAAAGGTTTGTAAGTTATACTTACAGACCTTTTTTGCTTCTAGTTTCCAAGCTCAAATAACTTAGTTTATAATACAATAGTGCCGCATAGCCGCACCCAATTGGGGTATTTTGTTACTAGCTCCAAATCTTCGTCACATAACGAATTTTAAATGCTGAACAAATACCCTATGGCATTGCCCCAGCTAAAGACAAGGGTGAACACTTAAAAAAACTACCACGTATGAAAAAGTTAAAACCAGCGAAAAAATTGAACTTAGAACGTATTAGGATTGCCAATCTTTCTAATGTGAAAGGCGGATACAAGGAAACAGAAGCATCCAATGCGTCAACCTGTGTAGCGTCCTGTGGAGAATGCAGTGCAATCACTTGTAGGGGCCAGATGTCATGTGCATCGGACCCACATCACTGTGAAGCGGATGCCTGATCCCGGCCATGAAAAAAGCTATTAAGGGTCACTGCCTGACCCGAAAAACGAAAGTGGGTAATCTCAAAAGAGATACCCTCTTTCGTTTATAGAAGCTATAGTTCTATGCACAAGCCCGTTGAGTCAGTTGAAAAACAGCAAATAAAATTCTAACTATATAAAAACACGTATTTTTATTACGCCCTTTCCAGGTAAACAAGGAGAATCTTTTACAGACAGTCAATTTCATCAGTATCTACAAACGTAAAACTCAACAACTGAAATGGATAACACCAGAGTTTACAGAATGTCTTTTGCAAGTGTTTATCCGCACTACATTCAGAAAGCGGAAAAAAAAGGACGAACCATTGATGAAGTAAATGAAATCATATTTTGGTTGACCGGATATGATAAACAAACATTGCAACAACACATCGACAATAAAACTGATTTTGAAAACTTCTTTGCCCAGGCTCCACAACTAAACCCCAATGTTTCAAAAATTACCGGTGTAATTTGTGGCTACCGGGTAGAAGAAATCGAAGATAAACTAATGCAAAAAGTACGATACTTAGATAAACTGATTGACGAACTGGCAAAAGGGAAAGCAATGGATAAGATTCTAAGGAAGTAAGGAGCGCATCCAGCCCCGGCCTCTATATACTACCCAATCCCTCAACTCACTATAACTATGAACATCGACTTAAAGAAGTTAAATTTCAATGATCTGCTCCAACTCGACAATTCGATAAATATCGACGAGTACACCTTCAATTCTTACCTGCTGAATCAGCGCCATAAGATTACCGGCTATTGTGTAAGATGTGAGACAAACGGCTGTAACACCTGCCCGTCTGATAGCAGCTATACTTTACAAAATATCTCGCATGGTGCAACAACAGAAGATCTCCTGCATGCTACTGATCAACTCAATATCGATTTTACGGAGTGGCACACTGAAGGCGTATTGTTTCTGATGGAAAGCCCAAGCAAGGACTATGATATTTATGAGGATGTTGTTTTCAATGGCTATACCAAACGCCCTACCAAATTATGGTATTGGATTCATGAACCACAACAGAAATATAATTATCCGGAACAATTCATAGGAGGAACCTACGGCAAACTCTTCAACAGTATTGTCTTTACATTCCAACTAAAGAATGCATATCTGACTAATTTAGTTAAATGTGGCTTAAACGATGTAAATGATAACTATAAAGGGCTTAAAGATTATAATCCGGCATGTGTAAAGAACTGCTACGAGAGTTTTCTTAAGAAAGAAATCGAAATAATCAATCCAAAAGTCATCTTTTGCTTTGGCAGCAGGGTTTATAATTTTTTATGGGACCAGTATGAGAAAGACGACTTCCCCTGGATAGTAATACCTTTACCACATCCTGCGAGAGGGCGAAATGGATTTACTCCCGACTTGTTCAGGCACTCCTACTTTTCAATGATTGTTGAAGGACTTTACGAAGCAAAAATTCTCTCACTCGCTGATGCTGAAAAAAAATATGGAGAGTTCTTAACTTTATCCAGAAGGAAGAATGGTTAATCATATTTATACACGAAAGGCTTGTAAGTTTTACTTACAAGCCTTTCGTAATTTAAGTCATGTACAATTCTCTATCACCATCCTTCCTTGCGTGGTATCACCTCTTCTATCACCTGCCCTGTAGCGCCACTGGGCATCTGTATATGCAATAATGCGCAGAGCGTTGGGGCAATATCTGTAATACTGATATTACGATGACTGTTGCCGTTTGTTATATGCCAGCCAAACCATATCAAGGGAATATGGGTATCATAAGGATACATGGTGCCATGTGTAGTGCCCATGATACTGCCATTCTTTACACCCGGTGCAGGCACTACCATCATATCTCCGCTGCGTTTGGTGTGCAGGCCGTTTAAGTACATGGCATTGAACGGTGCAGGAAGATAACCATTATGGATTTCATCCGTTGTAACAACATCCCCGACACCCGGAAGTGTTTTCAACTGCGCCTTAATGAACTGCCGTATATTGGCCAGTGAAACACCTGCTTTACTGATAGCGGCTGTATCCAGGTATAGTTGCGAACCAGCATCAGAGAGAATAGCCCTGGAAATACTGAACTGTTTATTGATAGCTTCGTTCAATGCAATTGCCCGGCTCATCTTCTCCGCTATGCCTGGCAGGTGGTGATCCTGCAGGAATCCCGGCGAATTGATGGCGCCATGATCTGCAGTAAGGAACACGAGGTAATCGTTGCCATATCGTTGGTCCAGCCAACGGAGGAATGCACCTAACTCTTTGTCCAGCCGAAGGTACATATCTTCCATTTCAATCGCATCCGGGCCAAAGCTGTGGCCGGAAATGTCTGGTGTAGAGAAGCTAAGCGCCACCATGTCTGTTACATTTCTCCCCAGCCCATAACCCTGAATAGCGGCCTTCGCAAAGTCAAATGTGAGCGTATTACCCCAGGGTGAATATTTCAGCAGGTCATAATCCTTCCCGCTGTTAAATTGATGAATGAACACTGGTTTGTCTTCTCCCGGTATAGGTACTTCATAATGTCTATCATCGGCCGTGCTGGCGGTATAGGAAGAAATCGGGTATAACGTTTTCCAGGGCAGCTGTATATATTTTGCAGCGCGTTGCTCTTTATTAAAAGCAGCTGCCCACGATGGCAGACTATTCATGTACCAGGTGCTGCTAGTGAAATTACCGGTGGCATCATCGTACCAAAAGGCCGCATCTGCACCCTGACCGGCGGGCAATATAGCTGCCCTGTCTTTCAATGCTATGCCTACTACCCTGCTCTGGAAACCAGTACCGATACATAGTTCATCGCCTACAGTTGTAGACTGCAAGTTGCGCGGCGACATCCCACCTGCCAGTGTTTTACCTGTACCAATAGTATTTACAGTACTATCGTATACACAGTATACTGACCGGCCCGATTTCCGGTCGTACCAATCGTTGCCGATAATACCATTCATGGCAGGACCAGTGCCGGTATATACCGCTGCATGCCCACAGGCAGTAACAGAGGGAACATAATTGATCATCGTCTGCTCGCAGCTGAAACCTTCGCGAAGCAGACGTTTAAAACCGGTGTTACCGTAACGGTCATAATAGCGGTACAGATAATCCCATCGCATCTGGTCTACCATAATACCTACTACAAGTTTGGGCCGGTCCAGCTGTTGTGCACAGAGGCTGTTGCCGGCAATCAGGATTGCCAGCAACAGTATTATATGGGTTTTCATGCGGGTTTGTGTTCTTTGAATTTATTGATCTTGCCGTTACGTTTCTCGAGTATAAAGGCATCAAATAGTTCACCGGTAGCCAGGTATGATCTGAAGTCAAGCTGGTCGTTATCAATCGTCACAAGGTGATACATTTGCAGATGCCCGGTTACAATATCTGCCCATTCCATTTTCTCATACTCATACATTTTTGATCCGCTTACAGATACTACATAGGCCGTGCCGTATGGCGCAATCTGCTGCATACCTCTGCCATAGGCATGATCATGCCCCTGTAACACAATATCAACTTTATATTTATCGAAAAGCGGCTTAAACCAGGTCTTCACTTTTTCATTGTTCCTCCCCTTTTTGGTGGAGAAAACCGGATGATGCATCGTTACAACTGTCCACTTATTGGGATTTGCGGCGAGCGTATTTTCGAGCCATTGCTGTTGTGCGTATAATAATGATGCAGAAGTCGCTTCCTCCATCATCATGGTATTGAGGCTGATAAAGCGTACCCCCTGTACATCAGAATAAAATACAGAGCCTTCCAATGCATCGAGGCCGGTACCATTTTCAGGGAGTGCAAACTGCTTTTTCCAATGAACGGACAAATGAGGAAAACCATCTTCATGCGTATATTCATGATTGCCCGGTGTCACTAGTGATGGAATGCTTCCATGTATATACCCGCCGGCTTCAAACCATTGTCCCCATTCATCATCGTTATTGGCGCGGTTAACTAGGTCGCCGGCATGAATGATCAGTTGCGCATCCGGCAGCTGGGCATAGGCTTTCCTGATCACACGGCTCCAGAATGGCCTGATACCTACCTGTGCATCGCCGAGGTAAATGAATGAGAGCCTGCCGGTAGTTGCTGCTGTACGGAACTGCAGCCATTCGCTCCAGCCATCTTCATTACCTACGCGGTAAGTATACAGCGTAGCTGGCTGAAGCCCCATGAGCATTATGCTATGATAATAGACCTGCAGCGTGTCATATTGCAACGCCATTGTTTTAGCCGATACCCGGGTTACCTTTGCGACAAATTCCGGATGCGCATCTGCTTTTGCATATTCAACATATGTAATTGCAACCGTGCTGGTACGCCAGGTAATGGCCGCCGTAGTAGCCGGATCCTTGGTAATATTCAGTACGATCCGGTCAGGGATTACCGATGCGGCGTAAGCCGGATTCAGTATAGATGACGCAGGCCCCTCAGCCATTGCCAGCCCGGTCGTACCTGCCAATGGCAGCAGTACACCGGCTTTCATCATATTACTGAGAAAATTCCTTCTACCTAATACATTCTTTTCCATATTCAATGATTCTTATCTCAGGTACCACATTTTTGTGTTGATATCATCCGGTCCAAATATCTTAACCGCAGCGTTGTAGTTGTCCAGGTTTACATCCTGCTCAGTGGCTGGCCAGGCGTATCTTACCGGGAAGGTCTTCTGGAAAGCCATCGGGCCTACAACAAATGCAGGGTAACCGGTACGTCGGAAATCAAACCAGCCTTCAGCACCGCGGAATGTCATGGCAATCCATTTCTGCGTGATGAGCTGCTCAAGTGTTCCATTATATTTCACTATTGACTGATCATAATAGCCACGGCGCTGTGCTTCTGCCTGCAGCCCATAATACTCCATGGATGACTTTATACCGTTGTTATACATACCTTCAGCAGTATTACCAGGCATCGTTACTTTACCCAGCTGCATGGCTTCTGCTGTTATGAAACAGAGTTCCGCATACAGCATCATACTGGCTTTGAAGAGAGCAGGCTTATTCTGCCGGAAGAAAGAAGATAATGTAGATTGATGTGACTCTCCTCCATTATAATCACCGGGATTTGTATAGGCGTGAGGGATACCCACGTATTTATTTTTATCAACGGTAGCACCATCAGTACTGGCCACGGGGGCAATCCAAAGCTCCAGTCTGGGATCATTCCGCGAGAATAAAACATCTACCAGTTCTTTGCTGGCTTTCGTTTTCTGAAAATCATTATCAATCATGTTTATTGGTCCACCAGCCCAGCTATCGTCTTTCTTAACACCGAGATAAGGCACTTCAGCATTGTCCATATTACTTTCCATAATGGGATACTCAGCTTTGTTGCTCAGTATTTCCTGCATCTCTGTCCAGGCTGACGGGTATTTTTTTGAGCAACGGAGCAGCAACCGCAGACGCAGTGAGTTAGCCAGTTTACGCCATTTCATCGCATCTCCGGCAAACATGGCATCTGCTTTTGGATCGATACCAGTACCGTTATTCTTAAGTTCTGCATTGGCCTCTTTCAGCAGTGTAAGCACACTGCCGTAAATATCTTCCTGTTTGTCGTAGGTAGGTTTGATATTGCCATTCTCTACTGACTGCAACGCTTTGGAATAAGGGACATCGCCATAGAGATCGGTCAGGTAAGCCATATTGAATGCTATCAGCACCTTACCCACAGCAATGTATGCAGGCTGTTTGGTACCGGCGGCTTCCTGCTGCATGGTCTTAACGATCATCGCACGCTGATAAATATCCGACCAGTCAACGGCTGTCCATCGGAACAATTCATAGTCATTATTTCTGATCAGCGTAATATATCTTCCCAATGCTGCCGGCCTTCTTGCAAACCCATTCTCCGCATAGGCATATGCTGTTTGTGTGATTACTTCTGTCAGGTGATATTCCGGTCTGGTAACAGATGGATTGTTCGGGTTGGTATTAATACTTTCAAAGTCTTTCGTGCAGCCAGTAAACATCAGCGCTGACAGCAGACCTACAATTATTTTATGTGGTTTCATGATATTCATAAATTAGAAATTGCAACTCAGTTTAGCGCCGTACGATCTTGTGCCAGGCAGTGTCCAATGTCCAACACCCTGGTAGCGTTGACCGGCAAGACTCATGGTGATCTCGGGATCATATCCATTCCCCGCCGCCGTCCAGGTATACAGGTTGTTGCCGATCAGTGAAAGCGACAGACTGCTCAGGAAGGGAATCCGGCGCATTACATTTCTGCCGAAGGCATACGTAACTGATACTTCTTTCAGTTTCACATATGTTGCACTATAGGTTTCGTTTTCGTAATATTTCCAGTATTTGTTGTCGTAATAATCTGCTGCGGCGATGATGATATCATTGGGTTTATAAGTGCCATTCCCTTTGTCTACCACACCTTCCATGATCATTCCGTCGCTACGCACAACACCATTGGCATCGGTCCAGGTAAGACCGCCATGCTCAGTATCTCTTCCGCGTAGGGTGTTGGTAGTACGGCCGTCCTGGATAAGGCTTTTGGCTACATAAGAATAGTAGGAACCACCCTGACGCCAGTCGATCAGGAAGTTGAGGGTAAGGTTTTTGTAGTGCAGGTTGTTGTTAAACCCAATCATGAAATCAGGATTATAGTTACCGATCTTCACCAGCTCCGGGTCCTGTTGTTGCAGACCGTTGCTGTTCAGCAGTGCTTGTCCTGCGTAGGGGCCTTCTTTTACTTTCATCCAGCTTCTGCTGTAGAAGTCGCCCATTTTGGTGCCTTCCTTAATCAGGTATACAATGTTATTTCCATCAGTGCTTCCCAACATGTAGCTGGTAACAGCGGGCGTCAGTGAGATTACCTTATTCTGGTTACGTGTAAGGTTGATGTCAGATTTCCAGGTAAACTTTCCTTTTACAGGAACGGTGTTCACCGCTATTTCCCAGCCACTGTTCTGAATATTACCCGCGTTGACGAGCATACTGTTTGCACCGGAAGCAATTGTAGTAGGTACCTGGATGATCTGGTTCCTGTTGTTAGTTTTGTACCAGGTAACGTTGAGGCCTAAACGATCTTTGAAGAAACTTACATCCAGTCCCCCTTCATAGGAAGTGGCGATTTCAGGTTTCAGCAGGCTGTTTCGCTGGCTGAAGCTGATAGTAGCGCGCTTCACGGTACCCCAGTCAGTATCGAACGGCATCGTGTTATACAACTGGTAAGGATCTGTGTCCGAACCTACCTGCGACCAGTTGGCTCTCAGCTTCAGGTAAGAGAGCTGCCGCCATTGGATGTTCAGCATGTCCGACAGAATAGCACTCACTGATACAGACGGATAGAAGTACGAATTGTTCGATTGTGGTAATGTACTGCTCCAATCATTCCTTGCTGTAAGGTTCAGAAAAATATAATCGTTGTAACTGATCTCACTCATCCCATATATACTGTTAATGCGTTTATGGGATTTTGATTGTGTGTTGATAACCGATCCCGCAGCGGCATTTGAAAGATTGTAGACACCAGGAAGTGTAAGGCTTCCGGCGGATTGCTGATTGGATTGCAGCTGTTGATCCATACGGTTGCCACCTACTGCTACAGACAATTTAAGATTATGCTTCAGTTCAGGCTTGTAGGTGAGCAGGAAGTCACTGTTCTGTTCTTTGAACTGATTGTTCTCCAGCACATACGCCCCTTTGGGATTCCTTTTGGCGCTGAACGGGCGTTTCTGGTCTTCCGAAAGAGAATAATAGTCCAGACCGGTACGCAGCATCAGGGTCAGGTCTTTGTGAAGATCCATTTGTACCTGAACGTTGCCGGTGATACGGTTACGGTTATAGCTGTTGGTTTCTTCGTATGCAATGAGGTAAGGATTGTCGTCAGTGCTGTAGGGATTGTACTGCTGTAGGCCTTCCTTACCGGGCGCCCAATAGTTGCGTAAAGCATGAATATCCACGTTTGGCGCAAGTTTATACGTCTGCATCGTCACACTCTCTGTGTATGCAGAGGGGCGGTTATCGCTTGTGCTGTTGGTATAGGCGATATTACTGCTGATGTGGATAGATTTATTGAGATGATAGGTACCGGAGAAAGTCAGGTTATTACGCTTCATATCAGTATTGGGAACGATGCCCTGGTTCTGCATATTGGCATATGAAATCCTGAAGTTGCCGGCATCTCCGTTTTTTGACACAGCAATGTTGTTTGTAAACGTACGCCCGGTACGGAAGAAGTCCTTCACGCGGTTCGGATAGGACTTCCATTCCAGTGGAACAGGTTTGCCATTTTCATCGATAGGGCTGTTCCATTGTACCAGTTTACGGCCGGTATTCAGCTTGGGGCCCCAGGCAGAGGTGCTGAGAGTATTATCAGTTCCGGGCCAATCGCCACTGCCGAACTCATTCTGGAAATCGGGAAACATCCATGCCTTATCGAACATCACGGTGGAGTTAAAACTAACGCCCAGCCCCTTCTTTGCAGCGCCGGATTTGGTTGTAATAAGGATCACGCCGGAACCTGCACGGCTACCATAGAGTGCAGCGGCGCTGGCGCCTTTCAATACAGTAATGCTGGCGATATCGTCTGCACTGATATCACTGATAGGACTGCCATAATCAATGGTTTGTTTTCCATCTACAGCCTGTGCAGGATTCTGTATGGCGGGGGCCACCGGCACCCCGTCAATAACATATAATGGTTGGTTGTCTTTACTGATAGATGATTGTCCGCGTATCGTTACCATCACACTTGAACCCGGGTCTGAACCGGTGCTGCGGATACTCACGCCGGGCACACGTGCTGCCAGGCTGTTCATCACATTGGGTTGCGGTACATCGCCTACGTCCTTTGAAGATAGCTGTGAGATAGCATATCCCAGGTTACGCTCCGCTTTCTTAATACCGAGTGCAGTGACAACCACTTCCCCCAACGCCTTGGTAGAAGGTGGTGGTAGTTCAGTAGATTGAACGGCAGGAGGATCTTGCTTCTTAACGGATGGCGCCACGCTGAGAATAGCGTAGTTATTAACAATACGGCATTGTATAGATGCGTCAGTAGCCAGCCAGCTAAGCGCTTCTTTAAGTGTAACGGTATTCCTGCGAACATGTATTGTGCGCGAAAGCAAAACATTGACTTCTTCATCAAATGTCACCTGCAGCTGTTGCTGGGCTTTCATCTGCTGGATGAATTGCCTTACCGTGAGACTACTGCCACTGAAATTCAGCATGCGGTCCAATGGTTGCTGCGCCAACAGCCGGGTGCTGACCGACAGAAGAAAAAACAACATCAGTATCCGATGCAGTAAAATTGTTTTCATTATTTTACAATTGATTTAGGTGCAGGTGGTTTAAGCCTGCATTTCAGGTTACTTGGCTGATAAACCAGTCAGTTGCTATTTAAGCGCCCCGTTGCACCGGGGCGTTTAACTTTTAGTAAATCACGATCATATCTTTTTCCTGCCGGTACCGGAACCCTGCTGTCTGCGAGAGAATATCCATGACAGCCAATAATGGCAGCTGCTTAAACTCAGCAGTGACACGCTTTTGAAGCAGCCCTTTTCTTTCTATTCTGATTTGTGTTTTATACCATTGCTCCAGGTCTGTGCATACCGTAACCAGCTTCTCCTGATCGAAGGTGAGCTTGCCGGAGATCCATGCTGTTACAGCATCCGTCTCGATGGTAGCCACGCGGAAACCGCCGGCCTGTTTATCAATAGTGACCTGCTGATTGGGTTGAAGGTCTGTCAGCCACTGGCTGTGATCATCCAGCAGTCTTACTTTTCCGGAGAGTAGTGTGACAGCCAGCGACTGCCTGTCATCCACCTGAAAAGATGTACCTAGTACCTGGGTGGTGTATTTCCCGGTGATGACAAGGAATGGCCGGTCGGCAGCAGATGTAATGTTGAAGAATGCACGGCCGGTGAGGCGGATTTTCCTGACAGCCGTATTGAAATCCTTTATATAACTAATAGAAGACCCCGGGAAGATGACTACACTGGAACCATCCGGCAATCGCAGCTGCTGAGGAGCGCCCGGGGCAGCAGTAACAGTCTGCCACGCCAGCGTGCCTGCCTGCCGTTGCGGTTTAAAAAACAACCAGCCTCCTATCGTCATGATCAGCAACAGCGTAGCCGCCGCAGCTATTAGCGGATATAATTTCCGGCGTTTGGTATCCATACCGGCCAGGCGACGAAACTGTTGCCAATCGCTGTCTGATGTCTTGTCATACATAGCGTGACCAGTGTTTTCCCATGCAGCTTCCATGCACAACTGCACGAACGCGGGGTCTTTACCATTGGTGATATAGCTTTCAATATCCGCTTTGGTAGCGGGGTCTGAAATTTTCCCTTCAAAGTAGCTGGTCAGCAGGATGCTGTCTGGTTGGAAATCTGCCATAGTGATCGATTCATCCATAAGGACGCCGGTCAATGGCTGGTCAAACTATTGGGGGCGATGGAATTAATATTCAGTTAACATTGGCACAAAAATGACAGCCGCCAGCATGAGGAAGTCGGCGTAGTCATGCAGTTCCCTCCGGATGAATTTCAGCGATGCTGCTATATGGTTCTGCACCGTAAATATGGAAACATTTAGTAGCCCGGCTATCTCAGCATAACTCATACCACGCTCACGATTAAGGATAAACGCCTCCCGGCGGCGTGGCGGAAGCTTGTCGAGGCACGCCCGGTAGCGCGTCAACAGCTCCCGGTAGCTCACAACTTCAGTGGTATTCTCGGTGGCTTGCGCTTCTTCCTCCCGGGAACTGAGTGTCATCATAGTCTTCTTACGACGCAGCATGCTGACAGTTTCATGGCGCATCATTGTAAAAAGATAACTGTCGAAATCATTCAACGTGGCGATCCTTGATTTCTGTTGCCACACCTTCAACATTACATTCATGGCAAGCTCCTCGCTGATGGCAGGATCATCGGTAAAGCTCATGGTATAGCGCTTCAGACGGGGGAAATAGTATTCGAAGAGTGGTTTGAACTTCAGGTCATTTCCAGCCAGCCAGTCATACAACAGTTTCGGAATCATCGCAGCATCTTCCATCAGTAACTCAGTTTTGATGGCAGCAAAATTAACAGCGGAATATTAAGGGATTATTAATTCGTACCTGCGGGGATTGGCGGTAGGGATGCTGGTGCAGATTACAACGCCACTAACAACCCCTCCTTACATCTGACTACAACAAACGTAGATCCGGCTTCATGTATCTCTCTGCTACCTGTGAACTTTGCATCAATAAAAAAAGCAACATGAAAATCATTGTAACTGGCTCACTGGGCAATATCAGCAGACCATTGGCAGAAATATTAATAGCAGCGGGGCACGTTGTAACCGTTATCAGCAGCAACCCTGCAAAACAGCAGGAGATCAAAGCACTGGGCGCTATCCCCGCTATTGGCGAGCTGGAAGACGTTCCCTTTCTTATTGAAACCTTTACCAACGCAGACGCCGTCTATTGCATGACGCCATCCAACATCACAAAAGACCAGGATCAGATCTCGTATTACAGCAAAATCGGGAACAGCTATGCACAGGCTATCAGGCAAACAGGCATAAAGCACGCCGTCTACCTCAGCAGTTTCGGCGCTCATCTTGACAAAGGCACCGGGATCATTCTTGGGTCGCATCATGTGGAAGGCATACTGAATGAATTACCGGATACGACCCTCACACACATACGCCCTGCCTCCTTCTATTACAATCTGTACGCATTTGCAGATATGATAAAAGAGGCTGGCTTCATCGCAGCCAATTACGGCGGAGGAGATAATGTATTATGGGTTTCCCCGCTGGATATTGCCGCGGCGGTGGCAGAAGAAATAATCGGACCCGGCGGTAATAAAATTAATATAAGGTATGTAGCCAGCGATGAACGCAGCTGTAATGAAGTAGCACGTATATTAGGCGAAGCAATCGGCAAGCCGGATCTGAAGTGGCTTGTCGTTTCTGATGAACAGGCAATAGACGCACTGGAAGCCAAAGGACTCCCCACCCTGTTTGTAGCCCATCTCGTGGAATTGTATGCAGCTCTTCACAAGGGGATACTTACAGAGGATTATTACAAGCATCCACCCGTATCAATGGGGAAAGTTAAACTGGAAGATTTCGCAAAAGATTTCGCGCTTGTCTTCAACAAAAAATAATTACCTTATGATATGGCCGGCGTACAACCATTTAAACTAAAAACGATCAGCGAATATCATCAGCTCAGGAATCTGCCGAAGCCGGAACATCCGTTGATCAGTGTGGTCAATTTTGAGATGATCAAACAACTCAGCAGCGATGAGCCTAAAACCTTTATACAGGATTATTATGCGGTGGCACTGAAACGGAACTTCAGCGGTAAAATAAGATATGGCCAGCAGCAATATGATTTCAATGAAGGCACAATGTTCTTTATTGCGCCCAACCAGATATTCTCTATTGAAACAGATGAGGCGCTTCAGCACACAGGCTGGTTACTGCTGATCCATCCTGATTTTCTGTGGAATACATCGCTGGCAAAAACCATCGGGCAATATGAATACTTCAGCTATTCGGCAAATGAAGCGCTGCATCTTTCCGAGAAAGAAGAAGCCACTATTTCAGCCATCCTGCAAAATATTGAACGGGAATATCATGCTAATATAGACGAGTTCAGTCACCCCATCATTATTGCCCAGCTCGAACTACTATTCACTTATGCGGAAAGATTTTATCATCGTCAGTTCATTACGAGAAAGATCTCCAACCATAAGATCCTGAACCGGCTGGAAGCATTGCTGACAGACTATTTTAATAGTGATAGCCTGGCAACAAAAGGGTTGCCTACGGTACAGGACATTGCCGAAAACCTCCATGTATCGCCTAATTATCTGAGCGGACTTCTTAAAGTACTGACAGGAAAAAGTACACAACAACATGTACACGACAAACTGATGGAAAAAGCTAAAGAAAAATTGTCCACCACCAACCTATCCGTAAGTGAGATTGCCTATGAACTCGGATTTGAACATCCGCAGTCGTTCAGCAAATTATTCAAAACAAAAACCAATCTTTCACCACTGGAGTTCCGGCAGTCCTTCAACTGATAAATGATCATACAGCCGTCAAAATCCTTTCTTAGAGGAGATTTTGACGGCTGTTCAATTTACAATTCCTTAAGAAGAGAGCTACCGGAGAAAAAGTATCACGGGTTTTATGAAGAACAGCTATTTGCGGGTTCCATTATAATTCCGGCCAGCGGCCAGGTGGTTGACAGCATCCGCCATCCGTTGAATTCTCACCTCATTGACGGAAACCTCCAGTAGCCAGCGGACGCATTCCTGCTGCTCGGTAGAGGACAATTGATTAAAGGCGTTCCAGGCGGCGGGTTCGTCTTTCAGGCATTCTGTAAAATCTTCCGGCACAATTTCCAGCTTCCCGCTGGTATCATCATACAATATCACCCGTACATAATCACCTTCCTGCTTTCCTATCTTCTTACGTATCTCCGCTTTCACCGGAAGAAACAACACACCTTTGCCCATCGGCATAAGCGTATATTGTTTTAGTTCATAGGAATCAATAAACCCGCGGACTTTACGCCCACCGAAATAACTACTTTTATCTTTCGGAATGTCGGCGAGGCGAACGAAGGTCCACCCTCCTTTACCCTGAAATTTTTCCAGCTGCAGGTCTTTATCTATTAGCGGCAATTGTTCCATACTGCCATAAAAGTAGTAAAAGAATCAGCGATAATGAGTGAGATATTCCAGCAAACCTTGCAGATCCTGGCTGATAGAACGTACAGTAGATTGCAGCTCATTGAGCATAGCCGCGCGGGTATGCAGGTTATCGGCTTTATAGATACCACCTGTCCCGAAGTACAGCTGTTCATCTGCATGACTCAGTTTTTTCCCCAGGTCAAATTCCAGCCAGCGTTTCCGGATACTCTGTATAAGCGAAAGCTGCCCGCTGTTGCTGAAATGTTTTTCATTGAGTACGTACCAGATAAAAGGAGGATACAAGGAAGAACTGTCGGGCGCATACCATATATCGGACAGGAGATTACGCGGGTGTTGCAGGCTTATTTTCTTACGTGCGGCATTGATGGTCATAGCACCCAGGCCGGCAGACAGCAATCCGCCACCGATGGCCACCGCATTTTGCGGACCATTTTCCTTGATGGCAACAGTCGCAATAGTCGTGATGGCCCCCACAATAATCGAAGCCACCGTAAGCTTTGTATTCCTTTTGTTATTGTAATCGTCAAGAAACCGGGCCAGCTGATCCGCCCGCTCACCCTCACAGTCCAGTTCAGCAGCTATACCATCCATCTCCACAGAAGCAGTAAGGATACGATGTTGTATAGCCGACCCGATCTCCATCCTGCGGAGACGCCCTTCTACCGAAGAATCCTGCGCGATGCCACGAAGACTGCGTACCAGCAGAAGCACTCCCGCAGCATTGGCCATCGCCAATTCGCGTACAGGCATATCTGTATTTGCAGCCAGCAGCGAATCGGTATTCCTCAGCGGTATACTACCCGGATCGTAATTGTACCGGGTTGCCGGAGCGCAATAGTTACCGCTGATATTCGCCTCATTGGCGCCGATCAGCCGACTACTTTTACAGCTTGCCAGGGTAAATGCAAGCGCGATCAGATAAACCAACGGGGCTGTCGAAAAATTCACATGCTTCATAATAAGGTGATAACCCGATAAAGATATGACAGAAATATTTTTCTGTTGATCTACCATCTAAATAACTGATTATCAAAATAATGAATTTCAAGATAGATACCTTGTAGATACAGAAAATGTTTACTTGTAGATAATTAGTAGATGTCCTTAAATGCCATAATACGAGGATCGCGGCTATCTTTGGGGTATTGCTCTGTATAAAATGTTAAGGGGCCTTGGCTGGAACTATTATCTTTGCCGCCTTTAACCCTTTAGAACATTTAGTTCGAGAAAAAAATCCAGTCAGCCAGTTATGATTATTATTTACCAGATCCGGACCTTAGACCACAAAACCGAACATTGCCCGGATGTTACTTGTCCCCTTTGTAAAGAAAAAGGAGGTATCCACATTCATGTAAGCCAGCGTTATATATGGTGGTTTGGCCCTATGGTGCCCTCCGCCAAAATAGGCGAGGCATGGTGCGACCGTTGTGACAAGAGGATCCCCAATCTAAAGTGGAACAAAGAATTATCCCAACGTTTCAAAGCCATCAAAAGCAGCATCAAAACACCACTCCGGCTCTGGAGAGGTCTGATTGTGATTGCGTCTCTTTTTGTGGTAGGATATATAGCAGGTGTTATTCTTACCGCTAAAAGAACTGCCAGTAAGCAGGCGTTCGAAGAACGAATGACAAAGTATGTCACATCCCCGCAACCCGGAGATATAATATATGGCAATACCGGCGGTACACTGATTAGAACTGCCAGCTATGCCACCACCACCAACCAGGTATATGCATTGTTCAAAGTAGTGAAAGTGGATGGCGACAGCATTTTTGTAGTACAGGGAAATGCCAGCCGGATTGGTACAGCCGAAAAGCCCGTATTTGATTTTAAAGACGGATTCTGGGAAGACCTGGAAAAAGAAACCACCGGTTATGGCACTCAACCCATTATCATATCCCGCAATAGTATGATAACATACAGGTACTTCTTTGAACTGCCCAGAACAGAGAACTCTTCACCCGGAAAAATATCAGACATCAAACGTCCGGAAAAATAATTATCGCTTATCATTTCCAAAC
Organism: Chitinophaga sp.; assembly: GCF_035538455.1. Classification (GTDB taxonomy): domain Bacteria; phylum Bacteroidota; class Bacteroidia; order Chitinophagales; family Chitinophagaceae; genus Chitinophaga. The sequence continues at coordinate 19,468 of NZ_DATLKJ010000197.1, forward strand.
TGCACAACATGGAACAGGAAAAACAACCTCAAAACAAAATAAAGTGGTCCAATCCGCATGCCGAAAGCGACTATGAGTATGTGAACAGTGGCTCCAAAAATATCTGGTCGCCTCTGATCATACTCGCGCTTTTCGGGTTAGGCAGTATTGCCTTTGCCTGGTTCAGATACAAGGAGATGCTAAACTGGATCGAGACAGGTGGCACTATCAGGATGAACAGCCTTGAAAAGCTCTGTTATGATATAGCCGGTATATGGCTGTTTCCTACACTGATGGCTGCCTTCGGAGTATTTATGATCTTCCTCGGCATCAGACAGTACCTGCACAGAAAAAGATTACGAGATCAATAAAATCACTGCTGCAACATGAGAAGCATCGAGATTACAGCGCCTGTCAGGCGTCTTCCGGTTGTCGTAAAGGGCTGCCCTCACTGTCAGGCCACCAACGGAACATTATACATAGACCATGTTATCAGTGCTACCGGAATATTAGGGTTGGAAATATTAAAGACCCACAGTACACGGGCACTGGTGTATTGCGACTCCTGCCACAAGTATGTAAAGAAGAAGTACTGGCCCACAGCATTGCTGACACAGGCACGTGCAGAGCAGGCCACCGTCGGTCTCACCTTCATACAACGCTATGGCGCATGGCTATTGATCATAGCCGTGATCGCAGGACTGGCTGTATACTTTAAGCTGAAATAAATTCTTCATATTCACCCCAACTGTTATGGACAGTAAAACAATTGTTCTTGAACGCATCCGGAAAAAGCTCTCCGGTACTAAAATGACCAACCGGTACTATGTGCCTGGCATGTTTCTGCTGGGCGTTCTTGTAGGCGGAGGATGCTATCTCCGTTATACACAGACCGGCATTCAGCCGCCTGGATGGGCTGTGGCTATCAGTTTTGCACTGGTGCTCATTGCAATAACATTACTGGCAACATCCTTTAAAACACGCAACGACAGCCGCCTGCTGGAACTTGTAGAAACGCCATCGAATGTAGTATGGATTTACCAACACATCCTGAGAATGAATGGCGTACCACAGGAAAGCATGATGGTGGGCGATAATACCGGCAAAATATACCAACTGCCGGTGAAACGAAAGAATGGCGAAGACCCGCTGATGGACGCCCTGGTAGAGGTATTTCCAGGTGCGGTACTTGGTTTCTCCTATGAACTGAAAAAGCTGTACAACAGGAACCCCGGACAGTTCAGGGAAGCGGTGAAGCAGATAAAATAACTTGCTGTATTGCTAATAGCTGATAGCTATTAGCAATACAATCCGGTTCCCGTAGTAAGCCACGGAAGCGTTGTTGCAAAATCTTGTTGAAGGAATTAACCCCGCTTGATCAGGCGAAGAAGCCAGATCAGGATCACGGCTCCGATAAAGGCGACAATCAATGCACCGAGTTTTCCATCACCCCAATGCAGGCCAAGCACGCCAAAGAGCCAGCCTCCCAGCCAACCGCCAACAATACCCACGATGATATCTATGATCACACCAAATCCTTCACCTCGCATTACTTTACCGGCAAGCCAACCGGCAATACCGCCGATGATGATAGTCCATAACCATGACATAAGAGAACTATTTTAGTGCGATCCTGAAAATACAACTTTTACAAAAGACCGCCAATTTTCTTTGTCCGTCTCTGATCCGGCATGATCATAATCGTATAGCCGGCAGCGTTACACATACCGGAGCCACCACTGATGATGCAGCTTCTTGTAATTACTGAACCAGCGGCAGGGAAAGTATAATACAAATACTACCCCTAACCATATCGCGTATACGACGGGCAGGCCATATCCAAAAACAGCCGGGCGGAAAAAGAACAGAGAGTTGGCGTCTATAATCTGGTTGTTATGATGTCCGGTAGCATAGAACACCATCACCAGCAAAATATGTAACAGGTAAAAATGCAGCACATAATAGAAGAACGGCACACTACCATATACGGATGCAACGTCCGCCCACCGGGATTTAACACGCTCCAGCCAGGAAAGCAATACCAATGAAGGCCCCAGCGTGATACAACAATACTGCAACGATGGCGGATACTTACTTACATTGAAAAAGGAGAAAGCTGTACGTATGGGCGTATACAGATGCTGCCAGGGAGACGGATCTCCGTAAATATTGATAAAGCGCAGCACAAAGAACAGCACGATCAGCGATAAACCCGCATATAGCAACACCTTTCGTCGCTTCTCCGGCGGATAGGCAGCCGTAAATAATTTACCCATGCTGTAGCCCATAAACATCACACCCGTCCACGGCAGTATAGCATACAAGTCCAGCAGCATAAGACGTGGCGTTACCGGAATAACAGTAGCCATTGCCGTAAACAGCATCTTCCAGGCAACATTGGCAACGCCGCTTTCAGGCAATGCTATATGATCCAGGATATTATGCCCAAAGAAAAGCACAACACCAACGATCAATACCGCCTTATGCGACCATCTGCTGACGATGCCCAGTAACACCATACTCCAGCCGATCACCCAGATTACCTGTAGAATGATCACACTGTAGAAAGGATTGAAAGTAATGCCCAGGGTAATGATCACCACTTCGACTATTACCAGCCATATGCCCCGCTTTACCAGGAGGTTACCGGCTTCGGATGGCGTTCGCTTCTGCGAGGCCAGGTAGGCCGATAATCCCGATAAAAGAACGAATACCGGGGCGCAGAAATGTGTAATCCAACGTGTGAGCGTCAATGCCACCGTTGTGGTGTAGGGATTGAGGGGGTCAGCTGTCATAGCGGTTTCGTGAAAGAAATCACGTGTATGGTCCAACGCCATTATAATCATAACCAAACCACGTAAAATATCGACAGACTTAACCCTGTAAGGCATGGAGGAATTCATGGTTGACACTTGTATGAAAGAAGCGTTTATTTGATCACTATAAAGTTATGACTTCTTAACAAGAAAAACTTACAATAGTCGCAACACCCCCCTGATATTGTCGCATAACCAACCCGGGTAAACAGCCCCCCTCATATAATTTTACATCATCCACCTAAACAAACAACAAAACATCATCTATATGAAAAAGACAAACACCTTCTACTGGATCTTAACCATTCTGCTTGCAGTAGGTATGACGTTCTCCGCTATCCCGAACGTTATGTCATCTCCGGAAGCCGTCGCCGTTTTCAAACAGCTGGGATATCCCCAATACCTGTTGCCTTTCCTTGGTGTCGCTAAACTGCTGGGCGTGGTAGCCATACTGGTGCCGGGCTTCCCCAGGATACGCGAATGGGCTTATGCCGGTTTCTTCTTTGATCTCACCGGCGCCTTCTATTCCGGCCTGATGACCTCCGGGCCGGATGTTGCACTCCTCTGCACTTTCATCCTCGCCTATGCACTGCTTTTTGGCTCCTACTTTCTGTATCATAAAAGAGGGAAAGCACAGGCATGATCTCGTGTTGCGCAAGATGTGAAATGAGTTATATTTATGCCGGATACACCTACACCGTCACATGCAACAACTGCCATATGATCCTGCACTGAATGATTTTTTCGATGCTGTAAAAGCATTCATCACACTGTCTGAAGACAGCAAACTTGCCTTTGCCGGCATCCTCGAACGGACAGAACTGCCGAAAGGTGAAGTACTGGTCAGGCCAGACACCACCTGCAACTATTTATACTACATCGAAAAAGGGCTCTCGAGAACCTATTACATCAAAGACGGGAAAGACATCACTGACTGGATCAGCACAGAGAAAACCATTGCCACTTCAATCGTCAGCTTTATTACGCGACGACCTGATATACGCACCATCGAACTACTGGAAAATGCCGTGCTATGGCGCATCGGATACGATGATCTGCAACGGCTGTATGATGAAAGTCATGAGATCGAGCGCTTTGGCAGACTACTCCTCAGCACCGGCATTGTACAGATGCAGCAACGTTTCGATGACCTCCACTTCGCCACAGCAAAGGAGCGTTATGCTAAACTGATGAACATCAATCCCACCATCATCCAGCGCGTACCGCTGGGAATGATTGCATCCTATCTGGGCATTACACAGGAAACGCTGAGCAGAATAAGGGCCAGTCATACTTTTTGACAATTGTCAAAGGAACTGAATGGACACGGTTGCAACTTTGTTCTACAAAAACAAAGTATTATGAACACGCTTCTCTGGACATTACAAGCCTTCCTTGCCGCCACATTCCTCTATTCCGGCATCATGAAATCTACCCAGCAGCGGGAAAAACTGATGAGTGTAGGACAAACAGGTGTAGCCAACTTAACATATCCTGAAATCAGGCTCATTGGTATTACAGAGATACTGGGTGCCGTCGGCATCATTGTTCCCTGGGCTATCCGGGTACTGCCGGTACTCACCCCGGTGGCCTCTCTCTGCTTTGCTATCATTATGATATTTGCCGTAAGAATACATTACCGCAGGAAAGAGTTCGCATCTGTAACTTTTAATATTGTGCTGTTCTGTATGGGCGTATTTGTCGCGTATATGAGGTTTGCAGCACTCAGCCTTTAGCTGTTATAGCTGACAGCTATTTTAATCTATATAATCCTTTACCGCCTTTCCGGTTTCGGTATGTTTTTCCGGATGGAAATAATCGAAATAGTATAATCCGTTTTGCTGGTATAATTTTAAGTGAGATGATAAACGGGAAGTGAACTGGTTGAAATCCCCGCTGCCAGCCGGTATCCAGGCAGTTTCAGCGAGAGCCGCCAGGCGTGGGAACAACATGAAATCCAGCCGCTGGCTATTAGAAATAGTTTCTGTCCACATACATGCCTGCACACCCAATATCCTGTCGCTGTGCTCTTTTATGCCCGGTAATTGTGTGGCGGAAAAATTGTACACAGTCCTCAACTCATTCATTTCTCCGTCTTTCCATCTTCTGCCGATCTTGTGCGTACTGTCCTGTACGAAGTCAAAATAAAAAGGCAGGCGCGGACATAACACCACCGCATAACCTTTATGCAGCGCCATTTGCAGATTCTCCGGTTTTTCCTGTCGCCACCAGCATACAATAGTTTTGTCCGGCGGCAATGTAGCCGTGGCAATCTCGTCCCAGGCCATCACTTTACTGTTCATAGCCAGTACAGAATCAGCCATCCGCTGAATAAAATAATCTTCTACCTCTTTGCGGTTGTTCAGGTGTTGATCACGCATCAGCCGGACAATGCCACTGTCGGTATCCCAACCTTTGTTACCAAAGGTCACTTCGTCGCCACCGAGATGTATGAGGCCGGACGGAAACAAGGAGCGGGTTTCTCTCAGGATATTGGTAAGATAGCTGTAAGTGCCTTCCCTGCCGGGGTTGAAAGTAAAGGAAGGGTACTTCGGCGTACCACCGCCATCAAATTCAGGGTAAGCCCTGTTGGCAGCTCCGGCATGTCCGGGCATATCAATCTCAGGGATAATGGTAATACCACGTTGCCGTGCATAAGCAACCATCTCTTTTATATCTTCCTGTGAATACCAGGTGGCGGGCGCTTTGGAATCATGGTAGTTGCCAATACCTCCTACAGTGGTAAGCAACGGATATTGCTTTATTTCTAAACGCCATCCCGGCATATCTGTAAGGTGCCAGTGGAAGCGGTTCAGCTTATAGAAAGCCATCCAGTCAAGCAGCGACCTCACTTTCTCTTTACCAAAGAAGAAACGGGATTCATCCAGCATCAACCCACGCCATGCGTAACGCGGTTCATCTTTGATATTCCAGCAGTCGAGCACCAATGCATTATCATTTTTCTTCGCTGCTCCCGCAAGCTGTAACAACGTAACGGCGCCATAGAAGGCGCCATCCGGAGATGATGCGCTGATAGTAATTCCGGTGCTACTCATCGAAAGCGTATATCCTTCCGGGTTAGTAAGTGCTTTATTGGATTGAAGTGTAATCGTAAAGACTTTGCCCCTCATACCAACAGCAGTATTGATATTAAAGCGTTTTTGCAGCTCCTGTTGCAGCCAGATAGCCTGCGACTGGAAAATCGCGTCTCTGGCGATAATAAGCGTGCGCCCATTGAGCGTGCATGTTTCTTTCTTATTCAAAGCCTGCTGCGGCAGAGGGATCACCGGGCAAATGCGCTGGGCAAAGCCCTGGAGACCGGCAATCAGCAACAGCAGGCCAAGATGGAATGCTTTCATAAACGGATGTTGTTAGCTGTCATTGTCACTGTGATGACCGACAAAGTACTCAAATCCGTTATCTATTTCTACTGAATTTTTTTGAAGACCACAATGCCGTTATGTCCACCAAAACCAAACGTATTGCTGATAGCTACATCCACTTTTTTCTCCAGCGTTTTGTGTAGCAGCAGCTGTATTCCTGCGGGAATGGCAGGGTCCAGCTCATTTGTATTGATAGTGGGTGGCACCAGGCCGGTTTCGATACTCTTGATACATGCAATCGCCTCAATAGCACCGGCAGCACCCAGCAGGTGACCTGTCATCGACTTGGTAGCACTGATATGCAGATGTGAGGACGCATCACCGAAAAGCCGCGTGATGGCAGTGATCTCACTAAGATCACCCACCGGTGTGGAAGTGGCGTGTGCATTGAGATAATCCACCTCGTTGACATTGACCTGCGCATCCTGCAATGCGAGCTTCATAGCCTGATAAGCACCAAGTCCTTCCGGATGTGTGGCTGTCATATGATAGGCATCTGCGGTCATCGCTGCGCCAGCCAGTTCTGCATATATCTTAGCCCCTCTTGCTTTTGCATGTTCATACTCTTCCAGTATCAGAGCGCCGGCGCCCTCTCCCATCACGAAGCCGTCACGGGAAACATCAAACGGGCGCGAGGCTGCAGCGGGGTTATCATTTCTTACAGACATCGCTTTCATTGCACAGAAACCGCCCACAGACGCAGGTGTGATAGGCGCTTCAGATCCGCCGCTGATCATCACTTTAGCTTTGCCAAGACGGATGTAGGTCAATGCATCCATGAACGCGGTATTGGAGGTTGCGCAGGCAGACACCGTAGTATAGTTGATGCCCATCAGTCCATACTTCATCGAGATCATGCCGGAAGCCATGTTGGTAATAAGCTTGGGAACGAAGTAAGGACTGAATCTCGGATTATAATCGCCGGTTACGTATTCCGTTACCTGTTCTTCAAATGTCTGCATCCCCCCCTGTCCGGAGCCCCAGATCACACCGCTATCAAAGGGGTCCATTTTACTGAAGTCGATGCCGGAATCAGCAACTGCTTCAGCTGCTGCGGTAAGTCCGTATTGTGTGAAGGGATCTGTTTTGCGGATATCTGCTTTATCGAGCGTATCGGCGGGATTGTATCCTTTCAGTTCGCAGGCAAACCTGGTTCTGAAGCGTTCCGCATTGAAGCGTGTGATGGGGGCAGCGCCGCTGACGCCAGCCACCAGGCTGTTCCAGAATGATGTTACATTATTGCCCAGCGGTGTAACTGCTCCTAGTCCGGTGATAACAACTCTTTTCATAATTGTAGCGTTTAGGTTTTAGCTTTTATGAGTGAAATAGTTTCCTGCTTTCTGCTATCAACGCATCCAATATTTCGTATGACGATGACAGCGGGAAAGCTAAAACCTATTTTTTAAGATCTTTCATCAGCTGCGTGGAGATGCTGTTGAACACCTGCGGCCCCAATACTCTTGACATCAGCAAGGACGACTGCAGGTTGGTCATGATCATCAATGCGCGGTCGCTGGCCTCGCCTTTAAAATGGAGACGTTTGTTATGTCTGCCTTGTTCCAGGCAGCCGGTGAGCCAGGCGAGTATGCGTTTCCCCAGCTCCTGCACTTTTACACGCATTTCGGGAGAAAGCGTTTCAAAGTCGGATGCCAGTGAGCCCATAAGACAGATGTTCTTATCCTGGCAATGCTTCCGGAAAACGCCGATGAGTTTTTCCAGTTGTTCATCTTCAGGCAACGACTGCCACCGCTTCGTCTGACCGGCGAACTTAGTCAGCTCATGGTCTATCACTTCCACGCCAAGGTCTGCTTTGGCAGGGAAATGGTAATGGATGGCAGCGTTCTTCAGTGACAACGGATCGGAAATATCCTTATAGCTGAAGCCATTAAACCCTTTTACGCGCAGGAGATGATCAGCCAGCTCCACGATTTTATCTTTTGTTTCGGACATTCTTCAAGTGTTGACAGACAGCAAAATACTTACCTACTAGTAAGTATGCAAATATAGACATTAAACTGTTTCTCAAAAAAATTTGGAGAATATAAAACTCTGCTTATCTTTGCACCCCCTGACACAATATCAGTTGCCCAGATGGCGAAATTGGTAGACGCACTGTGTTCAGGTCGCAGCGCCTGCAAGGGTGTGCTGGTTCGAATCCAGTTCTGGGCACTAAAGTGGACAAATCGAGATTTACTTCGGTTTGTCCATTTTTATTTTCGGTAAAACCCGTGTCCAGCATATATATTAGCTTAACGGCTTCGTTAAGTCGAGCGGTTCGGTAATTGATTCCGTCAAAAACGAGTTTTTCAGGGAAAATCGAACCAACAACCTAGCGCTTCATATCTTCTCTACTGTTATTTTTTAAATGCCATAGCATGTAAAAAGATCTCACCAAAAATGAGGTAATATACAGAGAGCCGGTAGTTTTAGTAAACCTAAAACATAGCTGGCAACGCATTTCTTTTCACCAGCAGAGTGCAATTTCTTTAAGGAGAAGCTGAGTTAATAATGCCTTATTAAGTACTGAAAGTTCATTTTATCATAATCATGATACATTTCGCGCCAGCAACAAAATAATAATTCTGTAAATTAGTCTACAGTTTCACGAAGGATATCAAGATGTCCTGCTGCCTATTTTCCCATACTACCTGTTTTATCTCAAAATTTTTTAGAGATGCGCTGCAGCCAAGAAGATTTTCAAAGAGCTATCAGGATTGCGAATGCTATACAGGACTATTTCCGTATTAATTATAACTATATGGAGGTGCGAAGCACTGATTTATATGATTACCTGGCAAAACGAAACCTTGTAGAGCAAGACCGCCATCGGGGACTACATTTCCGCTCATTTCTGCGGAAACTGAAGGATGATGCTCTGCTGGGCCTAATACCCCAATGTCAGTTTACTGCATCAACAACCGGCGGTGGCGAGTGGCGTTTTATACGTATGTCCGATGAAAAACTAGCTGAAATAAGAAACAAGCATAAGGAGAAAACAGCAGAAACAACACATACTCCCAAGTTGCCTGAAGCAGAAATTGACAGGCTGATTACACTCGCACGCAAAGCTGTTGACAACCTTCCTAAAAGAGATACATCAGGTCTTACCCAGCAACAACTGGAGTTAAGAAAAAACTACCCACGGGCCTATGAAGAATGGTTGCCCCGGGAGATTGAAATAATGTCCAGAGCATTTCTCAAATTCGAAAGAGTAGATAAGGTTGCCGAGTTATTGCAACGGCAACCTCATATTGTCCGGGAAAAATTACAGGACCTGCAGTTCATAGCGAAAAGCTAAGCTAATATCCCACGACTAGTCATTTCAAATGCATAGAAGGCTTTTTTACCTATGTTGTGGCTGAAACCTGCCAGCACTTTTGATCGTGTTAAAATAACATTGAGCAGTAGCTTACCTTGCGAAACAAAGTTTATGCTGTCAGCAGAATGAATGTCGTTATTTGGTGTACTACCATTAAAAGTTTGCACGGTGAGACCGGCAAGAAGATTAACAGAAAGGATGGTATTACCGCTACCAATACCAATAATCAGCGAATCGCAACCGGTGGAACTCGCAGTGGGAAATATTAACGTCTGATAGACGGAGGTGCCTAACAGACCAACTGTAATATTGAAGGTGGAATAATCATTGAAACTGGTGCCATCAACAGGGTTGTTAGAATCACTGACGCCACAAAGAAGACATAACCCAGTTACGCCATTGGTTTGGGCATTGGCGTACACTTGTGCATATAGCTTTCCTGATATTAAAATTGATACTATCAGTATGATACATACCATGATTTGGGGAGGGTAGATTTTTCTCATTATTTTGAGGTTTATTATACTCTACAATAGAAACAATGCCAGTCGGTGGCTCTTATTGATAAAAAATAAAATGTTCACTGCTAACTAAAAATAGGCATTACTCCTGCGTCTATAATACACTCTCATTACTGAGCCCTCCTCTACAGCATTTCAGTAGTCGGCCATGTAGAAATGGTTTCTGGAAAGTACATTCCAGTGCACCAGAATAAGTTGTAAACCTTAGAATTGGAGACGTACTTTTTTATATACGAATAATATTTACAGCAGCTGTAAGCCAGATACTAAGACGAGGAAAGGCTACAAAATTGTAGCCTTTCCTCGTCTTACAATAATCAATAATCAATCACCATCCGTGAGGACACGCAACCGTACATGTCCCTGACTGGCAAGGATCAGGAGGCGCAGTTGGCGGACCAGCAGGACCAGTTCTGGAAAGGTATCCACCCTGAACCTGCTGTGCGCCGTTCGTGTTCAACTGGGCAACTCTGATCATCTTCAGGCCCAGTTTTTTTTCGGTCTTCTTTTTCATGGTTATATATTTAATTGGTGAAAAGAACTATAGTAGCAGGCATACGAAATCATTGTCGTGAATACCACAACAGCATGCCAGTATCAGAAAATATTATGAGATGGAATAATACGCCCGGTGACAGAATACACAGAAACAAGGCGACATAAGCGTTATCGGTTTCCTCGCATGGTCAGCATGTGATAATTTTATACTACAGGGTTCATATCAGATGCTAATACAAATATGAGGGTTTCAGGACGTTTACATTTGATATAAATTACCAGATTGTTCACAGATATTAGCTAGTTAGTATTAACATAAACGTCCCCATTCATCATAACAACGAACGGGGACGTCCAATAAAATACAGCTCCTTACTTCTTTCCATTCACAGGATTCTTCCGCGCTTCTCCACCGCCCGGCAGCGTTACATAGTAACTGGTTCCGTAACCATTACCTGGTCTGAAGAAATCCGTAGAGATCACCTGGGCGCCGCTTTCAAAAGCTGCGGTGGCTCTGGTGTGGTCATTGATCTTCGCTTCATATGTCTCAATGTCTGAACGGGAGCGTACGATATATCCCTTCTTCACCAGGTCCTGAATTTCCTGCTTACGCACAATGGCATTATCCAGCAGGATGAAGGCGCCGCAGCTATCTTCCGGAGAAGATTGCATGAACATCATCCGGCCTTCGAGGTTGGGTCTGTCGGTATTGTAAGGAGAGGTTTTGCTCATGCCTGCGGCAGATGGCAGCAACAGGAAGATGAACTTTCCTCTTGCGTCCGCCACCTTTGGCCAGTTGTTGGCTCGTACGGCATCTTTCAGTGTTGGATATTTTCCTCTCACATCATCGGGGGTGATCAGTTTTTCACGGCCGAGCACAGATACTACTTCCTGATCCAGCTCGTTGAAGGCTGTTTCTGTAAACGGCAGTACCGCTGCTGAATGTGGGAACAACGGTATGCCTGCGTCTTTCGCTTCCACCTGGATAAATATCGGGATATGCTGTGGATGCTTGTCTGACCAGTCTTTCAGCGCCGTCAATGCACCTTTCAATGTAGCGTAATGCGTTCTGAAATCGAAGTCGGCAATGTGCATCACTTTGAAACCGGGTTGGTCCAGACCTTTTTTCTCAAATGGAGCAAGTCCGGTGATACCTTTCTCCTGAAGCATGCGGTACGCAGCGGGATCGTTAAAGCGGTTACCGGTAGGATCGTAGTATACATCGATTTCCAGGCTTCTCAAACCCGCATCCAGCTGTACATCAAACGGTGGATGATTATACTTCAGCCCCTCACTCATTTTCATGCCGTTGGGATGGAATTCCTTAAATGCAGCGATCTTCTCAGCAGACATATGCTGCATATATCCCTGCATCATCTTCTCGATGATAGGGTCCGTGAATGCCAGCAAGGTGGAATCCACCGGGCGTGCATAGCTGTTATGGGTTCCCAGTACCTGGATCTCATTGATATGAAGTTGATCCAGGGATTTCTTCTTTGCTCCTTGTGCGAAGTTCTTTACCGGATGAAGGAGAGCGAGTGCTGCGAATCCTGCGATAAAATATCTTTTCATGTTGATGATGATTTTTAAGATTAGAAGATTTTTGCGCTGACGCCGATCTGTCCGCGGATAGAATACCATTCGGCTTGTTCAGCTCTGTTGTAGGTGCCGTGATAGTACCTCACCGGCTCATTGGTCAGGTTATTGATCTCCGCAAACAGGCGGATACCTTTGGCGATAGTATAGGAAGTAGAGAAGTCTATTGTGAAGTTCTGCGCATACCAGCGGTAATGATCAGGACCAGCGGCCTGGCGGATTACATCCAGGTATTTCCCTTTGTAGTTACCGGCCACACGGGCTGCAAATTTTCCATATTCATAAACTACAGCAGCATTGAAGATATGCTTCGCCTGTTTCGGGATCACACTCTCTTCATCAATTCGCTCATTATTCACAAAACGCGGGATCTTTACTTTAGAATTGGTGAAAGTGTAGTTTCCTTCAATACCAAATCCTTTCAACAAGCCGGGCAACGCGGTGAAACGCTTTGAGAAACCAGCTTCAAAACCAGCCAGCCAGGCATGTTGCAGGTTGTCCGGCTCTGTTATCGTGTATACGAGCCCGTTAATAGTTTCGCTGGACTGATTATTATATATGAGGTTGGATAGTTTCTTATAGAAGGCGCCAACACTCACCATCCCGATACCGCCGAAATAGTGTTCTGCCATCAGGTCGAAGTTGCTGGCGAAGGTGGGCTTCAGATCTGCCTTCCCTCTTGTTATTACCCGGTTCACGTCATCCTGTGTGGTGGCAGGGTTCAGCTGACTGAAGTCCGCACGGGCAAACGTACGGGTATATGCCAGTCGTACCACATCGTTATCAGTAATGTTATACTTCAGGTGCAACATGGGCAGAAAAGCGTTGTAGCTGTTGTCCTGCTCCAGGCTTTCAATTTTAGGGCTGCCGCTTCCGGTCGTCAACTTGTTCCCCCTGAAACGTACTTTATTGTATTCATTGCGGAAGCCGCCGATAAGTGTGAGCTTTTCAAACGGCTGATACTCTCCCATGGCATAGAGTGCGTACACATCCTCTGTACCGGTGTAATACTTGGTGGCGCCGGAAGCATTGGTAGCAGAATCCTGTACCACCGCCCGGAGTTTATATTGACTAATGAACGCAGGGTTACTGATCTGCTTTACCTGGTTCATACTGATCTGGTCAATGATCACATTATCATAAATAGATCCGGTCTCTGTCAGGAAGCCTCCGTTGTAAGGGAAACGCGATGTCTCCAGGGAGTTCACCGCAGGCCCGGGCTGGCCCATCAATCCGGCCATGTATACATCCATCGGGCCATTGTCCACAGATTTGTCCTTGAAAATCACCTTACCGCCGAATTTGAGCTTCAGTTTTTCCGTTGCGGCATACTTCAGGTTGAATGCTACACGCTTGTTCTTTTCCGCATTGCGGCTTCTCACTAAAGTAACCCTTGCCAGCCGCATCTGGTTGGCATCAAGAGGCGTCGCGGCAGAGAGGCGCGGTAGTATGGCATCTATCGCGTCTCCTGCTCCATCCGGTGCATCCATGCGGAGGTACTTCTTGCCATCGCGCGACAATCCATCATAAGCAACCGCCTGCTGAAAAGTAGCAATAGGATAACCGGCGCCTTTAAACCGGAAGGAGGATTCATCTGTGCTGATAGCCCAGTCCAGTCCCAGTCTGGAAGAGAGGGTAGATTGTCCGCCCAGCTCTATAGACTGCAGCTTTGTCAGGTAATCTACACCGCGTGTCTGTACCTGGGCATTCTTTGCATCAAAGTTGAAATATGTTTCGCGCACCTGCTGCCCATCTACATATTCACTATAAAAGCCGCTGGCAAATATTTTATGTTTAGGACTGATCACATATTCAAGGCCGCCATTCAATCCAATCGTTTTACGTCTTGCTATGTAGTCGCGCAGTTGCAGATCAGCAATAGAGAAAGATTGCGTTGGGTCCATACTGGCGAAGTTATAGTCCGCGTTATATCTGTCCTGCGCACTGTAGCGGTCCCAGATTACCGCGGAGACAATAAATCCCAGCTTGTTTTTCAGTAGTCTGTCGCCGTATATAAAGGAAGTATTGTAAGATCCCTTGCGCGCCTGGTCATTGTATCCGCCCGCCGCATTGATATTCAGTATCCTGGAGCGGGGTGCTTTCCTCGTAATGAAATTTACGGAACCACCTATCGCATCGCCTTCCATATCCGGTGTAATGGCTTTCGACAATTGAACATATTCAATCAGCTCAGAGGGAAAAATGTCCATTTGTACACGCCTGTCTGTATAATCTGCGCTGGCACTCGGCAGCCTGTTACCATTGAGCAAGGAGGCGCTCCATTGCATAGGTGTACCACGTACCGAAACATAACGGCCTTCGCCAAGGTCCCTTTCAATGGATACCCCCTGAATGCGTTGTACCGCCTCAGCGGCATTACGGTCCGGCAGTTTTCCAATAGCGTCGGCTGCCAATACTTCCATAATGCCCGGCGCATTCTTCTTGATACTGATGGCACGCAGCTGAGAACCGGCACTGGCGCCTTTCACCACCACTTCGCCCAGTGAACCTGACACGGCTTCCATTGTAATCGTGCCGAGGTCCTGGAGCCCATGCTTCATTTCTACATCCAGCTCCCGGGTAACATAGCCCACATAACGGATGATGATATGCGTTTTGCCAGTTTGGGTTAATGTAAGTGTAAATGTTCCTGCGAGATCCGTTTGCGTTCCCCTGCCGTCAGCCATAATGTTGGCGGATGGCAGCGGACCGTCTTTCGACACGACGACGCCCTTAATCTGTTGTGCAAACACACCAACCGGCAACAACAGCAAAATGAATAATATACATCTGTTCATGTATGGAATTTTCGGCAAAGCTGCAACCTGCACTGCTGCCGGTCGCCCTGCCGGGTAGAAACGCACTTAACAACAGTACGTCTATATCCATACATACCCGTCAATATTGATTATGAACAAGTTAGCGTGTGTTAACAAAATATTACGCATCCGTTAAAGGCAGGTTTCCCGGCCATAAATCAAGCAGATCTTTACCATCAACCTGCTGCTCCGGACCAGCTTTCATATAGGCGGATGGCGTACACCCCATCATTTTTTTGAAGTACTGGTTGAAGGAAGATTTGGAATGAAAACCAGCTTCAAAAGCCAGTGACAGAATATTGGGCACCACCGCTTTCTCTTTACAGCGGTTCATCGATTGAACGATATGCCATACCCGAAATTCATTGATGTACTGGTAAAATGATTTGCCAACAAACTGATTAAGCACTTCGGAGAGATGATTGCGGGATACCTTCATTGCCGCCGCCAGACTATCCAGGGTAAGCCCCGGATCTGTATAAAGCATATGCTTTTCCATCATCTCATGCATGGCCTCCGCAACAGCCTCCTGTTGCGCAAGAGGCACCTGCATCTTCTTTCCTCCTTCCGGCTCCGCATCCGGCATTGATTCCGTTGTCTGCACAACAAGTGTCATTTCCTCCGCAGGCACAGTTACCACCTTCGGGATGATGGGTACCGGGACGGTGGTAGTAGTATACTTCAACCCCAATATCTTGACCCGGATAATGGCCAGGCAAACAAATAATAATACCAGGTATACAAATATCCTGGACCAGTAATGCGTCACCCTATGTTCCAGCCCTCCCGGTGAAATAAGCCAGGTCACTATCAGCAACACCCCTGCCATGGAAACTACCAGGAAAGCCCAGGCAATGCTTTTTACCAACTGCTTTTCGATATCCCAGAACGACGTGATCCGCCGGGCCAGTATCAATGACCACCCCGCGTAAAATGGAATCGACAGCAACATCCAATAACTGGTAACCGCATTGTATAATCGGATAATATCCGGCGTTTTGCCCCCATGCGTAATGATGTAACCTCCAATCAGAAAATAAGCACCCGCTGCAATCACGCCCGGAACCAGGTGCACATAACGCAGATATGCGTTCCCCCGGCCCGTCAGCTCCAATACATACAGCCACAACAACGGACCATAGAACAGGCTGATAAATGTATTGTACTGCTTCTGTATCTCCGCATCAGGGAAGGCGGTATTGAGATAGAAGTTACCGCCAAGGTGCAGAAACACACAGGCCAGCAGCCAGCTAAGCGCATTACCTGTTTCCTCGTTCTTCCTGTTCCAGGCCGATAATAAAAATGCTACGATAGCCTGTACTGCTCCTACCAGAATGATATAATTCACAACTCACACGATTTTGATCTTATGTAAAAACTGAACCGGACACAAAACTATAAACGCCATATTAAGAAGATATTAAATCAGCATAAAAAACCGGGAAAGTCATCAAAAAAAAGAAAATTCCAACAAGTCGCTATTCCCGTTCTCCGTTATTTTCGCTATTTTAACTACCCCAATATCCTTTCCACAGAAATTGCACTCACCTCTAAACACATGTTATGCTTAATACCCTGAAAGAAAGCCTGTGGCAGCAGTTCGGCGCCAGCATTGATACACTTGGAAACGCAATCAGGCGCTACCCGGAAGACAACTGGAATACACACAGGAAATTCTTCTATATCGCTTACCATTGCCTCATATTCCTGGACTACTATCTCACTATTCCTAACAATCCGGACTTCACCTCCCCTCTCCCCTTCACAATTGCAGCAGAAGGCGCTGATAAGGGTGAAGCCCTGGACGACATAATTCCAGACCGGATATATACTAAACAGGACCTGCTGGAATACCTGGATACCAGCCGCGAAAAATGCCGCCAGGTAATAGCCGGACTCACAGCAGAAAAGATCAGTGAAAGATGGATAGAGACAGATGGCGATATGGACTATGCCGTGCTGGAGCTATTACTCTATAATATGAGACATGTACAACACCACGCTGCACAACTGAATATGATCCTGCGGCAGGTATTTAATGATGCCCCGAAATGGGTGTCCGGAGCAAAAGATAAACTGTAAAATTATTCCGGTATTGCATAAAACAGTTTATTTTTCTACATTCAGCTTATGAAATCTATATTATTACTTTCCGCAGCAACCCTGTTGTTATTTTCCTGCAAAGAACAGCCATCAGCGTCAACAAGCGCACCGGCAGCGCCATCAACCAATCAGCTCAAAGGCACATGGCGCCTGGTATCCGGAACAACCATTACCAAAGGTGTAAGCACCTTCACCGACTACACCAGGGAAACGAGGATGATCAAAATCATCAATGACACCCACTTCGCTTTCGTAAAGCATGATGTCAACAGCCCGAAAGACTCCTCCAATCATTTTGGCGCAGGAGGCGGCCGTTACACACTCAACGGTAACGAATACACAGAACATCTTGATTATTTCAGCGACAAAAACTGGGAAGGTCATGCCTTTACTTTCACAGTGAGCTTTGATAAGGATACCCTTATACAAAAAGGTATTGAGAAAGTAGAAAAAGAAAATGTCGACAGAGAGATCATTGAGAAATATGTAAAGGAGAAATAACCTTATTTCCCGGAAAATGTTCTTCCGATGATCTCATCCAGGATAGCGCCATTATTGAGTGTCCCCCAGGTAAGATTCCTCTCCGGGGATAACCTCGATTCGCAGAACTGATGTGCCACTCCGTGTGGCGCTGTCCGGATCATCTCTATAGCCTGAATCGCCAAAGCCATCTTTTCCACAATGATCCTGGCTTTCAGCTCATAGGCATCCGGTTCGGCAATCAGTTGCTGCAAGGCATCCAGCTGCTTGTCGAGATAAGTATCGAGACCGAGGCCCTTGCGGAAATAGTTCATCAGTGCCTCCATGCTGGCCGGCTCTTTATGCATTGCTCGCAATACATCCAGCGCCTGCACATTTCCAGATCCCTCCCATATGGCATTGACAGGCACATCACGATATAGCCTGGGCATCACGGATTCCTCCACATAACCGTTGCCGCCAATACATTCCAGCGCCTCTCCCATTACTAACACTGCCCGCTTGGTATTCCAGAACTTCGCAACCGCAGTAACGATGCGGGTGAAATGCATCGCCTCTTCATCAACAAGTGCTTCATCAAAACTCCTCGCCAGCCGCATAGCCAACGTAGTAGCAGCCTCAGATTCAAGACAAAGATCTGCCAGCACATTCTTCATCAATGGTTGTTGTGCCAGCTTCCGCCCAAATACACTCCGGTAGTGGCAATGATGAATCGCCTCCGCCAACGCACGCTGCATCGTTGCCGCAGAACCCACTGCACAGTCAAGCCGTGTATGCCGTACCATCTCCATGATATTCGCCACACCACGGCCTTCCTCGCCAATGATGCGGCCCCACGCCTCATGAAACTCAACCTCTCCGGAAGCGTTGGATTTATTACCCAGCTTATCTTTGAGCCGCTGGAAGTGCAGCTTGTTCTTCTCTCCGTCAGGCTTAAAGCGGGGCACCAGGAAACAACTTAATCCTCTTCCCGATTGTGCCAGCACCAGGAAGGCATCACTCATCGGCGCACTGCAAAACCACTTCCTGCCAGTAATCTTGTAAATGTCTTTTCCCGCAGGAACTGCATAGGTGATATTCGCGCGTACATCACTGCCGCCCTGCGGCTCCGTCATCGCCATACCGAATGTAACACCCTTCTTTTCCAGGTAAGGAATATGACGCGGATCATACGCTCCTGAAAGTACCAGTGGCAGCCACTCTCCGGCTATATCCGGATTTATTTTAAGAGAGGGCACCACCGCAAAAGTCATCGTAAGCGGACAACTGGTGCCTTCATCAATCTGCTGTTTGAGATAAGATAAAATACTGTGAGCCAGATAACCTCCCGGCACTGCCGAAGTCCATGCGATAGAGTGCACCTGGTGACGAATGGCTACGTCCATCATCTGATGATAGGCCGGATGAAATTCTACTACATCCAGGCGGTTGCCAAAGCGGTCATGCGTTTTGAGAACAGGCAGGTGCTTATTGGCCAGGTTACCCGCCTCCTGCATATCGTGACCGCCCATAATATCGCCAAAATCCATAGCAGGCGCATTTATCCAGCTATTGCCATAAACACGGATGATATTGCGGAGTACTTCATTTGTTTCAAATGAATTGTAATTTTCCAATGGAGGAACCTGGTTGTGCGATGTATGAAAATCAAAACCGGCGAGTTGCATAATACAGGTTTTTCTTCTCTCAATTTAACTTATTTATCGCACAGCTGAACAATTCATTTCACCATTGTTACCTCTCAAACACATCATTGTACCCACAATACCTCCGGCAAGCATACACGAAATTTACGGATGACCTTTTTCTTTGTACTTTTATCTTCGAATTAAAAACAACAGAACGCACTGCTTATGTCACACGAAGAAAAAGTGATTATCGACAACCTGTTTGAACTATGGAAATTTGTTGGCAGCCAGTCGGCAATTTTGACTACAGAAGATAATTTCAAAGCTGTAAACCCACCGGGCTCAGACTGGCCCAAAAGAATATTCGATATCAGCGGCACAATAGATACGATGCCTGCTATTATCCGCGAACGTAACCTACCGCTCAAACTCACCTTTACAGAATCAGAGAGCATCCGCTATGACGCCTCGCTAACTGCAAGTGGTTTCATTCAGCAACAGGCGCTGCAAGGAATGATCATTGATCTGCCGGGATTGAGCCCTGCTACCGCTCCGGAGATGATCACCTTCCGGTATGCGGAAAATAAAGCAGATGCGGAACTCTTTGCAACCATCGCCTCGCAATCGTTCGGATACAATGTGGGTGCAGATATTGTGGCGGGCATTATTGGCCACACCAACCAGGTGAAATTGTTAATCGGCTATTATGATAACGTACCTGCTGCCAGCGGATTGATACACTATGACCCATTGGGTTTTGCTGGTCTGCATATGATTGGTACCCTCCCTGAATTCAGGGGAAAAAGCCTCGCCACTGTAATGACCAACCGCCTGCTGAAAGAATGCATCGCTGATGGCAAAACACAATGCGTGTTGCACGCCTCCAAAGCAGGAGAACCCATTTACACCAAACTTGGCTTCAGACCCATAAAACAGGTAATCACCTACGCTTTGCAATAACCATTTCCTTAATAGAATCAACTGTCAGGTTTTTGCTTTTAGTTACGCTAATAGCTAAAACCTGACCACCGCCCCCTTCTCTCTCCTGCCACCATTTCGCATCGGATTGGCTTACTTTAGTAATCGCCCGGAATCAGCCGTTATCTCTCTTTATTCACATTTCTTAACCCAATCCCCGATTATGAGCAAATACATCATCTCCTGCCTGCTGTTGAGCATAACTATATTCTCCGCATGTAAGAAAGACCAAACCGGCACAACAGCTGATAACGCAGTAGCACCTGCAAACAAAGTGCAAACACAGGATCATAAGGACCAGGTACTGACCCCTATGGGCTGGGTGCATAAATCAAAAGTGCACCACATCGAAACTGGTGAATACATCAGCGGTGAAGGCAACAGGTTACGCAGGTACGATCGTACCGGCAAAGTACTGGAAGATTATGGTCCTGTAGAGCAAATAACCGACAACAACGCGAAAAAACCGGGTGGTGGCGTACTTCCACTGGGTTCCGGCTGGATCACTTACACCGGCTGGACCAATCCGACATCAACCAATCCGATTACTTATTTCAGCACCAGCTGGGTAGTGCCTCCCGCTCCGGCAACCGCTTCAGGACAGACCATCTTCCTTTTCAATGGTCTGCAAAACTCCGGTAACATTCTGCAACCAGTGTTGCAATGGGGTCCATCAGCAGCTGGCGGCGGCAACTACTGGACTATCGCTAACTGGTACGTAGGCGGCGCAACGGTATTCAGCAGCCTTATCCGCGTAAATCCCGGCACTAACCTGCAGGGCATCATGAGCCGTATCAGTGGCAATAACTCTACCTCCAGCTATACTTCCGTATTTACAGGTTATCCTTCCATTAACCTGACAGTGAACAACATCGCTAACCTTTATTGGGCGGCCGAATCACTGGAAGCATATAGCGTTTCTACCTGCTCCAACTATCCCAATACCGCTAAAACAAGAATGGGCGGTATCGAGATAAGACGCGGCGCAGCGCAAGCTCCGCTATCCTGGGGCGTATCCAATCCTGTTACCGACTGCGGACAACATTCTACTGTTGTTTCCAACGGTTCGCCTAACGGTATTGTAGATATTTATTACTGATAATTGACAATAACGGCTCCGGACAATGAAAACCTTGCAGGCACTAGCCTACAAGGTTTTCTTTTTATGCAGCAGGTATTATTCCCCAAACAACGCATTCACTTTACAGCGCTCCGTTCTATTTTTGAAACTAACTGCCAGGATCACTACTATGCCGCCATCTATCTAGGATTCTTACCTGGCAAACAGTAACCAGTTGTAACCAGATTTTTGTAACCCTGTAACAACATTAAGAATGGAACCCCTCAAACACCATTCAAACCAAGCCATTGATCATGTTTCGGCACTGAGAAGTCATGACATCTATCATCCGGACATGAACGCAAATGAAGTGATCACGCGATTTTTTCCTTCAACAGTACCAGATCTGGTATTGAACCTGTCCGATATCACTTCAACTTTTTACGGACAACTATTGCAGCAGATTTACCTGCTGCAGGGCAGCTATGTAACAGATGCCATTTCACAGGCTGCCATTGCCGGAATAGGCCGGATCAAAACAGACCTGATCCTGCAACAATACCCGGATCTGGAACGGGATGCACGAACAGTCCTGCTTATCCTGCTGTCAGCAATCTTTACATCCAGCCCGGAATACAGGTTTCAGGTAAAAGAGTTCACCCCCCGTCTTGTAAAAGTGGACCTGTCAGGCAAAGACCGTTACCACAGGATTACTAATAAGCTGGGCTTCGCACAACACCTCACCTGGCCCGTTATCATCCCGTTCCTAAAAACAGCAGCTGTTGCCGTTTCACCACGACTAACCGTAGATGCCATCGTGAAAGAGTTGAATGATAACAGCGACTGTTTATATGAAATTACTATCAAAGCGGATTACAATGTCAGCGCAGATACTACTGCCGTAACCACACTGGCAGCGCCCTTCTTCCAGCTGCCAGCCGCACCGATGCACTCCTATGGCAACCTGTTGCAAACAACTATTAGTAATGCATCTGCTTTCGCAGCAGATAACTTCCCGGAGCTCCTGAAGAACTGTATCAGTATGGAAGCATACAACGCTTCCAGGATCAATCAGTCAGCTGGCGCAAGTTACATATTGGGGAACAAGCTACATGTCAGCCGGTATCCGGAAATCAGAATAGACAATACCTTAAATGTATCGCTCGTAAGCCGCCAGCTGGCGCCACACCGGTACAGCAGCACCTTTATCATTACAAACAATAATAATGAGCCCGCATATACGATGCTGTTCGATTATTATGCACTCGATGAAACCTCCTTCCAATCAAAATTCGGGCATCTGAAAAATATATCCCCCCAACCCGGTTCCGGTGTTATCCCACCATTACCCAGGCTTACACGAATGAACTTCACAGACCCCTATGCATACAGGATATTATTGAATCCTTTTACAGCAGAACATTGCCAGGGGCATTTTGTGAATTATCCATGTGTACCAACAGTGTTACTATCACAATGCCTGCTAAATGAAGCAATTGCCTGGCTAACCGAGATGTTACATTTGCCCGAAATCCGGCCGGTAGTGGATGACATTGCCATGTTCCCAAATAAACTGATGACCATTGAAACAACCTACCTGGTTTACATAACCGTGCACCGGTTATCCAGAAAATCTTTCAGATTCACCAATATAATAAGGACGACAAACGACCCTGAAACAATTTACGCCACCATCAGCCTGGACCTCGAAACACCCCAATAACACAACCTGTCACATAAAAAAAGACACCCCCAGTTGTAATCAGGGTAGCATTTCCGTTTTTACCCGCCACCTTAATAAATCAGGTGAGGTTATCTCCATTTCAGCCCTCAAAAATTCCGCTTGGGTAATTTTGTCTCCTGCATACCTTCAGAGGCTCGCTAATATTGCATCATCGAACAACAACAAACAGATTTACCATTTAACCTTTAGTATTACCGGCATCATCACCGCTGTCGGATATGCGATACCGTTATATTTAAAATAATTAGGCAACCTTGCCCTGATTTTTAGTGTACAGTTATAGTTTTTTAAGGCTACCGGAATATTCTTGTTCCGGTATTTTTATTTTTCTACCTGAATAAAAAAGCCGTACAGATACAAGATCTATACAGCTTTGTATTGATTGATGAAGAAAGCGTTTTTCTTATTTGGAAAGAGCTTTGGCTGCTTCCTCAATGAGCGCCAGTACTTCCTTTGGATGTGATGCCATAGAAGCATGGCCTGCATCCAGCTTGATCGTTTTCTGTGGTTTCATACGCTCAGTAAACCATTCTTCTGTTTCCGGTGGTATCATACGATCCTGCGCAGAAATCTGATACCAGCTTGGCTTTGTTTTCCATGCAGGCGCGCCTGACGGATCACCGAAGCAACGCGCAGCAATCGGCTTCTGCGAAAGCCCCATCACCAGGGCCTCTTCCTTACCAAGATCCTGGCAGAAATTCTCATGGAACTTATCCCGGTCCAGCCACAGGAAACCATTGTTGTCCGGCGCAATGATAGCAGCTCCCGGAGGCGCCGCCCTGAGTCCAAAAATGCCGCCAGGGGTTTCTCCCTCTTCCGGTGCAAATGCAGCAACATACACCAGCCCCACAACATTAGGCTCATTGCCTGCATTGGTAATAACCATCCCTCCGTAAGAATGCCCCACCAGCAATGTAGGCCCGTCCTGCATAGCCACCAGTTGTTTCGTCCGCTCTACATCGTCGGCAAGCGATGTAAGCGGATTCTGTACCGCTGTTACGCGATAGCCGCTTGCGTCAAGTTGTGGAATTACATGACGCCAGTGCGATCCATCTCCCCATGCTCCATGTACAAGGACAATATTCAATTTTGCACCCATAGTAAACTCTTTTTAAGGATTGAATAAATACGGTTAACAAGACCCGACAGGAATACTATAACCTTTTGCACCGGCTTTTTGTTCGGAAGTAGAAAGACATATTTGTATTACCAAATTATTAATAGACGGATGAAGGATGTGCCCGTTCCAGTTTAAACAATATCCCTCCGGGAATAGTTAATAGAAAAAATCACCCCCTCTCCTGAAAACACTAAAACATGTCTTATGAAAAAAAAGCTTATCGCACTATTCAGCCTCTTCCTCTTTTCCTGCTCCAGCACGCAGCTGGTTACTTCCTGGAAAGCGCCGGATGCAACAGTAAGAAAATTCAATAAAATTCTGGTCGCAGGACTCATGGGAGCTAAAGACCGTGAGCTGCGGGAAAACGTGGAAGCAGCCATGGTACAGAATCTGAAAGCCAAAGGAATCAATGCAATATCTGCATACACCACCTACGGCCCAAAGGCATTTGAAGGATTAACGGATAAAGAAGCCGCCAAGAAGATCTCCGCAGACGGCTTTGATGGCGCCTTCACCATCGCACTGCTCGACCGCAGCAAAGAAAGGAACTATACACCAGGCTCTGTTTACTACACACCATACGCCACTTACTATAGCCGCTACTGGCATCACTACTTCACGCTATATGACCGCATTTATAACCCAGGCTATTATACAACTTCCACCAATTACATACTGGAAGCCAACTTCTTCAACCTGGGCAATGATGAACTGGAATATTCCGCACAAACCAAATCATTCGATCCGTCTTCCACCAAAAGCCTCGCCGGCGATTTCACCAAAACCCTGATCGATGACATGATCAAAAAAGGAGTGATCGGTAACTAAAAACCTATAGCTGTTAGGATGGATGTTATGCTGATGATGGTACACTAATCCCGGCAGGAGATGTAAACTGAAAATCAGCAGGAGATGTACACCGGAACAACATATCCCACCCCCAACATAACATCCGTCCTGAAAGCTAAAAACCATAACCTACTTCTTTTCATAAAGCGCCTCAACTGCTTTCCAGTCCAGCACTTCCCAGAATGCATTGATATAGTCAGCCCTCCGGTTCTGATAATGCAGGTAATAGGCATGTTCCCATACATCCAGGCCCAGAACAGGAATGCCCCTGGATGTTTCTGTAGTATCCATCAAAGGATTGTCCTGGTTCGCCGTAGAACTGATCTCAAGCTGACCGTTGAATTTCTTCACCAGCCACGCCCAACCTGAGCCAAACCTGGTAAGAGCTGCTGCATTAAACGCCTTCTTAAATTCGTCCAGTGATCCCCATCTTTCATCGATCGCCGCTTTTAACGCTCCTGTAGGGGCTTGGGCAGGGGTGGGTGAAATAAGTGCCCAGAAAAGGGAATGATTATAATGTCCTCCCCCGTTGTTCCTTACCGCCGCAGGATATTTACTGATTTCCGCCAGCAGCTCTTCCAGTGGCTTGCCCTCCGCAGGTGTCCCCGCCAGGGCTTTATTAAGATTGTCTACATAAGCCTGGTGATGTTTGGAGTGATGTATCTCCATCGTGCGCGCGTCAATATGCGGCGCTAATGCGTTATAGGCATACGGTAATGCCGGTAATTGATATGACATAACTCAATTCTTTTAAACAGAACAAAGGTAGGAACTTTTCATAATAAACAAAATAAACACTTTGTTTATTATGATAACTAGACCATAAAAACCTAAAGCCCATGCAAGAACTTGCACAGGCAATAGTTGTTGAAGGAAGAAGTGAAGAGGGGTTAACCACTGCGTGGGTAACTATTTCGAATATTTGCTGACCTTGTCAGTCACCTTATGACCGCCGCCGGCTGTCAGCTGCTTGGCTGTAGCTACAGACCCCAGATTCGTACCTACCGTGTACGCACATACGGAAAAAGAACCAGGAATACATTTACCCGGGTCATAGTTGCTTAAACTGTCAATCCGTACGAAGGTGCCATTATCACTAAAGTTGACATAGGTGTACAGCGGTCGCCGGGAAGTGCCGGCGTAGGCTGTTGCTATTCCCGTTATTACGGCAATAACAACCAATACTTTGAAGGGTTTCATGTTGGCAGCTTGAATAATGAACAATAGAAAAACGAAAGCACTTAGTTATATGTCATGATAATTCAGCTCACCCGCATCTTTCACATGATCATGCGTTATCTTGTCAAACTGAATTGCCAGTATTGTTGCGAGAATAAATGCAATGTTGAAGAGCAGGTGATCTTCCCAGGACATCTGCTGGATAATACCTCCGCAAGTGCACGGAATACGCCCATAATAATTCACCTGGATGAGAATAATATAACCCGTGAACAATGACAACAACACCAGCGAGGCATATAAAGCCATCCGTCGCGTACGCGGAATAATCAGCAATACCACCACTATATACTCCACCGCCGGTAATGCATATATCAGGGTTGTTCTTATAAAAGGCGCCAGCGGCTGCGCCGCCATTGCAAGCTTGTATTCATCAAAAGATATGAGTTTACTCGTAGGAGTATATACAAACAATAAAACCAGGAATGCCGTAATTACTTCCAACAATATCCTTTTGCTTTTCATGGTCGCACATTTTGTGTCCTGAGTAAGGATACCCGCCTGTCGTAGGTACATGCCTTACCCACTGGTTATTTTGAGATGATTCGGATAAACAAAATCGCCGGAATAGTATTAAAATTAAACTGATTTACTGAAATATTATCACAGTACTGAAAAGGTTTTTCACGGTTCCTATTCTTATTGATAATACTTATATTTAGATAATATAACATCCTATCAAAACACCCAATATGGCAATCAATCTCAACGAATTTTGGCGTGCCAACGGAAGCACTCATACGCCAGCAACCGACGATAGTATCGCTATTGCAGAACAAATTCTTAATGTAAAACTCCCCCCGCTTTTTGTTGACCTCCTGAAAATACAGAACGGGGGCAATACCAAAGGCTACATCTTTCCTACTGCCAAAAAAACGCTGTGGGCCGATGATCACGTTCCTTTCTGGGAAATGTACGGTATTGGCGAATCCGTTAACACCACCCCCCAGAACATATTGGATAGTCAATATCTCATAGAAGAATGGGGACTTCCTGAAAAACAAGTACTGCTCGCCGGTGAAGGTCACTGGTGGATAACGCTCGATTATCGCAGCAGCGACACACCTTCTGTACAATGGCTGGACGTGGAAGGCAGTGAAGAATTGCTGCTCGCAGAAACTTTCGAAGATTTTATCAATGGACTCGTAGCAGACATCGATTGACAATGATTAATGATGATTTATGTGATTATCCTGATGTGTATTATCAGGATAATCACATAAATCATCATTAATCATTGTCGCGTTTTCGCTTTCTCGAAATTATTATTTTCCCCT
>NZ_DATLKJ010000198.1:0-11148 GCF_035538455.1 Chitinophaga sp.
TGCGCTTCGTAGGCAGAAGACGGATTGGTGATCACCTCTATCTTTTCGATGCTGGACGCGGGTATCTGTCGCAGGCCATTGTTGACGGTGAGCATAGATGCTTTACCGTTAATGAGGATACGTACATTCTCATTACCACGCAGACTTATATTACCCTGCACATCTACGTTGACGGAGGGCACGTTGCCGAGAATGTCATTGGCGTTACCCCCTTTGGATAAGATGTCTTTCCCTACATTGAACACTTTTTTATCGGCTTTCAGCTCAATATCCGAACGGGTGCCGGTTATGCTGATTGCTTTGAGTTGTTTAGGGGAAGGGGGTGGAAGAATGGTATCGTGCTTCTTGTCTTTTGTTGCCTGGCTGTATGCACTGGTGTAGGCACATGTGCCCAGTAACAGTAATAATAGTGGTCTGATGGATTTCATGTTCAGTATTTGATCGCAAATATTGAAGTTATTTTGCAGCGAAAAACAGCGGAAAG
Source organism: Chitinophaga sp. (assembly GCF_035538455.1). Taxonomy (GTDB): domain Bacteria; phylum Bacteroidota; class Bacteroidia; order Chitinophagales; family Chitinophagaceae; genus Chitinophaga. The sequence goes on from NZ_DATLKJ010000198.1 coordinate 485, forward strand.
ACAGAATGGGCGTGAGGGTCGACAAAAAGGCATGTTACCGGAAAATGCTGATTCGTAAGCAGGGAGGTTGTTTTTGTATGCGGAGGGGCGGGTTTCGTCGACGATGATAGATAGTTCTTTGAAAGTTGGTTACTTTTATCATGTTATGTCATTGATAGAAAGACTGATCAACTTTAATACCCGCTACCGGGTACTTACACATGTACTCTTCTGGCTGGTTGTTTACCTGGTTTCGCTGCAAAGGCTGAATCCTTACGACGAATATGACCCGATCGCACAAAAGGTGGTGACCAGGGGGTTCTATATCTTTTTCTCTATGCTGGTCACCTATTACCTGGCCTATCGCATATTGCCGATAATGATGAAAACGCAGCAGTACTTTCCGGTGGTACTGGAACTGGTGGTGGGGATGTATATCCTGATGGTATTCTCAAGGACCGTTGTCATTTATGTGGTAGAGCCGATAGTAAGAGTACGGCCATTTTCGCAGGAGTCTATACCAGAGATCCTGACAGACATCCCGAAGCTCTTCTGGCATTACTTCCTGGATACCATTACCATTCCCGTCATCTTTATTTTCCTGAAGCTGATCAAAGACCAGTACCTTGGTAATAAGCGCACCCTCGTGCTGGAGAAGCAGAAGTCAGAGAGTGAACTGAAAGCCCTGAAGGCCCAATTGAATCCTCACTTTCTGTTCAATACGCTCAACAATATCTATTCGCTGTCGCTGATGAACTCCCCGCAGACATCAGACTCCATTGCACGCTTGTCTGATATACTTGATCATTTATTGTACCGTTGCAGCGGCATGTATGTGCCGTTGTCCCAGGAAATAGCGTTGATGCATAATTATATTGCCCTGGAAAAGCTCCGCTACGATGAACGTTTGCAGGTTCGTTTCCGGCATAGTACGGATACAGACGCCATGATTGCCCCGCTGATATTATTGTCGCTGGTGGAGAATGCATTCAAGCACGGGGCAGGGGAAGATGCCGGCAGCCCGGTCATCGACATCTCTCTGCTTCTCACCCGTAACAGGTTCAGCTTTGAAGTAACGAACACCTATCGTGAAATAAAAGATAAGAAGGACGATATGAGCATTGGCCTGGCGAATATCAGAAAACAGCTCGAATTGATCTATCCGGGAGTCTATACTTTTGCGGTCATTGCTGCAGATGGAGTATTTACATCAACCCTGCATATTGTTTTATCGTCCGAAAATATAAATTAGCATAATGAAAGTAAGATGTTTGATTGTGGATGATGAACCGCTGGCTATCAAGTTGTTACAGAATCATGTTGAACAAATAGATTCACTGGAAGTTGTGGGATATTGCAACAATGCAGTGAAGGCCGCTGAGGTATTACGCACCACGCCGGTGGATCTGATGTTCCTGGATATTAAGATGCCACAGCTTACCGGAATAGATTTTCTGAGAACATGCAGGCACCCGCCGGCGGTGATCTTCACCACAGCCTACCGGGAGTATGCGCTGGAGGGCTTTGAGCTGGATGTGGTAGACTACCTGCTCAAGCCCATTACTTTCGACCGCTTCTTTAAAGCGATTGAACGTTATTATTTAAGAACGGCGCCCCGTGAGGAAAGCGTGCGCATAGTGGCCCCCAGGCCGGATTCATACATTCATTTGCGTACCGGCAATAAATTCCACCGCCTTTCTGCCGGTGAAGTGTTATATATAGAAAGCATCCGTGATTACATTGTTGTACATCGTACCGGCAAAGAGAAGCTCTCTGTCAAATATAAGATCAGTGACCTGGAAGAGGAGCTGAAAGATAAGGGCTTCCTGCGTATCCATCGTTCTTTTATTATCAACATGAATAAAGTGACCGCCTACTCCACACAGGAAGTGGAGCTGGGAAATATACAGCTGCCAGTTGGCAATAACTACCGCGACTATACGATAAAAATACTGAAAGCCCCCTAATGTTTATTTGAAACAGAATTTGTAGTTATTACGTGTAAAGTGCAGATATTCAGCAGGTATGTCCATAGTATTGAAAATTTTAATTGATAAAAAAATATTTTATCTATGCGATAGGATTAGTAGTGTATATAGATAGTTTTGAGCCATTCTATAACCCAAAATCTAGAACCGTATGAGAAGCACAAAAACCCGCGTTAACTCAATGCTAGTATTGCTGTTAGCACTAGCTGTCATTTCGAGCTGTAAAAAAGAAGAGCAATCATCACCGACTGAGCAAGTAAAACCTGTAGCAGGGCAAACTGTAGAAGACCACATCACGATTACACCAGAACGACAAAAAGTGATTGACTTTTTTAAGCAGAATGCAAATGCCCGTGGCGAGGCCAGTGGGGCGGTAGCAAAGATCAGTTACCGCGGCTTTACCGTCAATTATTCCGGTACTGTGCCCAACGACGTTAAGTCACTGGTGACCGGCGAAATTGACCAGCTGTTAAGCACCAGTACCAGCAGTACTACGAAGCAGCACATGACCGGTGCTCCCATCAATGTATACAACAGCCCTGGCAGTGGCGACCTGTTCTACAGCAACGGGAACGTATACATTGTAAACTTCAGCGTTTACCGCAGTGTGCACACCGCACCGGGTAACGTAATCATCCATGAATTGTTCCACTACCTGCACGACCGTTGGGTACCAGGTGGGTTCAACAATTCAACTATCTACAACATGTATGTGAACGCCTATTATTCCGGCGTTTACCCTTCCAGCGCTTATGTAATGAGCAATCAGGTTGAGTACCTGGGCGTATCAGCGGAAGCCAATTACACCGGCACTAACAGGCCGCCGTACAATGCTTCAACGCTTGCTTCCTCAGATCCTGATCTGAAGAGTTATCTGACTACCAACTTCTGATCATTTGCAGAAAATTGTTAGAAAAACAGCCGTCTCATATGCGAGACGGCTGTTTCATTTTGTAGATGAGTGAGTGTGCTGTGTGTTAATGGTGGACTGGACCACCTTATTTTGGGTTTCGTTGATAGTTTGCCTGCGTTCATTAAATCAATTTCACTTGAAACAGGAGAAAAATCCATCTTCGCCTGAGACGCACTTACCCTTTCTTTAAATTACTGGTCTATCTGTTCTCTGATGCATTTCATTCCCTGGAAGATCTTTTCGGGGGAAGATTCAGCAATAAACCGTCCTCACCGGTTCAATTAAAAAAGCAAGGGTATCTCTCCTATTGAGATACCCTTGCTTTCTAATTGATAGCTTATAGCTGTTTTTATCTTTGGATCATAAATTTCGCAGACTGCTGTCTGCCGGTGGAAATGATATACACGCCGCCTTTCAGGGCAGAAGGCAGTATTATCTCCAGCCTGTTGTAGCCATCTGTGATCTGGTGCTGACGGTTGTAAACAATCTTGCCGCTTACATCGGTGATCACTACCTGTTTCAATCCAGACTGTTGGTTTTTCAGTTCCAGATATACTACATCTTTTGCAGGCACAGGATATACATGGAAGTTACTGTGTGACTTGTCATCACCGCCGAACTTACTGCTCTTATTGTCAGGAGCCTGTTTTGGTGTGCTGCTGGTACCAGCGGTGAGTGAGTAGCACTTGCTGTTGCTGGAAGCGCCGTTGTAACCAAATACCTGTACGTAGTAGGTCCCTACTGCGCCGTTATTATACACAATTCTTTCGCTGGTAGTGCCACCGTTTTCAGAACGTCCTACTTCAGTGCCGCTGGCATTATACAGGATCACGTCGTAGTCGGCAGGAAGGTTGCCCAACAGGATTTCGATATGCGGCTGGCTGGAAGTGTTGCTGAACTTATACCAGTCTTTATCTGTAGATGTGGCAATTTGGGCGCTGATGGCAGTATTGGCGTTGATGGCAGCTGCGGCAGTGCGGGATTCGTTTGGTTCAAACGCATCTGTGCAGGTAGTCACCGGTGTGAGCGTAGCTTTCAGCAGGTAGCATTTCAGGTTGCTGGAAGCGCCGTTATAGCCATATACCTGTACGTAATAAGTACCGGCGGCCGCTGCACCATAGGCAATTGTTTCGGCAGTGGTGCCACCGTTCTGTGAGATTCCCAGCTGGGTACCGGTAGAAGAGAGCAGTTTTACATCATAATCAGCTGGGAGGCTGTCGAGTCTGATGCTGATATCATTGGTACCGGTAGTGGTGAATTTGTAATAGTCAACATCAGAAGACGTGGCTATCTGTGCGCGTATATTCGCTCCTGTTGCGATGGCCGCAGCAGTAGCCTGTGTATCGTTAGGCTCAAGCTGGTCGGTACAACCGGCAAGCGGCGTAACGTTTGTATTCAGGCGGTAGCATACTGAATCAGAGGCCGCGCCGCCAGCGCCATATACCAGGATGTAATAAGTACCTGCAGGGCCGGTATACAGAATGCTGTCAGCTATAGTGCCGGTGTTCTGTGAAATGGCCAGCTGTGCGCCGGTAGAAGAAAGCAGCTTCAGGTTGAAGTTAGCCGGGAGGTTGTCCAGTGTGATAGCGATCCTACCGGAATCTGTCAGCTGAATCTTGTAGTAGTCGGAATCCGCGGCAGTGATAGTGGCGCGAATATCTATTCCCGGTGTAATGCTGGTAGCGGTAGCACGGGAGTTGTTAGGTTCATACGGATCAGGGCAGGTTTGCGGGTGAGTGGTGTCGCCACAGGGGTAGTTGCTGCCTGTAAGGCTCAGCACACCGCTATTGTCGGGATCCAGCCAGGGTTTCAGCTGGTGAAGGGCGTCGGTACCGTTGGAAGTCCAGCTGCGGGCTACTTTACCATAATAGTCATATTTGCTGGAAGCCGCCGCTGAACAGCTGGAGGGACCGCCGGAGAGCTGACCTACAATCTGCCCGTTGTTATTGAACAGGGGAGAGCCGGAAGATCCGCCTTCGGTAATGCTCCAGTTGGTCTGTGTCTGCACCCAGGTAGCCTGCCAGTGGGTATAAGGGGCAGTGCCGCCACCGCCATAGTTGCTTTCAACCAGCGGAGAAGTGTAGGTGGATATTTTTTTAATATCACCTGCAGGGTGGTGAATGCCTACACCACTGGGACTAGCCGCTGTATTGGCATTCCAGCCTGCATAGTATACGTTATAGGAAGAAGGTACGCTCTGGTTGAACTCCAGCAGCTGGAAGTCGGAACCTTCCACATTGCCGCCGTCGCCGGATCTTGCGCGTTGCACGCAACCGGTGATCGTGTTGGCGGCAGGCTCGGAAGTAGGATTGCTACAGGAAGGCGCTTCATAGTTAAAGTAAAACACCCACTGGTTGAAATCCGCCGCAGATGCGTTGGAGCCGCAATGGTTGGCTGTGAGGAAATAAGGTTTACAGTCTTTACGTGCATTGTTTACCAGTGCGCCGGTACAGAGGTAGCTGGCGCCACCCACTTTCAGGATGATCTTGGCTACCGCTCTTTTCTGGTTCTGCCAGTTGGCGCCTTCAGGGCAGTTTACGTTTACGTTACAGCTGCCGGATGCACCAACGGTTTTGTCGAGGCTCTTTCTCGCTTCAGGGATCTTTGTGCTGTAAATATTATTGACACCGCTGATGGTGAAATGACCCTGGCCCTTTACGGCTTTGGGCTCATAATATTCCAGTGTGCAGACATCGCCTTTCAGGATTTCGGTGGCAAATAAACCGGTTTCCTGGTTGTTTTCGCTGCTGAATGCACCAATCAGCTGTGAGCGGTCGCCGTTGTATACATACAGCTTCGCGCCTTCAGGCAGATGAAAGTTTTCATAATAGAGGGAAGACGCTACGGCACCGGTTACATTGATGCGCAGGCGCCAGATGCGGTCGCCGTCAGGCAGGGTGGTCCAGCTGCCTGCATTGCTGAGCGACCAGGATGCAGGTGCGATCACGCCTATACGAAGAGGCAAGCCTTGTTTCAGGTTAACTTCGTCTTCTACCTGCAATTTCTGCACGGGAAGGGCGGCTACAGTTTTGGTGTTGATTTCTTCGGGAAGCCGGGAGGCGTAGCTATAAGGCCTGCCGCCTCTACTGGTTTGGGCCTTCAGGGTAGTACAGGCCAACAACAAACAGAGTAATGTGAATAGTGTTTTTTGCATAAGATAAATTTTGATTTAGAATTGTTGATTTGAGTACAGCGCACGGTATCGTTGCTGCCTGGTTGATGGGCAGAGATAGTCATATAATGATCGCAGCGGACGGCCGGGGGTGCCTGTCACATCATTCGTCAGGATTGGGTTGGTCACAACGGGTGCCCGAAAAGAATTACTATGGGGATAGTGTTGCAGAAAGAGGTTTATTCAATAGTAACTCCGCCGACCTGTAATAAAGATTTGCTAGTATAAGTTTTTACATAAGATATGATTTAGTCTCACTGAAATTAGACTAAACCGCTGCAATTTATACGCAGTGAAAAGCCCCCGCATGAAGGCGCGGGGGCACATTTTTTCATCAGCCTTTTACATCGGCGAGAGAGGCGCCGTAGTTAATATGTAACACATTGCCGCTTGGTGTAAGCAGTGCCGGTACAGACTTTACACCGGCTTTCTCCGCTTCGCTGATCCTGTTCCTCGCTTCTCCAAGATGTACAACTTCCACTTCAGCATTACCGATGAGCGAAAGGATCTCCTGTTCAGCGCTAACACATACGGGACAACCGGCATGATAAAATACAGACTTTGCCATGATTCGAAAATTTTAACTGGTTAAAGCATAATTGCTGATGCAAAGGTTAACTGCTTTAGCGATTTTGTTATGGTCCAGATTTCAGTTGCTGTATGCAAACTGGATCAACAACAATCCCGGAGAAAAAAGTCTATCTTGGCACTGATTGTATGGTAACCTTTTATGACTTATGAAGCGATCATGTATTCTTTTGTTAACCCTGCTGATGGCAGGAAGTATGCTGATGTCGTGTATATTGACCGGCGAACAGTCGCGCAGGGCACTGATTAGAGGCAAATGGCAGCCGGTCATGTCTAAGCGGGAAATCTATGACTTCAACGGCGGGCATGAGATAAAAATCGATTCCACATTCAGCAACAATGATCTGATGCAGTTCAACGCTGATGGGTCTATCGTCGACGGTGGACAGCGCTATTCTTCCTACCGGCTGGAGCCGGACAATAAAACACTCCGTCTTTTCGGTGACAACGATGACGGAAAAAGATTTGAGATCGATAAACTGGACACTAAGACGTTAGTGTTGGCAATACGTATCGCTGAAAGCCATGCGGGAAATAATATACGCATGGAATGGACCATCTCCTTCGTCAGAAAATAATCAGTTCAGCACCGACCAGTCTTTCCCTGCATACTTCACCAGCGTGGCGGTACGGCTGTCGCGCAGACTGATGAAAACGTTGCTGTTGTTGTCAACCCAGATGGCCTGGGCCTTGTAATGAAGAAATTTCTGCGCCAGCCTGTGCAGGCTGTGTACATCAGGTGCTATGCCATTCATCAGGTGGCAGCTGGTTTTCTTTATCTCGCCCGATGTTTCATCTATGCCAACAATATACATGCTTTTCCGGATCGGGTTGTGTTGTTGCTGCATATCGAGGGATAATATCAACAGATGATCGTCATCATATCCATTAACGGCAACTTTGGTATTCCGGAAATCCATGAAGTCTTCACGGCCAAACTGCCGGATGAAAACAGCAGCATGGTTGTCCGCGCAACTGGTGAATGCGAGGACCAGAAACAGGGGGTACAATACGGATTTCATGGTTCTATCTTTAAATGCTGTATATATGACGTTTGGAGACGGCTTCCCCCCATAGTGAGGATCACTTTTTTTTAAACAAACAATTTTACTTTTGAGAATGAAGACGAAAAGTATAGAGATATTTATACAGGAATGGTACGGGGAAATGGATGGCGGTAAGTTTGCCCGTAAGAAAGACAAGCTGATTAAAGACTTTGGTGCAACTCACCGGAAAGCAGTGATACAGGCGCTGATGCAGTATGCCCGCGAAGGGAAGCTGAAACACTGGCGCGGTTTCCTCATGATTGACATTGTAAGACTGGTGGGTGAAGGTGAAACTGCTTATGCAACCTTTTTTACCTGGGCGTTGACCATACCTGAGTTGGCCTACTGGGCGGTAGACGGATACCTGAAAACAGAAGGTGCTGTCGCCTATCCCTCGCTAACTGCACTTGCGCAGAACAACAACAACCAACTGGATGTACGTGCAAAAGCAGTCAAGAGCCTGGCTGTACACAGCGGCCAACCTTTCGATCGCGGTCTCCCCACAGATCCGGGTCACTGGAAGCCCGAACACCTGCGGCTTCCAACACTAAAGCAATGGCAACAGGATGGCTACCCTGCTGGTAAAGGATATGATATGCCGCCAATACATCCCGCTTTGCAACAGCCATCTACACCATTTGAAATACTGGCTGCCCGCCTCGATCATAAACTGGCCGCTATGCGGCAGGCACACTTCGACAAAGCCAACCCCGATAACCTGCTGGTGATAGCCGCAGACAGCGATATGCAACAGATTGCGGCAAGATGGACATTGCCTGAAAACTATTTGTTGTTCCTGAAGAATTTCTCACCGTTGCGCGCATTCATTGCTGGTGGAGATTTTGCAGAGGGTCTATCTCTCTATGGAGCACATGATCTGATTGCCCGGCAGGCAGGCTATTCCTATAATCCAGTGAGCAATGCCGTTATCTCTGATTGGCCGCCACACCTGGTTGTGATTGCAGATGACGGTGCCGATCCCTATTGCCTGGACCTTTCCGCTATGAGTGATGGCGATGCTCCAGTGCTTTACAGTCGCCATGGAGAGGGGCACTGGGAATTTCACAGGTATGCCGGCAATTTTCTGGACTTCCTCCACAAGCTGACCGCATAGCCTTGAATGCAGTATTAATTCGCGACAGGACAGGCTATTTCAATCATGAAGGCCTCATATTTGAAATAGAAGCCGAAGGTCCTACGGATACGTTGTGGCTGTTGCTCCAGCGTATGACCGTCCTGTATAAGGCGGTTGTAGAGTGCTTGTACCTCTGTTTCAGCTGAGAGGAAGAATCCTATATGAAAGGCGTCAGGATAGCCGTGATTACCGTTTTCATTGAGGCGCTGGTTCATGAGTACCAGAACGAAGTCGTCCTTGCCGTTCATAACGGCGAGTGTATCGTTGGGTTTGGAGTCGGCAGGGGTGAAGTTGAAATAGGCTTCAAAGAAGCTGCGGGCGGCGGGTACATCCCGCACGGGCAGGTTGATGTGATTGAGTGTCATTGTAGTAATAGTTAAAGATATAAAAGAATGATTGTTCTTTTTTTAGATAAAAAAATACTTGTACCGCAATTGCGATACAAATATAAAAGAACATTCGTTCTTTAAAAAGAATTATTTTAACGAAATGAATCAGGTGAGTTTCACAGGCAGGCCATTGAAATCGCTGTAACGCTGTAAGGCGGCTTGTAAGACAGCTTTATTGGGCTTCTTTGTTTGCTTGAAAAAATTAACAGAGAGACTGATATCGTTTTTGTTGATGGTACGTTTCCAGGTACCGGCCAGTTGTCCGTCTATAATCACCACGGGGCTGAGTACTGCCATAGGAGCCAGTTTAGTACTAAGATGCCGCTGCACGATGTTCCGGTCTTTATAGGCAACCGTATACTCATCAAAAGGAGGGAGGAAGTGAATGGACGGTGAGGCTTCGGGTTTAGCAGCCTTAGCGGGAGGCATCCAGTAGGTGGCGCCATCCTCCACAAATGATTGCAGTTGCCCCTTGACAGATTCCAGTCCGGCCTTCGCAGCAGTAACACTCAATCCTGACCACCAGCTGAAATCCTGTACGGTAGCTGGCCCGTGGCTGTTGAAATAACGAAGCGCCAGGGTACCCAACGCTTCTTCTTCTGTAAGAACCGGAGCGGGAGGCACATGTTCTTCCAGCAATACATAGGTAAACTGCTTGCCTTTGCGCGGGCCGCTGCAAATGAGACCCTCCAGTTCAGCCTGCACCAACAGATGCGTGATACGTATATCATCTGTACGGATGCCAGCTTCCTGCAACGGAACGGCCAACTCGGTACGTGTAAGCTGCTTCTTACCCAGCAGCGCTTTCTGTAGCACGGCATTGCTCTTTTTGAAGATAGGCTTGTCCAGCTCGAGCCTGCGGTTATTATAGGCCATCGCAGCGCTTATACGCGGCGCAGAGAGCCTCAGCATCCAGCGTACATCCGCCGGCGATACAAAGTGCCAGGTAGGCCGCAACACGTGCGTACGGATAATCTCACCTTTGGCCATCGCTTTATCAATCGCACTATCAGTAGTGTCTTTCATACGCAGGCCCAGCGCCCATTTGGCGCCGGCATAGTCCTGGGCCTGTACGGCCCCCATCCAGTGTACCACCTCCGCCGCCTTGCCGAATTTCTTACCGGTAATATGCTGCTGCTGTAGTCGCTGATGTAGTATATCTGTCATAGTAGCTAAGATAAATCATTTGTTTTGTTGCTGCCACAAAGAAAGCAATCAGCCGTGACAACGTTATGTCAGCAGACTCTAAGTACGTGTACCCGTTTAAGTTAGTTGAAGAAAAATTTGGAAATTTAATTTTAATGTTTACTTTTGCACTCCCTTACAGAAAAGGGAATGATTCCGTAGCTCAGTTGGTAGAGCAATACACTTTTAATGTATGGGCCCTGGGTTCGAGTCCCAGCGGGATCACCACCAAGAGTAAAAATAGAAACTCTTAAGTAATTAAAGCCTTG
>NZ_DATLKJ010000199.1:0-16731 GCF_035538455.1 Chitinophaga sp.
TGATGATATGCTGGTTCTAAAATTAAGGAAAAAAATATGAACATAAAAAATCATTCTTCTCCGACTAACGTCTAAGTTTTAAAAGAACAAAGGATGGCTCCGGAGAACCATCCCGAACATTCATTTTGCATTACTTGCTTCTTATATCTGGTGATTTGTTTCCTTAAGCCCCCACATCGCCCGTTATAACTTCTCCGGCGCGCTTGTAAGTGGCTATAATAACACCTTTTGATGTCACCAGGCTTTCCGTTAATGTAAATGCTGCTGCCGGGATCGTGCCGTTTTCGAATAGTTTCTTTCCTTCGCCAAGCAGCAACGGGTAAATTTTGAGCCGGAGTTCGTCCACCAGGTCATGCTTAAGCAACAGTTGAATGAGTTCAACACTGCCCCAGACCTGTATGTTGGCCCCCTCCGAATGCTTCAGCTTTTCGATATCTGCCGGGCTTTTGAGGAAGGTGGTATTTTTCCAATCTGATTTTTCCCTGGTCTGCGAAAAGACGTATTTGGCGCCATCATTGATGCCTGGCCAAAAGTCGGCATGTTGGGGCCAGTAGGGTTCAAAAATCTCAAAAGTCTTTCTACCCAAAAGATAATCTGCCGGTTTCAGTTCTTCCTGTAAGACTTTATAAAAGGCTTCGTCACTATAAGCTGCCGTCCAGCCGCCATATCTGAAGCCGCCTGACGTATCTTCCTGTTGGCCGCCGGGCGCTTGCATAACGCCATCCAATGTGATCATTGAGAATACAGTTATTTTCCTCATTTTATCCAAGTTTTTGCAGTTAAGGTAAATGCAGTAATACTTTAGCAGATTTCTCCTGTTACTTTAAAAAATTGTCCAGATAAGATAAGATGGTTGTTGTCTGCATCATCAGGCTGACATGTCCTTGCGAAGGAACGACGGCTAATTGTGATTTTGGCATTGCTCCCATATCAGCAGAAACGGCGCCTCCAAATAATTTATATGTTTTTATCAACTCAATTTTATCCAGTCCGTCATTGTCACCGGATATGATTAATACAGGTGCAGTAATTTTCGAGATATTGGCGTCACCGAGGTTGAATGGCGCTGCGGCGAAGGCGATCACCTGTTCCATGAACTTAGTCCATTTCGTTTTATCAGGCGCCACGGCATCGTATGCTGCTTGCATAGGGCTATTCGCGAAAAGTTCAGGTTTCAAGGATTTAAATGCACTGGCGATTTCGGGTAGCCAGCCACTACTTTTATAAGTAGCAGAAATAATGACTAATTTCCTTAACCGTTTTGGACTTTGTATAGCAAACTGATAAGCCAGATCGCCGCCCAAACTATATCCTACTACATCGGCACTGTCAATCTTCAGATAATCCATTACGCCTTCCACGTCACTTGCTAAAGTTGGAAACGATAATTTTCTATCTGAAAACGGTGTATGTCCATGTCCTTGCAATTCAATGGCAATTACTTTCCGGGTCTTTGACAGTTCGGGGATTAACTGGCCCCAGTTCAGATCGATGGTCATAAAAGCACCATGTAGTAAAACGACTGGTCTACCTTCGCCATATACTTCGTAGTAAACTTTGGCTCCGTTAACGGGTGCGTAGCCGCTGTTGGAAGGTTTGACCTGTTGTCCGTTTGACTGAGATGCAACAAACATTATCGCCATTAGTAATATTACTGTAAGGGGGTTATGTGTTTTGCGCAGATTTTTCATACCGTTTATTGTTTAGTTTTATTAACGATACAAAGATGAGACTCGCGTCTGGATTTAACACGGTGTAAAAGCGACAACTTAGGGGCTAATTTCCGACCAACCAGATTTATTACACAACGGCTTTCCGGCGATTCAGCCGGCTTGGGCAGGACGCCTATATAGCGGCGCCGGATCAGGGAGCAGCGAATTGGTACTCGCCGGGTGAGGACGGAGAACAGATCATTACTTCTCTGTTCCCGTCCTCCAGCTACAACGAAATGAAGGAAACACTATCTGTATAATTTACACCTTCCTCTCCTGCCCGTATCTCCAGCTCCGGGCTGCAATGAGATGATGCAGATCCGTTACGGGCCGATCCACCTGCGCATCTTCAGGACATACAGGAGGTGTTACCACTGGTATATCTGTACGTGGCTTATCAAGGCAGAGCACATTTTCAAAGGTAGGCGCTGCCGCTACACGTGCTCCCATGTTCCAGAGGGAACGGTCTATCCCGAACCAGTTGAGCAGGGTAGCAATAACAGCAGTATGATCAAAAGGTGTTTGTCCTTCAGGCATACGAAACACGGCCCCCTGTGGCACCCAGGGTGAGATCAGCATGGCGGGCACTCTTACGCCGAAAGTATCGAACTTAAAACCATATTGCCCTTTATCTGAAGTGGGAGGCGCTGCATTCAGTGCAACCGGTATGTGGTCATAAGTACCTCCATGTTCATCGAAAGTAATAATGAGCAGGGTTTCATTCCATGACGGTCCCTGTGATAATGCATCGTAGATTTTCTTCACAAACACTTCTCCGGGACAAACATTTCCTGGCGGATGATAATCGGTTCCATCAATGCCGAATTGCCAGTACATCAGGCCCCAGTTGGGTTCCAGGAAGCTATAAGAAGGTAGTTTGCCTGTTGCTGCCTTTGTGAAGAAATCGTCGATATGCGCGAAGTGTTGATCATATTTGACGTCTCCCAGTGTGGTCCTGAAGAGATCCCGCGTGAGACAGTATGCCGGTGACCACCAGAATTTCTGGCTATAGTAGATCATCCAGTCGTCCGGCGAGTTCTTTCCATTCCTGCTCAGCACTTCCCAGTGCGTAGTGGATGTGTAATCCAGGAAGATCGAGTTATCCACCCAACCTTGTACTTCACCTGTGAGGATGTTCTTGCCGACGGAATTCCCTGTGGCTGCAAAGGCACGGTTACAGAATGTCTGCGATGGTACGGAAGCATACCATTTGTCGCACACCGCGAAATTCCTGGCCAACCCGTTCAACACCGGCAGCTCATCCGGTGTAAACGCAAGCATAATATCTTCCGGGCTGTCCAGCATTGATTCATAATCCTGATAAAAGCCCCCCATCTCGGGTTTGTTTCCTACGCTTTTTCCATCCTGTGAAGTGTAACACTGGATATGTACGTGTTTGAACACTTCATGCGGATCAAAGGGAGGAATGGTCAGATTACCCGGAGGTGGCACATTGATATAATGGCGCTCTCCGTCTTTACCTACGTTGTACTCATTACCGGTGAGACCGTGATAAACAGCGGGGTTTTGAACATCAATCAGGTTAAGGGGCGGTTTGTTCTGGTTGGCAGCGTATAGCCATCCCAGTAAGTTGTCTAGTGAACGGTTCTCCAGCATGAGGTGCACCACATGCTTGATTTGAGGCATTGTTTTGGTCATAGCGGGGAAATATACGCGCAGCAGCCGCTTCCCGGTATCTATTGATAAGAGGAATGACTGCCGCACAGGTTTAAATAACTTAATTAACGCACAAACTAAACAGTTTCTGCGTGTAGTACCACTTCATCAGCCACCAGCACCACCGGTACATCTTCCACGACATGCCATTCAAGGTTATCCTGGTACCTGTAGGTGCATTTACCAGACTTCCAGTCTGCTGCAAGTACCAGTTCCGTAAATGCATTTGCGTGAGGTACCACATTGCTGATTGGATTAGGGATAAAAGGCCAGCCCGTAAGGGAAACATGGATAGGGTATTCAGCCGGCGGCAATATAGGGTTGAGGTAATAGTTCCCTTTCAGGTCAGTTTTGAAGAACAGTGAAGGATTGACAGCCTGAAAAATGTGTCCCTGTCCGGTAACGGTATGTGTTACAGTGGAAACGGTTAGTCCGAGTGTTAATACAGGCGCCCCGGGTACGCCCGTAGTGATGCGGTAGTTTGCTGCGAAGAGTCCTGCTCTGATTTCTTTGGAGGCCATTGTCTGAAATTTTTGAAATGATAAAATAGGATTACGACACAAAAATCGGAACCCTACCCCTCCTGTACCAGGGCAAAAACAGCTGCTGTTACAGCTATTTTCATGGTAATGAAAACAGGGATAATATCCTGCTGAAAACCAGTTTCAGTGACAGCGGATAACTTCACTATACAAAATGCTGTACTGTTCGATTACGAGATGATAAACCTGTATGTGTTCCGCGGAATTACCATGATCCTGTTTCTTTTCCGCCCGTTATCCAATGACATATCATTGTTCATTTTCTTACATTTTAAACAATATCCTTTATGAAAAATTCAATTCCGGGCAAAGCCCTCAACAGGTCAGCGTTAAAATCAGTTAAAGGAGGTAAAGGCACGTCTGCCATATTCTGTCATTCGCCACATCTCTATTGCAGCATCTGGGCGAACGATTGCTCTGCAGGCTGCAAGTGTAAAATGGTGGGGTTAGATTTTTTCTGTGTACCTGCCTGATGAAAGAAGAAAAGCCTTGCAGCATGTCTGTAAGGCTTTTGTTTATTCCGTAAACCGGTATTGGAACTTTAAATATACAACAGCGACAGGTATCCAGTCAGGAGCACCTATTGATAAATATAAATTATTGCCTGCTGTTTTGATCCCGCATGTTTGAATATTATATCGTATTTTACGTACCCTCTGTACAACCACCGTGCAGATCCCGGATAAATCTATGTTCACAACAATATCAGCCAACATAATCCGTCATTTACTTTATGAGAATACTTTATATCGCTTCCCTTTCCGCGCTGCTTTCCGTTTATGTTTCCGGTGCAACAGCCCAGGTACTTACTTCCAGGCAGATCGATTCCGTGGCAGAAAGGGCACTGCAGACTTTTAATGTGCCGGGCATTGCAGTAGCTGTTATCAAAGACGGAAAAGTTGTTCATGCCAAAGGCTATGGCGTGCGTTCCCTGCAATCGCCGCAGAAAGTGGATGAACGTACCCTGTTCGGTATTGCATCGAACAGTAAAGCCTTTACAGCGACAGCCCTGGCCATCCTGGTAGATGAAGGCAAGCTGGGCTGGGACGACAAGGTAACGGATCATATCCCTGAATTCCGCATGTCTGACGCTTATGTCACCAGCGCTTTTACCATCAAGGATCTGCTCACTCACCGGAGCGGGCTTGGGTTAGGAATCGGCGATCTGATGTTCTTTCCTGACTCCAGCGATTTCACGAAGAAAGACCTTATCCATAACCTGCGCTATTTTAAACCGGTATCCCCATTCAGAACACAGTTTGACTATGATAACAGCCTGTACATCGTAGCGGGGGAAGTTGTTGCCAGGGTATCTGGCATGAGCTGGGAAGACTTCATTGAAAAGCGTATTCTCATTCCGCTGGGCATGACCCGGAGTGCCGCGTCCTTTAGCCGGTTGAAAGATGCTTCAAATGTCATTGCCCCCCATGCCCCGGTAAATGGCAAAGTGCAGGTGATCCGCCGTGATTTCAATGAACTGTGCGATGCAGCCGGTGGTATTTACAGTAATATTGAGGACATGAGCAAATGGGTGATGCTTCAGCTCAACAAAGGCAAATATGGCGACGGACTCAGTAAACAACTCTTCAGCCAGCCACAACATATGGAAATGTGGATGCCCCAGACGATCATCCGTGCGCGCGGTGGCGGCGCCTATAATAATCACTTTGTCAGCTATGGCCTGGGATGGTTTCTGAGCGACGAAAAAGGCAACAAGGTGGTGACTCATACAGGCGGGCTTGCGGGCATCGTTACCCAGGTGACAATCATTCCTGATCTCAACCTGGGCGTGCTGGTCTTCACCAACCAGGAGTCTTCCGCCGCTTTCAAATCGATCACCAACAGTATCAAAGATGGCTACTACGGCGTAGAAGGCCATGACTGGATCAAGGAAACAAACAGCCAGTTACAAGCCAGCCGGGCAGAAGAAGCAGCCGTGACCGGTAAGATATGGAAAGAGATCGAACAACAGCAGCGATCTGCCGCGGTAAAGTACGACACGGCGGTCTACGCAGGCACCTATAAAGATGTATGGCTGGGTGAAGCTACTATCTCCCTGCAAAACGGGAAGTTGCGGTTTAACGCCAAAAGAGCGCCCCGCTTAGCTGGCGACATCATGCCCTATAAGGCCAACACCTTTGTAGTAAAATGGGATGAGCGTAACATGAACGCCGATGCTTTTATCATGTTTAGCCTTGATGAGAACGGCAAGGCTGAGGCTTTTAAGATGAAGCCTATTTCCCCATTGACCGACTTCAGCTACGACTTCCAGGATCTCGATTTCCGGCGATAATTGTGTCGTTTAGTCATAGACGTTAAAAATAAAGAACAGGCGGCTGTCTCCACAAAAGGCAGCCGCCTGTTCTTTTAATACATTTTCATACAATCTTCTGAGATCTGAACACATTTACCCTGCCGTTCCACAGGAACTTTGCGTTCATTAAATCATTGAAAATGAAAATTGTACTTACCGGCTCTCTCGGAAACATCAGTAAGCCACTCACAGCAATGCTTGTGAAGGAAGGCCACGAGGTCACGCTCATCAGCACAGATACCAATAAGCAGGACCAGATACAGGCAATGGGAGCACAACCCGCTATTGGCAACATCCAGGACCTCCCTTTCCTCATTAAAGCCTTTACAGGGGCTGATGTTGTTTATTGCATGAACCCGCTGGATTTCACTGCACGGGACGTGAACATATGGGACAGGAATATGGATAATTATATCCAGGCTATCAAAATAACCGGGATAAAGCGTGTCATCGTACTCTCCGGGTGGATAGCGCACCTGCTGAATTCTGTTCAGCCAGAGAAAAAGTATGAGGCGCTTAATGATGTGGCTATTACCTTTGTACGGCCAGGACCTTTCTACAGCAATTTCTATCACCTTAAGGATATGATCCGTCAGCAGGGCATGATTGTATCCAACTACGGCGGAGAAGACATGATAGCCTTTGTGGCGCCTGAGGATATTGCTGCTGCTATAGCGGAAGAGATCAATGCCCCGGCGGCTACCGGTACGAAAATAGTATACGTAGCCAGCGAGGAGCTTACCTGTAACGAGGCAGCGCAAATTATTGGAGAAGCTGTTGGCATACCAGGACTTCAATGGATAACCTGTTCCGGAGAAGAGGTGAAACAAGGACTGGAAGCTACCGGTGTATCGTCTGAGGTTGCCGGGCTGTTGGTAGAAATGCAGGAAAATATGCACAATGGGAAAGCGCAGAAAGATTACGACCTTAACAGGCCTGTATTGGGAAAACGAAAACTGCGGGATTTTGCCAGAGAGTATGCTGTCTGGTACCATCAAAATTAAATATTATGGCTGGAAACCTGCCCGTGAAAATAAAAAGCATCAGCGAATTAGTACGGCTGAGAGGCTTGCCGGAGACAAAGCACCCGCTTATCAGCATATTCAATCTTGCTGACTTAAAGGAGCCGAATACTTTTGACACCATGCTGACCACTGATTTCTATTTTATAGGGATGAGCAAGGTTCCTCAACCTTGTGTGAGAATGAAGTACGGGCAGCAGGAGTATGATTTTGATAAAGGCGTGATGAAGTTTATGGCGCCGGGGCGGGTATTTAGTTTTAATACCGATCAGGTGGAAGAAATGAACCGGTCCGGATGGTTGCTGTTGCTCCATCCGGACTTTCTCTGGAACTACCCGCTTGCATTGAAGATAAAGCAATATGAGTTCTTTGACTATTCCGTCAATGAAGCCCTGTTCCTGTCTGATAATGAGGAACAGACCATCTGCGGCTTATTTAGAAATATTGAACAGGAGTACAGCACCAACATTGATAAATTCAGCCAGGGGATTATCATCTCCCTCATTGAATCCCTGCTGGGATATTCAGAGCGCTTCTATCAGCGGCAGTTTATTACGCGTAACATCACACATCACGGCATCGTGGGCCAGCTGGAAGTGTTGCTGGAAAAGGCTTTTTCTGAGGAGGCGCTGGAGAAGAACGGCATACCTACGGTAAAGGATATATCCAATCAGCTGAATATTTCCCCCAATTATCTGAGTACCCTGCTTAAAACACTTACCGGCAATAGCACCCAACAACACATACAAGAGAAGATCATAGAGAAGGCGAAGGAAAGACTGATTATGACAGACCTGTCTGTAAATGAGATAGCTTTTGAACTGGGGTTTGAATATCCGCAGTCGTTTTCCAAGCTGTTCAGGGCGAAGACCGATTATTCACCACTGGGGTTCAGGAAGTCCAGCAGGTTTTAAAGTATTCCCGCATACTTACATCTTTAACAATAAGGAATCCAAAAGGCCTTGTATGCTTATGCACTATTGAGTTACCTCGTTCGCATTTATATGTCCCTCCTTCCACTCTTGCAGCAAGCTCGCAGCCAATTTATCATAGATCTTCTCCGCAGCCAGATCTATGAACAGGTCTACATTGGCAGTATGCACTCCATGACCACCTACTCCTGCTTCAAAGGCCAATGGAAACAGCTGGTGCCCACCTTCCTGATCCCTACCGGATGTGATACACTCAGCGCTGCTGAGTTGCAGAAGAAAGTGTTCAGGGAAGGGAATACTATTTATTATTTCGATACAGATCCCAACACCGGGAAACGGATGAAGAAGAAAGTGATGTAAAGTAATGTTGTATACATAAGGAGCATTACTTTACATTTCTGCTATTCAGACCTTCGTTCCTTCTACAATACTTACTTCAGAAATAGCAAGATCGATCACCCTTATAAGTCTGAGACCGGACTGAAGGAAAATGCTGTTGAACTCAGCGGCGGTTCTCTCCCGTCCACCTGTAGCTGCAAGCATATTCATGTCCATCAGCTTGGAACCATGCGGAGTGTTGCCTTCCGGTACTACTCCATCTATCACCAGTATTTTGCTTTCTTTTTTCATGGCACGGCTGCAATTGCTCAATATAGTCACAGCGTCTTCATCGTTCCAATCGTGGATGATATATTTCATCACATAAGCATCAGCACCTGCCGGTACTTCCTCAAAGAAGTTTCCCCCCACTGTGGAACACCGGTCTTTTACTTCCTGGTCTGCAGCAATCAGGGAAGCGGCATGTTCCGCTACATAAGGCTCATCGAATACGATACCTGTAGCACCTGGTGTGCTTTTCAGGATGGCAGTCAGCAGTGTACCATTGCCGCCGCCGATGTCCGTAATCGTTTTGAAGGAGGAGAAATCATACTTTTCGAGGATGGCCGCTTCCGCGAACTGCGCGAGGTTTTTCATTGCCTGCATAAAATTGAGTCCCTCCACTTCATGATTTTTGTAGAAGCCCCACAAATCGGTTCCATAATATTGATCAAATGCCGTTTTGCCGGTTCTCACACTTTCTACTATGTTACCCCAGGGGGCATAAAACTCCCCCAGTTCCACCAGTAGAAACTCTTTCATTCCACCGTCTATATTGCTGATAAGAGCTGTGGATACAGCCGTGTTGGCAAAAACCCCTGGTGATACTTCTTTAAAAAGATCGTAGGCAGCCAGTAATCTCAACAATCTGTGAAGAGAAGGTTGATGTGTATCTGTTGTCGAGGCAAGACTGGCAATGCTTTGCTGGCCGGCTGCAAGTATATCCGCAATATTGAGTTTAGCAGCAGCGTACACACAACAGGAAACCCAGTGGTTAGTGATATGCTGAAGTATACGTGCCGCCTGCTCATGTGCAGCACGTATCCCGGATGGAGATGTTGTACTCATAGTGGTTAATTTGAAGGTTTAATAAAATGGTTTATTCAGATATATAGCTTCCGTTTCGCTGTATCTATTCCAATATACTCTGAGGTTCACAAACTACCTGTTCAAACCTTGCCTGGAAGAAGCGCATATATTTCGGTTCGAAGACCATTTCGAGGCCCGGAACCCTATACCTGTTTTCAAAAACATCTACTACGGCGTCTGCAACAACGTCCAGGTGTGACATGGTATATACTCTTCTTGGGATCGCAAGGCGTACAAGCTCCAGCGACGGATAGTGATGATCTCCCGTTTCTTTATTCCGCCCTGCGGATACAATACCCCGTTCTACTGAGCGAATCCCTCCCGCTTCATAAAGCGCCACAGTCAGCGCCTGGGCCGGAAATTTAATCTGTGGGATATGAGGAAGGAACGCTGCCGCGTTAATAAACACACCATGCGTACCTATTGGTTTCACTACGGGAATACCGGCATCCCTGAGCAGATTGCCCAGATAATGCACCTGATGCACGCGGAACGAAATATGGTCTTCATCAACAGATTCTGCTATACCAATAGCCATAGCCTCCATATCGCGCCCTGCCATACCTCCGTATGTATGCATGCCTTCATACACAATGACCAGATTTTTGGCCTCTTCATATACCCCCTGATCATTAATAGCGAGCAGGCCTCCTATGTTCACTAGCGCGTCTTTCTTCCCGCTCATCACGGCCCCGTCTGTAAGAGAGCAGATTTCCTTTGTAATAGCAGCTATGCTTTTATCTGCGTAACCTGGTTCCAGTTGTTGTATCATATATGCATTTTCAGCTACACGGGCCATATCATGTATGATCAGGATATTATGTTGCTGCGTGAGCTTTCTGACCTGTTTCAGATTCTCCAGCGATATTGGCTGTCCCCCTGCCATATTAACGGTGGTAGCTAAACTCAGATAAGCAATATTAGCAGCACCGACCTTACTGATCAGGTTCTCCAGTTTCTGTAAATCAACATTTCCTTTGAACGGGAAACCGGAATCCGGATCATGCGCCTCATCCACTATTACGTCAACAAATATGCCGCCTGCAAGTTCCTGATGAAGCCTTGTTGAGGTGAAATACATATTTCCCGGAACATACATACCCGGTCTGATCAATAAGCGGGAGATCAGATGCTCAGCGCCCCGGCCCTGGTGGGTGGGCACTACATACTTATACCCATAATATTCGTGTACGGCCGCTTCCAGGCGATAAAAATTCCGGCTTCCTGAATAAGACTCGTCTCCCATCATCAGACCAGCCCATTGGCGGTCGCTCATGGCGCCGGTACCGCTGTCGGTCAGCAGATCTATATAAACATCTTCCGCTTTCAACTGAAAAGTATTATACCCTGCCAGTTTAACCAGCTTTTCACGTTCATTCCTGGTAATATTCCTCAGCGGCTCTACCATCTTGATTTTATAGGGTTCTGCCCAAGTAGCTTTTTTCATAACGAAAATGATTGAGGTGATACATTGTTTCCTTTATATTGTAAATTGTTTTTTACGATCATCATTATTTCTGCCGCATGCTCGTTCCAGAAGTGATGTTTGCCACTGAAAGACACTACAGATACCTGGCCGGTTGTTTCTTTCTGCCAGGCGGCGGCTTCGTCTGCTGTGACGTTATCTTCCTTACCTGTGAATACGGTGATGGGCATATCAAGCGGAGGCTGTTCCTGGTAATTATACTGTTTAAATAGCGTCAGATCTTTCCGAATGACCGGCTCATAAACAAGCCAGAATATTTCATTGTCAAGCATAACTGCCGGTATGCCTGCCGTTTCCTGCAATCTCCTTTTCCATTCCTTTCCTTCAGGCATCTCCCTGCGTTCAGCCGTCATGACTACAGCAGGCGCTGCACATCCGGATACAAAAAGGTGCAGGGGCATTAACAGTTCCTCCTCTTTCAGTTTTCTTACCAGCAGATAGCTGAGCAGCGCTCCCATACTGTGTCCGAAGAATGCAAAAGGATGCTGCAATTTTCCCTTCAGCTGCCGGAAGCAATCATCGGCCAGCTGATGGATATTATCAGGCATGGAGTCGTGATAGCGTTCGCCTCTTCCCGGTAATACAAGGGTCACTATTTTCAGGTGGGCAGTAGCCAGGTTTTCCAGTAAAGCATAAGCCTTTTCATCAGCTCCTGCATAGGGAAAACAAAACAATGTGATCATAGCAATGCGTTTTTAGTGCCTGAAACCTCATTCACAAAATCCCTCAGCACCGGGTGATTAAAAACCGTCCGGATATCAAAGTCCGGATATTCCTGCTTCATCAGGGAATTAAGAGAGATCACATTAATGGAGGTAGCTCCCAGTCTGAAGAAATGACCGTCCATACTGATGAATGTTATGTTCAGTACTTTCTGCCAGATTCCCTGTATATGCCGTTCTTTTTCATTGAGTGGTGGCATATAGGCATTATTTTCCTGCAAAAGCGGTATTAATTCTAACTTATCGATTTTCCCGCTGCTGTTCACCGGTATGTTATCAATAATCAGCATCCTTGCAGGAATCATGTAAGCAGGCAGCTGTGTATAGAGGTATTCCCTCATAGTATGCTCAATATCCATCCCTATCCCGCTTGCCGGTTCTACAAATGCGGTCAGTACCTTTTCACCCTGGAGATCAGCCGCCATTACAGCACACCTGGCAACAAACGGATGCTGTTCCAGCACTACCCTGACCTCCTCCGGTTCCACTCTGATTCCGTCAATCTTAATGAGGTCATCGTTTCTTCCCATAAACTCCAGATTGCCTTCAGGCGACCACTTTGCCAGATCTCCACTGTCGTACATCTTCTCGCCGGGATAAAGCCAGTGTTGAACAAATTTCTCTGCTGAAAGCTCCGGCTGGTGAAGGTAACCAGGAGACAGTCCAACGCCGCTAATAAATAATCTTCCGGTTATCCCAACAGGTACCAGGCGCAAAGAGTTATCCAGCACATATACCTGGATGCCGGAAACAGGGCGCCCTATGGGCAATCTTTTCAATCCTGCATCTTCAGGTGATGCCTGGTAGATAGTGGTGCAAACAGAATTTTCGGTAGGCCCGTATGCGTTATAGTATTCCAGGAAGCGGCTGCAATGGGAAGCTGATTCAGGATCAGCTGGTTCTCCGGCGGTGATGAGTACCCTGAGAAAACGCAGCTGTTCAGGATCAAGAATGCGCAGATAAGCCGGCGGCAATGTCGCTACCGTTACCTGTTGTTGTTGCATAACGTCCAACAGCAGACGGGTATGCTTCATAACTTCTTCTTCTATCACTACCAGCGCTGCGCCTGCATATAAAGTCATTAAATACTCCGAAACAGAAGCGTCGAAAGATACCGCTGCAAATGCTATCACATGATCTGTACAACGGATACCAAACTTCATGACCTGGTCTATAGCCATATTCACAACGCCATAATGCTTTACCATCACACCTTTAGGGCGCCCGGTTGTTCCTGAAGTATAAATCACGTAGGCAAGATCTTCGGGGGGTACTTCAGTATCCGGATTATGATCCGGTAAATTTTCTTCCAGCGGTATAAAGTCTGTTTCCAGGCATACGATCTGTGTAGCAGAAAACGGTTGCTCCCGTGTTGCCTCTTCAGCAATCAGCAATTTTATGCCGGAGTCATCGAATATAAACGCTCTCCTGTTCTCAGGCGCCTGCATATAAACGGGCACATACACCGCTCCCGCCTTCATGATAGCCAGCATAGAGATCAACTGCCAGGGCGAACGTTGCAGGCATATGCCAACATAGTCCCCGGGCATGAGCCCCCGGACTATCTGCAGAAAATGCGCGAGTTTGTTAGCTTTCCTGTTCAGCTCATCATAAGTGAATGTAATGTCCTTATATAGGACAGCTGTACGGTTGCTGAATCCGACAACTTTCTCCTCAAACAATCTATGAATAGCCAGTACCGGAGCGTTATTACTGATGGTGGTACCAAAAAGCTGAATCCTCTCTTCTTCTTCATCGCTTAATAAGCGGATGTCAGCAACAGCCATAGCAGGTTGATTGAAACAGGAGAAAAAACGGGTAAGATGGGCGATAAAATTCCTTATAAACCATCCAGGAAAGCAGGATTCATTCCATTCTGCATGGATCATCAGGTCTGTTTTATTGCAGACTACCTCAAGCACGAGATCATAAGCGCCGGATAACCAGTGATACTTTGACGGCTTATGAAAGCCGTCCAGGCTCAGAAATATATTACTCTCCAGGTATGTTGATTTCTTTTTGCGTACCAGTGATAAAGGGAAATTCTGGTACCGGTAAGCAGTTTTGACAGCGATACGGCAATCTTCCAGATAATCAGCCAATGAACCGCGCTCATCAACTTTTATTCTCAGAGGCACCACATTTTCATATATCACTGACTCAACACCACCTTGTAAGGGAGTATGTAATATAATCTCCTGCTGGTCGCAATATCTGTGTAACAGGAATGAAACTGCTGCCACAAACTCTGTCAGCAATGCACTGACTTTGCCGGGAATGAGCTGCAGCACACCAGCGGCGGTTTCCTGTGGCAACTGAAAAGAATCCCTGCCGGCTTCTTCCCGGGGCATCCTTCCAGGTGACAGCTCAAAAGAAAAGCTTTGTGCTGACGCTTCCTTTGCGCGCCAATAATTAAAATACGGGGAATAGCTGTGGTGCGTGAATCGCAAAGGGTTTACCGTTTCCATGATCTCATCTATTTGAATGAATAGTCAAAATCATCAACAGGCTTCGCCGCTGACTGATGACGTTTTCTGAACAACGATTTTAACTGTGCGTAGGTATCATTTATATCCACCGGAGGCGTATCGGGAGAGAATAGCCGTTTTACTTCCCAGGAGGAAACATCCAGTGTGATAGCCCAGGAATTCAGCCAGGGCCTACGGGAAATAAGCTCCTGCATCTGAGGATATACATCTTCCAGCGCTATCCAGAAAAGGGATTGAACAAAGACTTCTATATCTCTCAGGTTCTGTTCAAAATCCGTCTTCAACTGTTTTCCGGACTTTCCTTTCTTTACATTCCGGTCATATATTCTTTTGAGGAAAGGGATGGAAAGGTAATCGATGAAACGGAACGTCTGGTTATCGGGAGTAAGCTCCTTCCATTCATTGAAAAAGCCTTCTACATTGTAGGCTATGCTAAAGAAACGAAGTGTTGTTTCTTTCAGGTCGGTGTTAGTTTCCCGATTCAAATATATACTGTTAAACATCCGCGGGCAGATGAAGGACCATCCTGCCGCAACATCCCAGATAAAGCTCAGTGCTATTACAATATCCAGATGGAAATAGGTATACGATGACTGAATTGATTTGGTCAGCCATTTGTTCATATTGATGATAAAATCGTTATACTCTTGCACGAGAATGCCCCAGTCATCCTCATTATTCATATCGTCCATGATCATCCTGGTGATCATGCTGTTTTCGAATGCAATGAAGTTGGACCCCGGAGAATAATAAGGATCTGTAAAGAGCCCTGCTTCACCTGTACAAGCCCAACGGTCAGCGGAGAATACCTGCCTGGAACCATAGCTGTAGTTTTTCATCTTCAGAAAATCTACTATCTCAAATTGCTGCATATGTTGATATAAGGCTGGTTCATTTATACTGAGCCATTTCATGGACTTATCGCAGGTATTATAGGATTCGAACGGATGTATGGCATTTGCCGTTACAATACCTACACTTGTGTGTCCGGATGCAAGTGGTATCAGCCAAACCCAGTAGCCTTTGTTCATCAGGTGTGTAGTGGAATAAAACCTCGATCTGTTAGCAACGCGCATAAAATAATCTTCATTTTCTCTTTCCCGCGGTACCAGATCATCAACATCCAACCGGCCTTTTACCCGCCACCAGGTAGCACAACAAGAGGTTTCAGGTTCCTCCTGCAGCCTAAGTGTACGTTGTATCAGGCTTCTTCTTCCGCTTGCGTCCACCACCCAACGACTCCGGACTTCGCATGTCGACTTATCTCCTTCTTTCTGATAAGTAACCGTATGAAGGGATCCGGTATCAGACAGGGAAATTGATTTAATAGTTGCCCCACTAATGACAGTGACGTTTGCCAGCAGATTCATAAAATACAGATCACTTTCAAATACGCCTCTGTCTATCTGGAAGGAATCATACGGCGCATACGCTGAAAGTCCTATCTCCGGCCTCGCTGAAGGGATCTGACTACTATCCCCGGTGAAATACCTGAAGCCAAATTTCTTGTAATGATTGTTCTTAAAGTAGTCCTGTAACATTAATACTTCACTGAAGTAAAAAGCGGAAATCTCTACCGTAGATTCTCCCACTTTAAAATCGTTCCAGGCCAGCGGCATTTCAGATTTAATAATCATAAGAATGGATAGTACAGGATTATTCAGCTTAAGCTGCCTGGCGAGTGTTTGCCCCGCCAGGCCGCCGCCACATATGATCACGTCATAGTTACTTTCTGCAAGCTGAGCAGCGTTTTGTGTTGGCATAAATAATTGAGGGTTAGGATTTACTAATATAAAAAGGCAAATAGAGTAGCTAAATCAGACAAAACCAACGCTAAATAAGATAACTTTTCATTCGGATTACTTACTATATAAAAGTATAAACATCAAATGATATTTCGAATGCAGTCAGAAAAACCAATTTTATTTACACAAAAAAAACGCTTGTAAGCACTATCTCACAGAACATGCCTACTCACCATTCGAAGGCTGCGGGCATTCATTTCAGTGGCAGCCAGAACCACGCAACAAATAGTTTATTCAATATTACACTTCCTATGCCACAATCTTCACTTATTACTGCTACCTTTATTTCTATCAATCCTATAATGATCCTGCCTCAGCATCCGTTCTCTCTTCTGCTGATACAGCTGGCAGTCATATTACTTGTTTCTCACTTTTTCGGAATGCTAGCGAAGAGAATGAACCAACCTGTGGTAATAGGAGAAATGATTGCAGGCATTTTCATGGGGCCATCTATAGTAGGCGTACTATTGCCGGGGTTCCAGCAAGCGTTTTTCCCAGCAGGCTCCATCTCTGTGCTTGAATTTTTCAGTCAGATGGGCTTATTGCTTTTTATGTTTACAGTA
>NZ_DATLKJ010000200.1:0-15454 GCF_035538455.1 Chitinophaga sp.
CCTCCAAAGAGGAATACATCCTGCGGTACTACGGCCATCTGCGAACGCAGGGCTGTCAATGGAATAGCTGCTGCCGGCTTGCCGTCGAATGAGATATGTCCATTTACCGGGTCGTAGAGACGCAGCAGCAAAGATACCACGGTGCTTTTCCCTGCGCCGCTGGGACCCACCAATGCTACTTTCTGATCCGGGCTTACGTCAAACGATACGTCATTCATAATAGTAAGGTCAGGACGAGAAGGATAATGAAATGAAACGTGACTGAAGCGGATCTGGCCGTTCAACTGATTTTCAGGTGCGATCTCCTGTGTATCTGCAATCTGCTCCTCCGGTTCATCCAGGATTTCGAGCAAGTGTTCCGTTGCGCCTATGCTCTTCTGCAGATTGGTATATATTTCCGCCAACCCTGCGATAGAGCCGCCGATAAAGACAGAGTACAATACAAATGAGATCAGCGACGGCGTGTTCATGCCCATGGAGACGCCACGCCAGATCACAGCTACGAGAGCGCCGAAGATCCCCAGTATGATGAACGAAGAAAAGGCGCCTCGGAATTTACCACCTTTCATGCCAATCCTGGCTGCTTCGTTGGTGCGTTGGCGGTAGCGGCCTATTTCAAAGAATTCATTTGCAAATGCTTTTACGTTGAGGATACCCTGGAGGGTTTCTTCCACTACGGTGTTGGCAGCAGCCACCTGCTCCTGCACCTGTTTGGAAAAGCGGCGGATAAACTTTCCGAATATCACGGCCCCGACCATCATCACCGGCAAGATGGCCAGCATAAATGCGGTGAGCTTCCAGGAGGTGATTAGCAGGATAGTAATACCACCCACGATGATGATCATCTGCCGGATAAATTCCGCCAGTGTGGTGGTAAAGGTTTCCTGTAACAGGGAGATGTCTGAAGAGATACGGCTGCTCAGCTCACCTACTCTCCTTTCCAGGAAAAACTTCATGGGCAGCTTGATCAGGTGGCTGTATATGGTCTGTCGTAATGAGGCCAATGTCTTTTCCGTAACATTTACAAACAATACGATCCTGAAGAACGAGAAAATGGATTGTCCTACCAGTACAGCGAGCAGCATTACGCCTGCCCGGTTCAGGCCGTGCAGCAGATCGGTTTTGCTTTTAGGGTCTACCAGCTCTCCCAGCAGTTTTGGGAAGGCCAGTCCGGCCAGGCTGGAAACCAGCAGGAATGTGAAACCGAGTGTAAATTCAAACCAGTAGGGCTTTACATACTTGAACAGGCGGAATGTCTTCCTGAGAGCGGATATTTTCAGGGGAGGCCTGGGTGTGGGTGTTGCGGTGCTTTTGCTAATGTCGTTGGTGTTATTGGTGTCGTTTTGCATCAGGATATAATCTTTCTAACTGTGGAGACGATAAGGATGCAAATATATTGTCTGAACTGTGATTTATTTGATTTTTATGATTATTATGATGAGCGAAGCCATGAGCGTAGATTATGAATGAGTAGTAGATTATTGATTGAATATCTATCGCTTATCATAATAATCATAAAAGTCAAACAGATCACGGTTTTAGTGTCTGTGTTTGGACGAGTCGCCAGGGTTGGAACCGTAGCGGGAAGAATCTTCTCCCGGATTAATGGCTCCCGGCGGTGTTTGATGTGCTAATGCCGCGATGTATCGGGCCGGGTGATGGTGGTATCCACGGGCATGGCGCTTACGGTATCTACCTTTGGCATGGCAATGGCAGCGGAGTCGGCGTCGGTAGCCTCTTTAGAGCTGTTGCATGCGAAAAGGAACACGCTTAACATCCCAGCCAGGCAAACTGACATCAGGATTTTATATAGGAATGGTTTCATAAAAAAGAATTTTTATCATTAAGAACTATCAGCTGATAGCTGGCAGTTCCGGTTGGATATACACCCAATGAAGGAAAGAATTGTGCCAACCCTTACATTTGTAACAGGAGATCTTTTTCTGATGAAACACATATACGAGATCATTTCTGAAGACCAGGTGCTGAAAATCCTGCTTTCCCTGCTGATAGGCGCTGCCATTGGGCTTGAACGGGAGTATAAGCGAAAGGCGGCAGGCATGCGTACCATGACGCTTATTTGTGTAAGCAGTGCGGTGTTCACGATCCTGTCGGCCGAAATGGGTTATCCCAGCAGCCCGGACCGCATTGCCTCCAACATCCTTACGGGTGTGGGTTTCATAGGCGCCGGCGTTATCTTCAAAGGTGATTACACCATCGATGGGGTGACTACGGCAGCGGCTATCTGGATAGCTGCCGCACTCGGCATGGCAGTAGGCATGAGCCAGTATGTACTGGCATTTACCGCGCTGGTGGGCGCTCTTCTCGTATTGCTGGCCATGGAGATTGTAGAAAAATGGATCGCCTTAGTTAGTGATAAACGGCTGTACACGATATACTTCTATGAAGACAAAGCGCCACAATTCGATGTAGAACAGACTTTAGAGCGTTTTGAGTTAAAATTCAAGCGCATGCTTATTCTCCGGAAAGAGCATCTGATAGAAGTGAACTATGTTGTGCGTGGTCACCGTAGCAAAATGGAACAATTAGATGATTTTTTGCTACAGAATAAAGATGTTTTTCAATACCAGGTTCAAACCAATCCTTTTTAATCATGGCTTCTTATGCAGATATGCCCTTGCACTACGGTCATGTACCGCCCTGGCTTGCGAAGCGCATGAGCTTACTGGGCGGCGCCATCGTAGAAGCCGTTGCTACAGACTATGGCAAGGGGGAGGTGATCAGGAGGCTGAGTGATCCATGCTGGTTTCAGTCGCTGGGTTGTGTGCTGGGCATGGACTGGCATTCGTCGGGCATTACCACGAGTGTCATGGGTGCTTTGAAGAAGGCGGTGAATCCGCGTTCCAGGGAGCTGGGCATTTATATTTGCGGAGGTAAAGGCCGCTACAGCCGGGAAACGCCCGCAGAGCTGATGGCCATCGCAGCTAAAACCGGGTTGCCCGGCGAGCAGCTGGTACGTAGCAGCAAGCTCACGGCCAAGGTAGACAATACCGCGATCCAGGACGGCTTCCAGCTATACCTGCATTCCTTTATTGTTTCTGATGAAGGAGAATGGGCGGTGGTACAACAGGGGATGAATGATGCGAGCAGTATGGCCCGTCGCTACCACTGGCATTCCTCTGCATTCGACTCTTACACGGAATCTCCGCATACTTTCATTTACGGCCGCAGCCAGGGCCTGATACTCAATCTTACTGACAAGGATGCATTGCCCACACAGGGCGGCATCCTGCAGCTGCTGAATGAGAAGCCTGCGCACCTGCTGCCGGAGATCCGTAATATTATAATGCCCACTCATCATGATGTGCGCGCTGAAAATGTGAACCTCAAAAGACTGGGTAGCGTACTGGCCCTGGCGCATGATACCCGCCCCGCCAGCTTTGAATCGTTCCTGATGCTGGAGGGTGTAGGCCCGAGAACGTTACAATCGCTCACCCTTGTCAGTGAAGTGATACACGGTACGCCGTCCCGCTTTGAAGACCCTGCCCGTTTTTCTTTTGCACATGGCGGCAAAGATGGTCACCCCTTCCCTGTTCCGGTAAATACTTATGATGAAACAATTCATACGCTGAGAGATGCGCTGGAAAAGGCGAAGGTAGGCATGTCTGAAAAAAGAGAAGCTATCCGGAGACTGACACAGCTCGCACAGGATATAGAAAAAGATTTTGTACCCAACACCAATTTTGATAAAGTAGTTGCACAGGAACGCCGTAACTCCTGGCAATACGGTGGCAGAATCGTTTTTGGCAAGGCAACCAAACCTAAAGACGGCGAGCAATTAACACTATTCTGATGATAAACTACAATGAACTCAGCGTAACGGAAGCTACGCAAATACAGAAAGTGCTTCGCGAAGAAGTCATCACTACCCCTTTCCATGGTCCGGTAAATTACATCGCAGGTGCAGACATCTCATTCAATAAATTCAGTACTACGGTGTATGCAGGCATTGTGCTGATGCGTTATCCGGAGCTGACGCCTGTTGGCTACAGCCTGGTAGAAAAAGAGGTAACTTTTCCTTATGTCCCCGGCTTCCTGGCCTTCCGGGAGGCGCCCGCCTTACTGGATGCCTGGCAGCAATTGCCGCAGAAACCGGATGTATTGGTGGTAGATGGTCATGGTATTGCGCATCCGCGGCGCATGGGTATTGCCTCACATTTTGGCGTACTGGCCGGGCAGCGGACTATTGGCAGCGCCAAGAAAAAGTTATACGGCGCCTTTGAAGAACCGGGACCCAACGCCGGCGACTATGCACCGTTGAAAGACAAACAGGGCGGCTTGTTGGGTTATGTACTCCGTAGCAAGCCAAAGGTGAAGCCGATCTTTGTATCGCCGGGACATCTGATTGATGTGGACGACAGTCTCCGGATCATACGTAGCTGCGTGGTGAAATACCGCCTGCCTGAACCTACGCGCCTTGCACATAATGCAGTTAACCAGTTCCGCTTAGGTACGCTGCCGGCGGGTTATACGCCAGCGGGAGCCTAGAACTGTATCCATGCAATACAGGCTTTCTTTTCCTGCTTATCAGTCCCCTTTCTTGTGATCATAACAGTGGCGTATACACGTTTCTGCGCATTGTAATCTGATGCCCCCATCATGCAGTAATAGCCTTTGGAAACTTCCGGATTACCGAAGAGGAATAGTCTTTCCATTTTGTTGCTGTAGAAACGGTAACAAACGAAGTTAGCGTCTGAAGCGTACTTCAACGGTTTGCGCGTTTTATCCTGTCCACCTGTATCGAGGTACTGCAGGTAATCATTGAAGAGTACAAACGATGCCTGCGGTATGGTGATGTAGTCGTATGAAAGATAAGTATTGGTATTGATGGCTGCTATTTTGTTTCTGAACACCCACTCGCTTTTGTTGCGGCGCTCAAGCAAAAAAGGCTCACTGATACCGGTAATCACCTGGTACTTGGAAAGTGCGATGGTGGTGCTTTCCCGGCCCGCGGTGTCCAGCGTGGTGATGCCTAAGTCGCCAAGATTGGTATGCAGCCTGTTCACTTGTGTATTCCCTTGTTTAAAACGGGTCAGGCTTTCCAGTAACAGTGTGGCAGTACCGTCTTCATTTAGTATTATACGTTGTGGTGCACCTTTATAATCTTCCTTGTACTCAAGGAACATTTGTGTATTGCGCGACAATTCAGGGAAAGACAACTGTGTATGCTTTCGCAGCTTTCCGCTGGAGGTAAGAAACAGATTATAGTAAATACCGCTACCGCCAGCCACTTTTGCAGCAGGTACGTTGAGCCACATGCCCACTTCTTTCCCTGAGGGCATTATCCGGATTTGCCCGCTTACGTCGCCGAAATCTGCCGTGTAGTCAGGCAGGTGGTGAGCGAAGCTTGCGGAGTCTCTGGACAGCATAGAAAATATTACTTTCGACTGTGGAGCGGTGCCGGTACGTTTGGCGTTGAAGCCTACGGTACCCATATACACTTTGTCAGGTCCGTCCACCGTCATGCTGATGTAACTGAAATAGCAATACGAAGTATCCTGGAGATAATACCATCCTGTATTGATCAGCTCATGCTCCGGTGAGAAGTGCATGATCTTTATACGCTGGCGGATACTGTCCTGTGGTTGTATCTCTGCGCCAGAGAACAATGCTACTGCGTAGTGATCGCTGCGTTGATCCTTTTCTACGTAGCAGTCGTGCGATGCCAGGTTTTCCCGGGCGTAAACGCTGCGGTGCCGGACGGTGGTCAGTTCTCCCAGTTTGTCTTCACGCAGCAATCCGCCTGTTTTTGGGTCCAGTATCAATCTGTAAAATACCGGTGTGTCTTTTACCTGTTGTTGCAGGAAGATCACTGGTTGTCCTTTTATTTCAAAGATGCCGTCGATCTCTGTGGTCTCCATATCGGCTGCATTCCATTGCCTGCCGGCTACAGAATCTGTTGCAATGAGCTCCCGTCCAGGATTATATACAGCTACCTGTATACCGCCCTTTTTAGCGAAATGCATATGAACTGTATTCCCATTCTTCAGCTGTATCAGTTTATCCCAGCCGTCTCCGGGTTCTTCAAATGATGGGCTCAATGTCACTATTGGTACCTGTGCCTGCAATGCAGTGCTCATTCCTATACCACATACCAACACTATCAATCGGTAAAGTTTCATCACATATTAGTTATTATTCTCAAATATATGAATAATAACTAATAATAATATGATTTTTACCTGTAAGCGTTTAGCTACTACTGCTGAAACGCTTACAGGTACTTTTTTTTCTTATTCTTCTTCACCGCTGTTCTTCATCTTCGCCAGCAGATCATATGCGCCTTTAATCACCACTTCTTTTGGTTCGTCTTTAGCGAAAGTTACTTCCGTAAATCCCTGTTCGCGGTTGCCGGGTTGTACTTCCAACATTGTAAAGAAATGTGTGCTGTCTACCGTTTTGTCTTTTACAAAGACATAGGATTTGTTTTCATAGCTGACTACGGCAGATTCGGGCAATGCTTTTACGTTGGCGGCGCCGGTTTCTATCATGGCCTGCAGGTATGTGCCTGGCAGCAGCTGCGTATCTTCCTTATCGAGATGGCAATGTACCCTTACGGTACGTTCCGGGCTGATTTCGCGGCCAATCAGGTGTACGGTGGCGGTGCGTTGTGTACCTTCATTGGCCAGCGTAAAGACCACCTTCTGCCCTATTTTCAGCTTCGGTATGTCTTTTTCAAACACGGTTAGTTCGGCATGGAGATGCTCCGTATTTACAATTCTGAAAAGGATGTCTGTAGGATTTACAAACTGTCCGAGGTTTACATTTACTTGTGTGACGTAACCGCTGATAGGTGCATATACATTGACGGTGCGCTGGATATTGCCTTTCTCCAGCGAAGCGATATTGATATTAATGAGTGATAATTTTTCTTTCAGCCCTTTTTCTTTAGCCTGTAGTGATTGCCAGGCGGCACGCGCCTGTTGCAAGGTTTTCAGTGCATTTACATTTTCCTTTGCCAATGCCTGCTGGCGCTCATATTCCACTACAGCGTATTCCAGCTGGCTTCTGGCATCGAGGTAGTCCTGTTGTAACTGGATGTAGTCCATGTTCTCCAGCACGGCGATCACTTGTCCTTTCTTTACCGGCATTCCCTGTAACAGGTTGGTGTTCTTGATAAAGCCGCCCATAGGTACTGAAACGCTTACGGCCTGCTGCGGCGGTACATCCAGGGAACCGTTCACTTTCATGGCGCCGCTGATCTGGCGTTGTTCGGGTGCGCCAAAAGTAATATCAGCCATTTTGAACTGTGCTGCGGTCAACTCCACGGTATTGGGCGACTCTTCATGCTTTGTGGTTTCTTCCTTTGCCGGCGTTGCTTTCTTGCTGCCGCAGGATGCCATGCCCAGCATTATTGCCGGCAGTATAACGTATACGGATATATGTTTTTTGACAGATAACATAGTAGTAATTTTTAGCGTTGACGGCCAGACAAATAAGCTATATATAATTCGGCCTGTTTAATATCATTTCTTGCCTGCAGATAGCCCTGGCGCACATTCAATACCTGCTCCAGGTTCAGGAAATATTCGGCATAGCCAATGTCGCCACTGGTATACGATTTTGTTGCCTGCTGCAACAGCAGATCGGCGTTGGGTAATGCGGTAGCGTGATAATAATCCAGGCTGCTGCGGAACTTCACGAACTGCTGTACCGCCTGTCTGTATTGATTTTGCAGTACCAGCTGGCTATTATCGAACGCCAGGCTGGCTGCCTGTTGCTGCTTTTCTTCCGCTTTCACCCTGGCTTTCATTGGTCCCAGCCACAATGGCAGTGCCACTCCTACCTGGAATCCCTGAAAACGGTTGCTTCCGGTGGCCAGCGGGCTTCCAGATGCATTCAGCGCCATACCGATGAGCGTCTGGTTAAAGTAGCCCACTGTGATGTCGGGCAAAATGGCTGCGCTGTATACTTTCTTCTGCCGGTCTGCGATAGTCACTTGCTGGCGGAGGTAATGCAGCTGCGGGTTATCACTGATGGCGACAGAATCCTGCGGCGCCTGGAAGACGGTTTCCGGTATATCCGTTCCCGTTATATCCACGGATTCTGTACTTCCCAGTAGTGATTGCAGCCTGGCCATATAGATTTTTTCGTCAGCCTGGTTCTGCCTGAGCAGGTTGCGGACTTCCTGCAATCTGCCAGTGGCAGCGGTTTTCTCCAGCATCCTGCTTTCCCCGGTCCTGTACCGCAGATCGGCTGTACGCTCAAAACTGGTGAACAGTGAATCCTGGCGGGTCAGCAACGTCCTCAACTCACGCAGATACAGCAGCTGTATGTAAGTTTGTTTTACCTGGTAAATAAGGTCGTTCTGCGTAGTGGCTTTTTGCCAAACGGCGCTTTCCACCTGGGCTTCATTCAGCTGCTTTTTAGCGCCGAACAAAGTGGGGAACGGTATGGATTGCGATACAGAGAAGTTATTGTCGTTCGCGTAACTGTTGTTTTGTCCGTATTGCAGTCCTACCTGCGTTTTAGGCAGCTCACCGCTGGTACGTGTAAGACCGCGGTAATAAGCCACGGAGGCGTCGGCCGATTTTAGTCCTTTATTCTGTTGCAGCGCCACTTGTACCGCCTGTTCCATGCTAAGCGGCTGGCTCTGCGAAAAAGCTGCTATAGGAAATAGCAGCCCGATGATTATGATAATCTTTGTGTTCATGATTTATTTTTTTTGAACCCTTTCTCGAAATAGATATAGAGACAGGGTAACACGAGGAGGGTTAACAAAGTGGATGTGATAAGGCCGCCTATGACTACAGTTGCCAGCGGACGTTGTACTTCTGCGCCCGCGCTGGTGGCCAGCGCCATTGGCAGGAAGCCCAGCGATGCTACGGTTGCAGTCATCAGCACCGGCCGTAATCGTATAGCCGTTCCCTTTAGCACGATATCGTTCAGATTGGTTAGACCATCTTTCTTCAGCCGGTTAAACTCGCCGATGAGCACAATACCATTCAGCACCGCTACCCCAAACAGCGCAATAAAGCCCACACCCGCCGAAATACTGAAGGGCAGGCCACGCAGCAGCAATGCAAACACGCCGCCGATAGCAGCCATAGGTATGGCGGTGAAGATGAGCAGCGACTGCTTCACAGAGCTGAACGTGAAGTAGAGCAGCGCAAAAATGAGCAGTAATGCGATGGGTACAGCGATGCCTAAACGTTTATTTGCTTCCTGCAAATTCTCAAACTGGCCGCCATACCTGATGAAATAACCGGGGGGCATTTTTATCTCTTTATCAATAGCTGTTTCTATATCTTTTACGACGCTGGCGATGTCGCGCCCACGTACGTTGAAACCTACTATGATACGCCGTTTGGCGTCTTCACGCTGTATCTGGTTAGGACCGGTGGCCAGTTCCACTTTAGCCAGTTGTTGCAATGGCACCTGGTTGCCGGAGGGTGTAGTGATGTACAGGTCCTGCACATCCCTGATGTCTTTGCGGCTCTGCTGATCGAGCCTTACCACAAGGTCAAACCGTTTTTCCCCTTCATATACCAGCCCGGCGCTTTGCCCTGCAAAAGCGGTATTGATGGCCTGGTTGATGGTGGAGATGTCCAGTCCGTACTGTGCCACCTTATCACGATCAATGGACACCACGATCTGCTGCAACCCTTCAATCTGTTCCAGGTACAGGTCTTTGGCGCCGTTTGTACGATTCACGACAGCACCGACCTTCTGCGCCAGCGAAGCCAGTGTAGGGAGGTCTTCTCCGAATATTTTGATACCTACATCCTGCCGTACGCCGGATATCAGCTCATTGAAACGCAGCTGTATGGGTTGCGAGAAGCCGAAAGTCACACCAGGAATCGTTTCCAGTGCTTCCTGCATCTTGTTGGCCAGTTCTTCCCTGCTGGAGGCACTGGTCCATTCTTTCTTTGGCTTCAGTAAGATGGTCAGGTCGCAGGACTCCATTGGCATGGGGTCTGTCGGGATTTCGGCTGCGCCTATTTTACCGATTACTTCCTTTACC
Organism: Chitinophaga sp.; assembly: GCF_035538455.1. GTDB lineage: Bacteria > Bacteroidota > Bacteroidia > Chitinophagales > Chitinophagaceae > Chitinophaga. The sequence continues at coordinate 9,986 of NZ_DATLKJ010000200.1, forward strand.
TCCGGGAATTGCTTCAACAGTATATCGGAAGCCTTGCTTACTTTATCTATTGTCTCTGACAGGGAGCTGCCGGTGAGCAGTCTTGTTTCCACTGCGAAGTCTCCTTCTTCCAGGGTTGGGATGAATTCGCCACCCATCCTGGTGAATATCAGCAACGACACGACGAAGAGTGCTATGGCACTACCCACAACAAGGAGTTTCACGCGTAATGCCGCCTTGATAACGGGATCGTATATACGATGAAAGAAGTTCATGATGCGGTCGGCCACGGTTACCTTATTACTGATTTTTTTGTTGAGGAACAGAGCGGACATCATCGGCACATAAGTCAGTGATAATATGAATGCGCCAAGTATGGCGAAGGAAACTGTCTGCGCCATCGGCCGGAACATTTTCCCTTCAATGCCCACCAGTGCCAGTATAGGCAGGTATACAATGAGAATGATGATCTCGCCGAAAGCCGCGGTACTTCGTATCTTAATGGCAGCACCATATACCTCGTCGTCCATTTCCCGTTGCGACAACCGCAGTATTCCTCCGCCTTTGCTTCTACCGGTGAGATGATGCAGTGTTGCTTCCACAATGATCACTGCGCCGTCCACGATCAGTCCGAAGTCAATGGCCCCCAGGCTCATCAGGTTGCCTGACACGCCAAACAATTGCATCATGGCGATGGCGAAGAGCATGGCCAGCGGGATAACAGAGGCTACGATCAGTCCTGCACGCAGATTACCGAGGAACAGTACCAGCACAAATATTACAATGAGCGCACCTTCTACCAGGTTCTTTTCTACAGTACCGATGGCCCTGCCTACAAATCCGCTGCGGTCCAGGAATGGTTCTACTTCCACGCCTTCGGGCAATGTTTTACGGATCTGTTCCATGCGTGTTTTCACCGCTTTCACCACATCGTTGGAGTTGCTGCCCTTCAGCATCATCACAATACCGCCAACGGCTTCTCCATCTGCATTCCGGGTAAGCGCGCCGTAACGGTTGGCGCTGCCCAACCGTACTGCAGCGATGTCCCGTATCAGCACAGGTACGCCGTTCGGGGTGTTCTTCACCACAATCCTTTCTATATCCGATAATGACCCTATCAACCCTTCACTGCGGATGAAATAAGCACTGGGTTGTTTGTCGATGTACGCGCCGCCGGTATTCTGGTTATTCTTTTCCAGTGCGCTGAATACATCTGTAATGCTTAAGTTATAACTTCTGAGTTTATCGGGATTCAGTGCCACTTCGTATTGCTTCAGCAATCCGCCGAAGCTATTTACTTCCGCCACACCCGGCGTACCCAGCAGCTGGCGGCGTACATACCAATCCTGTACGGTGCGCAGCTCGCGGGCATCGTATTTGTTTTCGTAGCCTTTTTTGGGATGCACTACATATTGATAGATCTCTCCCAGGCCGCTGGAGACGGGCGACATCTCCGGGGAGCCGATACCCGGTGGTATATTGGATTTAGCCTCTCCCAGCTTCTCATTTACCTGTTGCCTGGCCCAGTAGATGTTCACATCATCATGAAACACCACGGTTACTACAGACAGGCCGAAGCGCGATATAGAGCGTACTTCTTTCAGCTCGGGGATCACGGCCATACTTTGTTCTATCGGGAAGGTGATCAGGCGCTCTACCTCCTGGGCTGCCAGTGAAGGCGACAGTGTAATCACCTGCACCTGATTATTGGTAATATCCGGTACCGCATCTACGGGTAGCCGTGTTAGTGAGAAGATACCCCAGACGATGAGGCCCAATGTCAGTATTCCCACAATCAGTTTGTTCCTGATCGAGAAACGAATAATTTTATCCAGCATGATTGGTTAATATAGATTAATAAAGACGCGCATAGCCACAAAGCTGCCGTAGGATGGCATTTCAGGGCACAGTCGGACCATGGGTAAAAACGAATATTAACCTAAACGGGGAGGTTGCCAGATATTATCTGCAGCAGCGGGAAGCGGGGCTAAAGGCAGCGCGGGGAAGGCGATCATGATGCGCTGATGATAAAAATGATATACAACGGTACTAACCGGTGTAACCTGTACATTGCAGCAGCTGCATATGCAGAGCGGCGAGCAGGCATCCGGCTGCGATTCATGATCTGTATGTGCAGCCAGGGTGGAAATGGTAACCGTATCTTTTCCTGCAGCCGCAGTAGCATCGTGACATGGAATGCACGACAGCACCAGGATGTAGAAACTCATTATGTATACGAGCCATTTCATGACTACAAATGTAAAACTTAATCTGCATACCCCATCGAACAAAAACTGCATCCCCGTTGCGTGCGCGGTGCTTGTATTATGTTATGGTTTGTTGTTAAATTAGCCGCATGAACTGCCTGATCGTAGACGACAACAAAATGGCCCGCACCGCCATGAAACAACTTGCCAGCCATGTGGACCAGCTGCATGTAGCAGGAGAATGCAGCAGCGCAATGGAGGCGTATAATCTCCTCCAGAAGGAAAAGATCGATGTATTGTTGCTGGATATTGAAATGCCCGGTATGAGCGGTCTGGAACTTACCAGGAACCTTGGAAAGAAACGTCCGGTTATCATCTTCACCACTGTAAAAAAGGATTACGCCGTAGAAGCCTTTGAACTGAATGTGGCAGACTATCTCATCAAACCTGTTAATCCTGCACGCTTCATCCAGGCCATTGAGAAAGCCAAGGAAATTCTCGAAAGCAGTAACGACGAATACCAGGTTTCTGATACGGAATTTATTTTCATCCGCGACAACGGTTCACTGAAGCGGATACGTACGGAAGAGATCCTGTTCATGGAAGCGATGGGCGACTACGTAAAACTGCATACCTTACAGAAGTTCCATGCTATCCACTCCACGTTGAAGGCACTGGAGGAAAAGCTGCCGCCGTCACGGTTCATGCGCGTACATCGCTCCTATATCGTGGCACTGGATAAAATTGAGGCTATTGAAGACGGCAATATCATCATCCAGAAAAACGCTATTCCCGTAGCAGATACCTACAGAACGGCGCTGAACAATAAACTTAACCTTCTCTGATGCCTTAACGACGATTTATCCTTTTTGACCGATAGCTTATGCCTGTTGGACCATAAGTTAGAAGCGGACATTAATATTATCGTATTTTGAACCGGCTTTCCCGGAACTGCGTTTATATTGTATTAAATAGCTTGCTATAACTGACATGCAGCCAAAAAGAATTAAATATTATCTCCTCGGCCTGTTTATCACCGGTATGATCTTATTTGTTGTGCTGCAGTTTAATTCCGCCAAAAATATCCGCAAGCTGATCTCCGGCAATGAGCAGCTCCTGCAGGAGCTGAATGTGAAGAACGAGCTACAGAAACTGCAAACCAACATCGCCAGAACAGACAGCAAAGTGCGCGGCGCCGTTATCTCAAAGGATACCTTGCACATTGTGGGTATAGAAGCGGATATTGCCATGATAAAGGCTGATCTGAAAGAGATCAATAAGATAGTAAAGAACGACAGCACAGAGAAACTGCTGACGCAGCTCAACTACCTGGTAGATGAAAAGAACAGTTTCAATATACTGGTGCTGGACACCTTTTACAGTGAGGGTAAAAGTGCTGCGGAGAAAATGATCAACAACCACAAAGGCAAGCGGTTGACAGAGGCGATCACCAGCATCCTTCATCAGCTGGATACCACGCGGCAAACAGAGATCAACCGTACTACCCACCTCATCGATACCAGCGGCCAGAAGGCACAAAGCTGGGGCACTGTACTTGTTTTTTTTGCCTGTCTTTCCAGTCTCCTCGCCTTCCTTTATATCACGAGCCGTATACATAAACAAGAGCAGCTGATAGAGGCGCTGGATGCCTCGCGACAGCAGGAACAGAAGCTTACTGCAGTGAAGGATCAGTTCCTGGCGAATATGAGCCATGAGATCCGTACACCGATGAATGCGGTGATCGGCTTCACTAAATTGTTGCAGGCGCAACCCCTGACAGAGAAATCGAAAGAATATGTAGGGGCTATTGCCGGCGCCGGACAAAACCTACTGGACATTATCAATGACATACTGGACATATCCAAGATAGAATCTGGTATGATGCGCATAGAACCGGCTTCTTTCAGTCTGCGCGGCATCCTGCATTCCCTTTACATGATGTTTGCCAACAAAGCTGAGGAAAAGCAACTGCACCTGAATATCCAGACAGATGACGAGGTACCTGATCTGCTCTATGGCGACGCCATGCGTCTGATGCAGGTACTCGTAAACCTTACGAATAATGCTATCAAATTCACGGATGAAGGGGAAGTAAACATACACATCGCGAAGATATGGGGTGAAGGAAATGAGGTTCGTATATTGTTCACCGTCAGGGATACGGGGATTGGTATAGAACCCTCCAAACTGAACAGCATCTTCGACCGCTTTCATCAGGCAGAGGCCTCTGCCACACGCAGATACGGCGGTACAGGCCTGGGTCTTACTATTGTAAAGCAGTTGATTGACTTACAGAATGGTTTTGTTTCAGTGGAGAGCAAACCCGGTTCAGGTACCACATTTAAGGTAGAGCTACCTTATACGCTGGGTGAACTGCTGCCTGATAACGACGATAACCGTCATGCCGATAATCAGCCTCTTCCGCTCTCTCCTGATATATGGCTACTGGTAGCGGAAGATAACAGGATGAATCAGGATCTGCTGCGTCATCTGCTGAGCAACTGGCAGCTGCAATACAAAGTGGTGAACAATGGCCGGGAAGCGTTGCAGGCTATGGAGAAACAGCATTTCGATCTGCTGCTCATGGATATACAGATGCCTGAAATGGATGGCTATACTACCATACAACAGATAAGACAGGGCCTTCACTCCAATATACCCGTCATTGCCATGACTGCTCATGCTATGGCTGGTGAGCGGGAAAAATGCCTGCAGATGGGCATGAATGAATATATTTCCAAGCCTATAGACGAAGAGGCGCTGCATCGTATGATACAGGTATATACAGGAAAGTTTGCCACGCATGAATCGTTGCCGGTTCATCCTTCTGCTGCGTCGGTAAATGGCTCTTCACATCTTATCAATATGCAATATCTTCAGCAGTTATCCAAAGGAGACAGGGCTTTTGAAAAAACTATGCTGGAGCAGTTTGTTTCCCAGCTGCCGGAGGACCTTTCACAATTAAAGCATGCTATCGACCAGAATGATGTTGCGAGCATACGTGCAACTGCACATAATCTGAAGACTACTGTTTCCTTTATCGGACTCGAAACACATCTGTATCCGCTGCTCGATCAACTGGAACAAACCGATGAACAACACTACAACACTTCAAATGTTAAAGAAATGTTTAAATCACTGAAAATCCAGTGTTTACAAGCAATTCAGGCAGCGATAGAGATAATTATCTGAAGGTGATTAACGTACATTTTTCCCTGTTCAACGACACTAATTCCCTGTTCACCGAAACGTACCGGATAGCCCTCAATATGTAGCTTATTTT
>NZ_DATLKJ010000201.1:0-9800 GCF_035538455.1 Chitinophaga sp.
TCAGCGCCTTCGTTTCCGGTAGTCCGTAGAACTTCTCCCCGAATATATCTTTCGGGAAATAAATAACAACAGAACGGGCTTTCAGACTTTCATCACCCTTATAATATTCTTCCTCATTATACCACACATGTGGTATATGCGGACCAAGAAACACCATGTCGCCTTCCTCAAAGCTCTCGATGCTATCCCCTACAATTCTTTTTCCGTGGCTTTCTGTGACATACACCAGTTCACATTCCGGATGAAAATGGAATGGTGTATTGAAGTACGGATCACACCTTTCAATGATAGTGATCTGATTATCGGCAAAAGCCCCAACTTTAATAAGAATGGGTTTCATTCATCTATGAATTTAAAAAACGCTTTTTGTAACAGTGGTACGAAGGCGGGTACAGAATACCGCCATTGTCCTAAGAATGTTGCCAAATTATTAAAAATTGGTTAAAAAAATATCATTCTTCATAAAATGACCCTTAAATGTCATGTCTCCCCCGTAATGCCCTTCCCATAAGTTTTAGCTAATCTTTTGGAATAATTGGGGTAAGGGTGTAAATTTCGATTTTCATTTTGTAAATTACGCTGGGCTAAATCGATATAGCATCGTTTTTCTATGAAAGGAATCTCTATTAAAGATATTGCAAAACAAGCGGGAGTATCTCCCACCACCGTATCTTTCGTCCTCAACGGCAAAGCAAAGGAAAAGCGGATCAGCGAACAGGTAAGTAAGAAAATACAGAAGATCGCGAATCGGCTGAAGTATAAGCCCAACCAGCTGGCAAGAGGGCTGCGCACCGGAAAAACCAAGACCATTGGCCTTATTGTGGAGGATATTGCCAACAATTTTTTCGCCAGCCTGGCTAAGGTGGTGGAGGATGAGGCAGATAAACATGGGTACAAGGTACTGTACGGCAGTACGGAAGACAATACCGAAAAGGCCAAGGGGCTGCTGGAAGTGTTGAAATACCGGCAGGTGGATGGCTACATTATCACTCCTACCAAGAACCTCGACAAAGACATTGAGCAGCTTAAAAGTGCAGCGAAGCCTATTATCCTGATGGACCGCTACTTTCCGCATGTTAGCTCCAATTATGTGGTGGTGGATAACTACAAGGGTGCATATAATGCTACCTCCCATCTGATTAAGCAAGGTTACAAGAAGATTGCTGTGGTAACGCTGGCGTCGGATCAGGTGCAGATGAAAGACCGTCTCGAAGGTTATACGCAGGCATTGAAAGACCATCATGTTCCTTTTAGCAAAACATTGGTAAAGCGCCTGCCCTTTGACCTGGACCGTGTGCACTCCAACGAGGAGATAAAAAAATTTCTTACCTCTGTTAAAGATCTGGATGCTGTGTTCTTTGCAACGAACTACCTCGGCATTTATGGCATTGAAAGCATCCGTTCACTCGGATGGCAGATAGGTAAAGAGATCGGTGTGGTAAGCTTTGACGACCATGACATATTCCGCCTGCATAGCCCTGCAATTACCTGTGTATCGCAGCCGATAGGGGAGATAGGACGCCGCATTGTGGACGTGCTGATGAAGGAGCTGAACCATCCTTTCGCCACGCCACAGCAGATTGTGCTGGAACCTGAGCTGATAGTAAGGGAATCATCCATGCATAAGGGCTGATATTTTATTTTCAGATGGAGAGGTGCGTATAATTTTATACGCGCCTCTCTTTTATTTATGGCTGTAGTATTATTTTAATAATACGCAGTACTATTTTACCATCATTAACGGACTGTTAACCAATTACAAAAAAAATGTTAAATCTTTTTTGTGCTTCTCACAAATATCCCTAAGTTTGAAGCTATTATTTTCTGTTGAAAACTTGTTTGTGCAATTGAGACGGTGAAAAGGGGTATACAGGTTTTTTTTATCGACCGATGCTAAAACGTTTTACTAATAGTACTGTAGGGCAGTGAATAATGAAAAAGGAACTGGAGTAATTCCATGCTAATAATTTTGTAAAGACGGACATTAACGGAAGCCACGCGAACTATGCCACTAATCCTGTGCAATGCAGGGGTGCCTTTGGGGAAGGTATACCGTATGTTTTATTATTTATGTGACTGACCACTTAGTTATAATTTAAATTAAAAGGAAGCCATGCGAAGATCACTTCTTCTCACCACGTTGCTTCTCTTATGCTGTATTGCTGTATGGGCGCAGGATAAGAAAGCTGTTACGGGAACCGTAAAAGATGAAAAGGGAACACCACTGCCTGGTGTGACGGTAAAAGAAAAAGGAACAGCCAACGGTACGATGTCAACCGGCGACGGAACCTTTAAAGTATCAGTTGCTCCCAACGCCACACTGGTACTGTCTTACATCGGATTTCTGAATCAGGAGGTAGCAGTAAACGGACAATCCAATCTGACTGTCATTCTGAAAGAGGACAACAAGAACTTAAATGAAGTAGTGGTAACCGCGATGGGTATGAAGCGGGAACAGCGTAAACTGGGCTATGCGGTTACTGAGCTGAAAGGTACAGAAATTGCAAAAACCAATACAATCAACCCCGTAGCTGCCCTGCAGGGAAAAGTAGCTGGTCTGGATATCTCTGCTGCCGCCGGTGGTCCCGCTGCAGCTCCGCGTATCGTATTGCGTGGCGCCAAATCATTGAACGGTAAAGATCAGCCAATTTTCATCATTGACGGGGTTATCTTCGAGAATGACGAAAGTGCTGCTGACGTGAACTTTGGTAACGTATTGAAGAACCTGAACCCGGATGACTATGAATCAGTATCCGTACTGAAAGGAGCTGCTGCTACCGCTTTGTATGGATCACGCGCTATCAACGGCGCTATCCTGATCACTACTAAGAAAGGTACCGCCAGAAAAGGTATAGGTGTTAACGTTAGCCAGACTATACAAATGGAGAAGGTGTATCGTTCTCCTGTAGAAATGCAGAATTCCTACGGCCAGGGTCTGGATGGTGTATACGACAACACCAAAGGCGGTTACAGCTTCGGTTCCAAAATGGATGGAAGCATGGTACAGCTCCGTAATGGTCAGATGGCGCCATATACTCCCAAACCCAATAACGTTACTGATCTGTATCAGACCGGTAAATATTTCAACACAAACGTATCAATGGAAGGAGGAAGTGATAAAGGAACTTTCCGTTTATCTTACTCCCACCTCGATAATAACAGCGTTTCTCCCAACAACAGTTTTGGTAGAAACAGCTTCTCTTTCCGTGGATCTTCCACTATTTCTAAAGTACTGAGCGCTGATGCGGGCGTAACTTACGCTACCAGTAAAACCATGAACCCTGACCGCCAGGGTGGTGACTACACCGGCTACAACATTGGCCGTAAATGGGTATATGTATTCCCCCGTAACTACGATCCTAGCATCTGGAGCAAGCCTGAAAACTTCGTAGGACCTCAGGGGGGGCTGGCTAATACCATTACTCACCCCGGTGCTGACTACTTCTTCATGAGAGAGTATAACAGCTGGTCTCGCAAAGAATCTCTCATTACCGGAAACTTCTCTCTCACCGCCATTGCTACTGACTGGCTGAAATTTGTTGGTAAAGCCAACTTCAGCAATGAGCAGAGCACGGATGAACGCAAAGAAGCAGGCACCAATATTAACTTCTCTGGTGCAGACGGATATTACTCTATCGCAGGTGTAAATAAAACGCAATATACTTTCACAGGTATGGCTATCATCACCCCGAAACTCGGTGGTAAATTCGATGGAACCTTGAACCTGGGCGGTGAAACCTGGAACAGCGGTATCGGCAAACAGTATAATAACTACACTTCCGGCGGCCTCCGCATTCCATTCCTGTATGATATCAGTAACAGTACAAGTGCTGCGATTATCAAGAATGATCCGCTGCTGCGCAAACGCATTAACTCCCTGTTCTTTGCTGCAAGCCTTTCTTACAACAATGAACTGTTCCTGGATGTAACAGGTCGTAACGACTGGTCTTCCGCGCTGACTTATCCTAAAGGCAGCCTTGGAAATACTACCAACTCCTACTTCTATCCTTCCGTAAGTGGTGCGTGGGAATTCACACAGACACTTAAGAACTCCATGCCTTCATGGATCAGCTATGGTAAGCTTCGTGCTTCTTATGCAATGGTAGGTGGAGACCTCGATCCATACCAGATCAACACTGGTTATTATACTTCCAGCATCTTCCAGGGTGCCTCAACAGGTAAAGATCTTCCGCTGGTTAATATTTTTAACTCGGATATCATGCCTAACATGAACCTGAAACCTTCCATCTCCAAGAGCGTGGAACTCGGTGCGAATGTTCGTTTCTTCAACAACAGACTGGGCTTTGACTTCGCATGGTACCGTACCAATATCACTAACCAGATCATTAACCTGCCAGTTTCCAGTGAAGCAGGTGTAACATCCCGTTACATCAATGCCGGTAGTATGATCAACAGAGGTATTGAACTGGCCATCAATGCAACACCTATTCAAAATAAAAACTTTACCTGGGACGTAACGCTGAACGGCAGCCGTAACAAAAACAAGATTGTGAGCCTGACAGATGGTGTTAATCAGCTTGATCTGAATGAAGACCAGGGTGTAAGAGCGATTGCCACAGTTGGCGGCAGCTACGGTGACCTCGTTACGAACTATGGTTATACACGTAACGCAAAAGGTCAACCGCTGATCACACTCGGTGGCGATGACTTCCCTTATAAATTTGTACGTGGATATTCGGTGGTTGGTAATATCCAGCCGGACTTTAATCTCGGTTTGCAGAATACATTCACGTATAAAAACTGGACACTGGGTGTACTGGTACAGGCACGTATCGGTGGTGACTTCTTCTCTGCTTCCCACCAATATGGTACGGGTAGAGGTAACACTGCCAACACCATGTATGGCCGTGACGCAGAACACGGTGGTATCACCTTCACAGATGCTTCCGGTAAAACCCGCAACGACGGTATGATTCCGGACGGTGCATTCCAGGATGGAACTACAGTTACCAAGAATGGTCAGACTATTAAACTGGATGGCATGACCTATAGGGAAGCTTATGAGAAAGGCTATGTAACTCCGCTCACTCCATTCCAGTATTACAGCATGATCGGCGACTGGGGTATCGGTATCCGTGAGGCTTCCGTATTTGATGCATCATATGTAGCACTGCGTGAACTTTCAATCGGGTATTCACTGCCTTCTGCTATTGTACAACGTTGGAGACTTACCAGCCTGCGTGTAAATCTGGTTGGCCGTAACCTCGGTTACCTGTTCAATAATCTGCCAGATCATATCAATCCCGAAGCAGTTCGTAACAACAAAACATCTGCATTCTCCGAATATGGTGCTGTACCATTTGTTCGTAACATGGGGGTAACTGTACAGGTAGGATTCTAATAACCGTTTAACAACAAAAAGAAAAGAAAATGAAAGCTGTTAATAAATGGGGAATAGGCGTTGCTGTTGCTGGTTTAATGCTGAGTTCCTGTACAAAGGATTTTGAAAATATTAACAAAAGCCCCGTCATCACTGATGATGTTCCACCCGAGCTGCTGATTACACAGCCGGCAAAAAGTATTGTGGATCGTGATTTTGACTGGTTCTATGATTCCTACCAGTATCAGATGCAGTGGATGCAGTTTGGTACTTCTTCTCCGGGATCTTCTCCTACTGGTCTTTTTAGCCCGAACAGCACGAACGATTTTTATAATGCGTTTTATAAAAATATCGGCCGTAATCTCGTAGAGATCGAGAACCTGGTTGCTAAGAAATCAGAAGATGTGCGTGTACAGTACAACTATGCAGTGGCGATTGCAAAGATCATGAAAGTGTATGCTGGCTGGAGAGTTTCTGATGCCAATGGTAGTATTCCTTACTCCGAAGCATTTAAGGCACGTACCGACAATAACTTTACTCCAGCTTATGATAACCAGGAGTCATTGTTCAATACCTGGAATAAGGAGCTGAAAGATGCATTGACTGTGCTGACTACCAAACAGTCTGCTACTCAGATAAGCTACGGCAACAATGATATTTTCTATGCCGGCGATGCCACAAAATGGGCTATGGCAGGAAATGTGCTCCGTATGAAAATTGCGATGCGCCTGCTGAAAAGAGCGCCTGAGAAAGCAGGACCGATCGTAAAAGAAGTAATGGCCAGCCCTGCGGGGTTATTCAAATCCAATGAAGACGAATGGAAGTTCGTTTCCGCCGACCAGAATTTTGCCCGTGCCGGAAACTGGGCTATGTCTAACAGTCCGCTGTCTGCCAGCAAAAATATGCTGGATTATATGGTTGCCAACAAGGATCCGCGCCTTGGTCTGTTTTACGAAAAGAACAGCTATTCCAAGGAACTATTCGATAGTCTGAAGGCCGGTGGGGTACTCAACTCAGGTGCTGTATATAATGATACACGCTATGTAGGTCTGCCATCCAGCCCTGATAAAAGAACAGATGCAGCTTATGCTGGTCTGTTCAAAGAGAAGAACTACACGATGGTGTTCAATGGGAAGGAAGTGAAAAGAACCGTAGACAGCGTATCTTCCTTGCAGTTGCGCCTCTTCTACCTGGATGCTGAGGATGGTAGCCGGGCAAATAACAGCTATGTGCAGCCTATCCTGACATATGCAGAACAATGCTTCATGATTTCAGAACTGATTGTTCGCGGTCTCGTTGATGGTAGCGCTGAAACATGGTATAATGATGGTATCAAGGCTTCTGTCAGAGCATATGACTTTATGGGACAGAAAGCCAAGATCCGCGATTACGCTCCACTGGATGAGGCAGCGCTTACTGCATACCTGACCACCCCTGCAGTTGTATTCACAGGCGGAAATGATGTACTATTGGAAAAAATCAACATCCAGAACTTCATTAACCATTTTAAATCACCATGGGAAGCATGGGGGGCATGGAAAAGAACTGGCATCCCTAAAGAAGGTGGTATTCTGCCATATGAACAGATGAAATCATCTGGTAATATCGCCGTTATACCGCGTCGTTGGGCGTTACCCATTCCAACAATTGCCAACCAGACAAACTGGAGAAATGCTATCACCGAAATGCAGAAAACTGGTGAATATGGAGTGGATAACGATTACACCGGACGTGTATGGTGGGACAAGAAATAGTTAACAAGTATAACCATATCTTGAAAAGCCCTGCTTATGAGATTAAAAAACCCCGGAATCACTTCCGGGGTTTTTCTTTTATAAGAAATTCAGACAGGCCGTTATCCTATCATTGATTTGATTTCACTCAGTTTCAGCAGGGCTTCTACAGGTGTAAGCCTGTTGATGTCTACGGTGTCCAGTTTCTCCCTGATCTGCTGGAAGGTATCGCTGTGTGCATCAAAGATATTGAGCTGCAGCTTCTGGGTGGGTGTTTGCAGGTTCTTCACATTTTTTTGCAGTGGTGCTTCGATATGTTTCTCTTCCAGTTGCGCCAGCACTTCATTGGCGCGGTTGATCAGCTCCGGTGGCATGCCAGCCATGCGGGCCACGTGAATACCAAAACTGTGGCGGCTCCCACCGGGAGCGAGCTTGCGGAGGAAAATGATTTTGTTGCCGGATTCCATATTGGTGATATGGAAGTTCTTCACGCGTGTGTGCTTGTTTTCCAGCTCATTCAGTTCATGATAGTGCGTGGCGAATAATGTTTTAGGTCGATGATTGGTCATATCATGGAGGTATTCCACGATGCTCCAGGCGATGGAAATACCATCGTAGGTGCTGGTACCACGGCCTATTTCATCGAGTATCACCAGACTGCGTGACGTTACAGTATTGATGATGCTCGCGGTTTCATTCATCTCTACCATGAATGTAGATTCGCCTCCACTGAGGTTATCGGAGGCGCCTACCCGGGTGAATATTTTATCGGTAAGTCCTATTTCAGCAGCGCTGGCTGGCACAAAGCTACCCATATGCGCCATGAGGGTGATGAGGGCTGTTTGCCGCAGCAGGGCCGACTTACCACTCATGTTGGGGCCGGTAAGAATGATAATCTGCTGCGTGTCTTTGTCGAGCTGTATATCGTTGGTTACATAGGCTTCTCCGACAGGCAGCCCGCGCTCTATGACCGGGTGGCGGCCTTCGCGGATATCGATGTGATGACCATCGGTTACCTGGGGGCGGCGGTATTTGTATTGTACTGCGTTGTGCGCAAAGCACAGGAGGCAGTCCAGTTGCGCAAATACCTGTGCATCCTGCTGTACCGGCTCAATGAATGATTGCAGCGCCAGCAGGAGTTCATCGAACAGCCTGGTTTCCAGCGTCAGGATTTTATCTTCGGCGCCTACTATTTTCTCTTCATATTCCTTCAGTTCAGGTGTGATGTATCTTTCTGCGTTGGCCAGCGTTTGTTTGCGTATCCAGCCTTCGGGCACTTTATTCTTGTGGGTGTTGGTCACTTCCAGGTAATAACCGAAAACGTTATTGAAAGCTACTTTCAGGGAAGGAATGCCGGTTGCTTCGGATTCCTTCTGTTGTATCTGGAGGAGAAAATCTTTGCCTTTGGTGGCGATATTGCGCAGTGCATCCAGTTCTGCGTTAACACCATCACGGATAACGCCGCCCTTGTTCACCAGTACCGGCGGGTTCTCCATTACTTCGTTCAGTATTTTTTCAAGGATGGGAGTACAGGCGTCCAGTTTTTCGTGCAGGCGTAACAGGTAGTTGTTGCTACTGCCCGCCAGTAGTGTTTTTACAGCTTGTACCTGTTCGAGGGAACGGGCGAGCTGCATTACTTCACGCGGGCTGATCTTACGCAGCGGTATCTTGGATACCAGCCTTTCGAGGTCGCCGGTGAGTTTCAGGTGATGATGCAGGGTTTTAGAAAGGTCTGTTTCGCGGATGAGGTACTCTACGGTATCAAGCCTTTCATTGATGGCATTGATGCTGCGGAGGGGGAATACCAACCAGCGTTTCAGGAGACGTGCACCCATAGGGGTGGCGGTGTTGTCCAGTACCTTGAGCAGGGTGTGACCGTTTTCCACGCTGCTGTGGAGTAGTTCGAGGTTACGCACTGTAAAGCGGTCCATCCAGAGAAAATCATCCTGGCTGATGCGCTGTATGCTGGTGATATGCTGGAGGTGCGGATGCTCTGTATCCTTCAGGTAATGCATGGTGGCGCCGGCTGCTATAACGGCAGCATCCATGCCATCCACGCCGAATCCTTTCAGGGAGTGGGTCTGGAAATGTTTCAGCAGTATTTCTTCTGCATAAGAGGTGGTAAAAATCCACTCGTCCAGGTTATAGGTATAAAAACGGGAGCCAAAAAGGGCTTTGAAATTTTTCTGTTGCTGCCGCGCAAATACTACTTCTGCGGGACGGAAGCTCTGCAACAGCTTATCCACATATTCTGTGCTGCCTTCCGCAATGATAAATTCGCCGGTGGATATATCGAGGAAAGACACACCGGTAGTATCCTTCCCGAAATGTACTGCTGCAAGGAAGTTGTTGCTGGCATTTTCCAGGATCTTATCATTCACAGCTACGCCCGGCGTCACCATTTCAGTAACACCGCGTTTTACGATGCCCTTCACGGTTTTTGGATCCTCCAGCTGATCACATACTGCTACACGATGACCGGCTTTTACCAGCTTATGCAGGTAGGTGTCCAGGGAGTGATGCGGGAAACCGGCGAGATCTACATAAGCGGCAGTACCGTTGGCCCTTTTGGTCAGTACAATGCCCAGCACTTTGGATGCAATGACTGCATCTTCGTTGAATGTTTCATAGAAATCCCCTACACGGAACAGCAGCACTGCATCCGGGTATCTATCCTTGATCGCCTTATGTTGCTGCATGAGCGGCGTTTCTTCCGTTTTGCTTTT
>NZ_DATLKJ010000202.1:0-80208 GCF_035538455.1 Chitinophaga sp.
GATAAAGCCAGATGCTCCTTTCAAAAGCCTCTCGGATAAACTCTACAAGATACATCTCCGGCATAAGGCAGAAGATACAGACGTGGAGTATCTCTTTCAGCCATTGAAGGAGCTGCACCTGCACAACCCGGATGGTTCGCCGGGCGGGATGGAAACAGTGAAGATTTTTATCGTGGTGGCGTTGCTGATATTGGTGATCGCCTGTATCAATTATGTGAACCTCTCCACGGCGAGAGCTACGCTGCGTTCCAGGGAAGTGAGCATGCGTAAGGTGATAGGCGCGGCGAGGAGCCAGCTGTTCATGCAGTTTATCATTGAAACACTGCTGCTGTTTCTATTCGCAGTGGCGTTGTCACTATTATTGATTCATGTACTGTTGCCTGCCTTCAATCTGTTGTCGGGCAAGGAGCTGGTGTTTAACCTGGCAGATAGACAGGTATGGTTGCTGTTGTTGATCACGTTTGCAGGCACACTCGCTGCATCGAGTATATATCCGGCTCTGCTGCTCTCTTCTTTTGAACCGCTGAGAGCCTTGCAGGGAAGGCTTACTGCGGGCATGGGCAATGCTGCATTCAGAAAGGGACTGGTGGTAACGCAATTTGTATTTTCGGTGATTCTGATAACCGGTACGCTGGTCATTGGCAGACAACTGCAATATATTCAGTCAAAGGAACTGGGCTATGATAAAAGCTATGTGTTTACTTTCTCCATGCGCAACATGAAGGATCACTATGAGGTTGTGAAGGACGAATTGTTGAAGCAACCCGGGATACAGGATATTACCAGGGCCAATGGCAACATTGTGGCAATGGGCAATATCACCGGAAACAGCGACTGGGATGGCAAAGCAGCCAACCAGACATTTATCGTGCATCCGATGTCGGTAGATAAAAGTTTCATTCCCTTCTTTAAAATGAAGCTGAAAGAGGGACAGCCTTTCAGGGGGGGCGCCGCTGATTCGGGGCATTACATCCTGAATGAAGCGGCGGTGAAGGAGATCGGGATGAAAGACCCTATAGGTAAGCGTTTTGCACTGTGGGGTATCCAAGGTACTGTGACGGGCGTTATCAGCGACTTTCATTTTACTTCTATGAAAGAGAAGATAGGTCCTGCTGTGTTGTATAGCTTTCCCCATGAATGCGAGCTGATGTACGTGCGCACCAGTGGTAAAGACGCTGCTGCCGCTATAGGGGCCGTCAATAAGATCTTCCGCCGTTACAACGGTGATTACCCATTCCGCTATGACTTTCTCGATGAGGTATTCAACCAGCTGTACAGGTCTGAGCAGCGTACCGGCTCATTATTCTCTTTGTTTGCGGGCATCGCTATCCTGATCTCCTGCCTGGGATTATTGGGACTCGCCACTTACACGGCGCAGGTGCGTACCCGTGAGATTGGTGTCAGGAAAGTGCTGGGAGCCAGTATTGTCAGCATTATTCAGCTGCTGGCAAAAGACTTTATCTCGCTGGTGATCATTGCTATTATTATTGCGGTGCCGCTGGCATGGTATATTATGGGCAAGTGGCTGCAGGATTTTGCCTACCGTGTAAATATGGGCTGGCAGGTATTTGCGGCAGCGGGACTCATTGCTGTTTTCATTGCGCTGATCACCATTTCCTATCAGTCCGTGAAGGCGGCTGTGGTCAATCCTGCAGCCAGTCTGAAAGGCAATTAGCCTGCGGACATTTACATCAGAATATTGTTCATAGCAGGAACCGGTGCAGGTAGCTCTTTTTCGCCCAGCATCTCCCGGAGGTCTATCTCTATGGTCCGGCTCATAGAAGTGATGGGTACATCGTTGGCGCCGCCTTCAAAGGGATTCTCTGTGCTTTCACCCACTTGTTCCAGGGACGTGAATACCCAGCCTACTACTACAGTAAACGGGATGGTCAGCCATGCGCCGTGTTCCCCGAGCTTTGCAAATTCATTCAGCAGGCCGAAAGGGAGCGAGTAGGTCAGGAGCCGGATGAAGAACAGATTGATACTTGCAAACTGCCGTGGATAGGGGAAGTTCTTGATGCGTTCACATTTACCCTGTTGTTCGTAGAGTTCTTTCAGCATATTTTCCATCTCTACATAACAGAGCGTATCGAGTTTACCGGTGGCATTCAGTTCTTTCAGGTGATCGGATTGCAGCGCAATCAGTTGTGTGGCGCGGTTCTTCCTTTGGAGGATGTAAGCTTTCTCGCTGTCGGACAGGAAAGGTGTGAGTTCATCTTCCAGGTTGTTTTCCCATTCCTGCACATGGTAGAATTTTGTGTAGGAGATGTTGTAGGCTTTGGTTTTGATATTTTCCCAGCTGCGCGATTCTCTCAGCTGGAAGCGCAACGCGGTCATCCAGGCGATATGCCGGTAGATGAAGGTACGGTGTAGCCGTTGTTCTTCTTCGTTATTGGCGTTCCTGATATACCCGGTTACCATTATCCCCCAGGCGCGGCTGCTGTTTACAATACCGCCCCAGATGGTCCGGGCTTCCCACATCCGGTTGTAGCTCTGGGTGTTTTTGAATCCGGCAATAAAGGCGGCGGCGGTGCCTATCAGGGCAATCGGCACCCAGGGGATGCCTACCCATTTCCAGCCGGCCAGCTGATATAGCAGGGTAGGAATAGCGGCTATCAGCATCAGTTTAAGGATGTCTCTGCGGGTCCAGATCAAAAATTCGCGGATCTTGTAATTCCGTCCTGTAAACATGTAATGTGTTTTTGTTGGATGATGAATAAAATCAACTGCTGGTACGGGACGAAAATTTACTGATGAGGATGCCGACCAGTACTACAGTATAGAACTGCCCCGCGATACCGAACAGGGATGTGATCAGTTTGGTGCAAGCTGTATTGGGTACAATGTCGCCGAAGCCAATGCTGGTGATTGTGATGCTACAGAAGTAGACCAGGTCCATATAGGTGGCTGCGGGACCTGAAATGTCCACGCCTTTGAATACGGTTGGATCGCGGTATAACAGCGACTGCAACAGGAATACGCTGATCTCTATCAGCAGCAGGTAGCCGCATGCAGCAGCGGAGATGATGTCTGTATTGATGTAACCCGGCTTCACGAGGAAGCGCATAATCTCCCAGAAGATGAAGATATAGAATATCACATAGGCAGTACACAGGTAGGGCATGAACCCCCTGATATTCCTGATCAGCGGGAGACATAACGGTAACGCTACTACGGCTATGAACAGCACATACCGGGTGATGCTTTTCCACCTGCTTTTCCCGACAAATACGCTCACGCTGGCCAGCCCCAGTATAATCATATTGACGGGCCATATTACATGCGTATAGAAGGGGAGGTCGGAAAGAAAAATACCGATGAAAAGGTGCTGCAGTAGTGCCGCCAGTAACACTTCATATTTCTGTTTTCGCAGAAAAGCTATAATATGCTTCATGTATGACAATACAGTAAAGATGAACATTCACCAGTTCCCGCGCAACAGGATAGCGGGGTATAACAGGTTAATCCATCCAAATATAATTAAATCCCGGAATAAAGATAGGGTGCGTTGAAACACTGCATATGGTGAACTTTCCAGAGAATAACTGTCAGGTGTTAGCTGTCTGGCTAACACCTGACAGTTAACGGCTATTACTGATACTTTACAATGGTATCCGTGATGGGGAAGCCCTTCACATAGTCGCCACCGAGATCGAATATCATCATGCCTCCCTTTTTGCCTTGTGTGGGCTGCCACAGCGTAGACGCCTTCACATTAGGCCCTGTGGAGGTGCTGCGGAAGCTGGCTTCCGCTGATACGCCGAACAGGATCTGATTCACCGGAACGCCTGCATTGACGATGCTGGTGAATGTGCTTTGATTGGAACCGGAGCTTACTGCCCAGTAGTTCATGGTGGCTACGTAGTCGAAGCATCCCTTTGTACCTTTCAGCACATTGAAGCCATCTGACATATATACCACCGCAGAAAGTATTTTACCGGTACCGGACAGCGGCCCGAAATACTTTGAGAGGCTTTTGGTCATGTTGATATCGTTGGTTAGTACGGAGCTGCTGCGGCCTTCAATATCAAGGTCGATACCATCCAGTTTCCAGGTGTCTACTACCAGTTTCCTGGCGGCAAGCGCCACGCTGTCGTAGGGGATGGTGGTGTTGTAGTCATTGGGCATGAACAGGGATACGGTTACTTTAAAGCCCTGGCTTTGAAGTATGTGTGCAGTATCCAGTATTTTATTGAAATTCTTGCCGGTGGAAGTCATCAGGCGGGTGTCTATCACCTGTGTGCCGGTACTGTCGTGCAGGCCGCCGGCGAAGAGAATTGCCAGTGGTATGGTCTTAGGGATGTCTTTCAGTGGCATCACGTCGTCGGCGCCGGCGTAGGGCAGCCAGTAGGCGGCCACTTTAGGCACGAAGGGTGACGTAGCGGTAGCGGCAAGGGACATCGCTGTAAGTGCTTTGTTGCCATCAAGTTCCGACAGATCTTGTTTCGCGGAATTCTCTTTAGAACAGGCCGTTGCGAGCAACAAGAGTGCAAGGCCGGCCAGCAGCGGGAAACGGGAATTTCTCTTCGTTTTCATCGGTGAAATTTTAAGGTGATAAAATGCGGATAATGGATAAACAAACGAATCAACGGTTAACCTATAGTGATAAATGTGCGTCTGGCAGTCTGTAATGATAAAGACGAAGAGAAGGGAGGGAAGGAGTATCCGGAGGAGAAATATTTAGGTATTTAGGTATGTGGTTATGTTGCTATTTAAAATGCAGCGGAGATAGTGTTTGGTCAATATAAAAATAAACAAAACATATTCTCCGCTGCATTTTAAATAGCAACATAACCACATACCTAAATACCTAAATAACTACATAAATCAGTACATCCCCAGTTCCGCGATGGCGGCGAACTGGGTGCCGTCGTAGGCGGTTTTGGCGATCAGTTTGAAGTAACGGAATGACAGTGTTGTGCTGAAATCCAGGTACTGCGGTCCGTTCACTTTGGGCACGACGAAATTGCCTGCGGAGGTGAAGTTTACGCCATCGTTGCTATACAGCAGTTCTATATCTTTTACGGCCCTTGACAGTCCTGAGCGGTGGGTGTAGCTCAGGCCCTTTACTGTTTTAGCGGCGCCCATATCCACTACGAGTTCGTGCGGATAAACGGCTGCGCTGCTGGACCAGCGGGAGTGCCAGTAGGTAGTATTGTTGTTGTCGATGACGTTGATGGCAGCGCCACTTTCGCTGGCTGTTTCTTCAGAGCTGAAGGAAGCAACGTTCCAGCCCTGTTTGCTGATTTCATCACGGGTGCTGAAATTAAGCACAGGGATACCGCCCACAAACTCGTAGTTGTAGATGGTTTCTGTTACGTTGCCGTTGTCGTGCACCAGTTTAACTTTCAGTTCGTAAGGACTGCCATCTTTATACTTGAATTCTGAGATGGGCATTTCTACGTAGAAGCTGTCGGCACCGATGGCTTTGGATTCCCAGGTAACGGCGTTGTAGTCGCGGTTAACGCCGGTGCCTTCGTTATTTACGTTGGGATCGTTGTAATATACTACGCTGTTTACTTTTACATCGGAGGTGAATCGTCCGGATACCACGATGGCTTTCTTTACATCGTTGTATGCAGCGTGGATGCGATCCAGTTTGGCTTTTACCGGACCGTAGTAAGTGTGGTTGTCTTTATTGAATACCTGGTTCACATTCAGAATAGCAGCATCTGTGGCGGTGAGGAAGGTGGGGCTTTTGCCGAGGGTACCGTTGCCGGCCCACATGAGCGCCATGCCGAGGGTGGCGTTTTCGGAAACTTTCTGGCAGTTGTGGGGGAGGTTGAGGCCATGTCCCAGTTCATGCATCATACCGCCGAACCATACGCTGAAGCGATTGCCTTCTGTGTCTGATTTGCCGAGGTTTTTGATGTCCATGCCTTCGTAGTCGAGTGCATAGCACCATCTGCCTGTGCCATAGAATGGGCCGCCACTGGGTGTTCCATCGGGTTTGAATTCGTAGCGTGGTATGATTACGAGTGTGTGTTCACTGGTTTGTTCTTCAGGATGCGCGGTAAAGTAAGCCTTGATTTCTGCGGACATGGCGCCGGAGCCACCGGAATACGGATAGCTGGCTTTAGGCTTGGAACCGCGTATGGTAATGATTTTTACGAGGCTGTCGTTGCTGACGAACATGCCGAACGTTTTACCGGGGTAGCCGTTGCGGGCCATTTCACTTTTGTACCAGTTCTGTCCCCATAGCATGAGTTTACTCAGGCGGGTCTGGTAACCGGGTAGTGTGTCGAGGTCATTTGGTACGAAATAGATGATGTTCAGGTTGTGAATATGGTTGCTGCTATAGTTGCCGGAAACGACCGTGGTGTCTGTCTGTGGAGGAGAAATAACTTCCGACAGGTTTTTCTGACATGCGACCATTCCTATTACAGGAAGCATCAGCAGTAACAACTTTTTTTTCATAGTGGTGTGGTTTAAGGTTAATATTTACGGTTACGGATAAAACAGTACTGTGTCCTGCTGTCAGCAGAACATTAAACAGAACACTCCTTAAAGGCAGACGGTTATACCCTGATGGTATACACTACTCCCGACATAAACTAAAGTGGTGAGAATAAAACATGAACCGGAAACACGGGTAACGTGTTGGGAAGTGGATATTCCGCTCTTATGCCTTCAACAATAATCAGCTTGGTTGATGTAATTAATTGCTCACTGTATTAAGTGTCAAATTAACGCGTAACGATTATATAAACAAATAAAACTGTGATTTATTTCCCGTGGGATGTAAATGCGCCATCAGGAAGGGGCTTTCAGGCGGTATATACCTGGGATACTGCTATCATACGTATAGTAATATGGGAGTAAAGGTGGACTTGATGCGGAGGTGTGTTACGGATGTGCGGCGGCGGTAGCGTATGTCAGAGAAGAGACGGGCGGCAGATGAGACACATGCAAAGGTAACCGCAGGTTTAATCTGCGGGCAGGTGTGTGGAGTGTAAGGTTTAATGGTAGTTATGTTTGATCATCAATATCTGGTTGTCAGGCGGGAGGGGGTTTATTCCCTTTGGATGATGGGAGGAAGGTAGAAGACTGGTGCGGCGGCTGCTATTCTTTCAGGCGCCGGCCTTAGCCCAGGGTGTTGCTGACGGGTTGGTTTATGGAGGGGCTGCTGCGTTTGTGGAGGCTGTACGGCAATAATATCGGCGGCGAGGTACTTTGCGTTACGGGAGGGAACATCATCCAGGAGGGCTCTTATTTGGAGGATGACCACCAGTGTTCCTTTGCCGGGGATGTCTACATCGCAGGCTGCGCCTTCAAAAGGCTCTCCGGTTTTTACGGTGAATGCGGCGCTTTCGGTACCGGTTACCTGGTGTGTGGCGAAATGGATACGGGCGGCGATCACTTTTATTTCCAGGGCACTGATGCCTTTGTATACAGGCAATGTTTGCGGCGGAATATGGAGTATACCGTTCCGGGAAAGCCTGGGCGCTGATACGAGGAACTTGTCTGTTCCTGTCTGCCGGTTGAACCGGAAGCTGGTGAGGCTGTTGGTGTCCCTGCCGGCGGAGGGAATGAGGGCGCTGGTGAGCCGGTTGATATGTCCGCTGTCGTAGTGAACATCGAGCTTGCCGGTGAAGGCGTTGCGGATGAGCGCTCCGTTTTTGCTGGCCATGCCGAATCGTTGTGCGGCGCGGCGGGTAGCGGTTGTTTGCCGGACATTTGCGGGCATGCTGCGAACAAAGTATTCGCTATTGCGGCGGTAACCTATCAGGTTGCCAAGCTTGCCCGTGAAGGTGAGGATAGAAGTTTGCTTTGCCATTACAAAAGATATTGATCTTACTTAAAGATAAGATTTCCAGTGCGCCATGGTTATGCGTATTGTACCGGATGTTTATTGCGACGGGGCGTGTGATATTGTGTGACCTGACTATTCCGAATTTTCAGTATTTTTTGAAAATTCGGAATGGTTTACGTAGATTTGCGATAACAATTTTCAACATCTTCTATACTTATCATTCAAAAAACATTTCTTATGAAACCATGGATAGGAAGGGCCGTGATCATCATCGGCATCATTCATAATGTGGTGGGTATTTTTCTTTTCCGGAAGGTATTGCAGGCTATTTTTTCTGAGGGGTTGCTGAATAGCATCCATGGGGAGTGGGACCGGGAAGCCGCTTTCTGGTTTATTATTTCAGGCTTTATGATGATGATAGTGGGTGGGTTGATTCAGCGTGCGGAGCGGGAGCAGCGTGCATTACCTGATTTTCTGGGATGGGGTATGCTGGCTATGGTGATAGTAGCCGTATGTATAATGCCAGTGTCTGGCTGGTGGTTGTTGCTGATCCCGACAGGCGGTGTTATATGGAGAAGCAGAAAGGTTTTCAGGCCATCCTCTTTTTATTGAGGGATTTTGAGATTTTGAGATTTTGTGATGTAGGTATTTGAAATGCAGCAGAGATCAATATTTATTGATTTTTTATAATAAAAAACTTGCCTTTCAAATTCCTACATCACAAAATCCCTCAATATTAATTATTCTCTGGAAGTACAGATTCTTTTAATACTACTACTTCTGTTTGGGTCCATTTGTCGTGCCAGGGGTGGCAGGGATTGCCAAAGGCGCTGAATACTTCAAAAGGCACCATCCGGGAGAGTCCTCTTTTAAAGCCGGTAGCGAAGCTGATTTCTGTACCGTCATTGTTTACGGCTCTGGTGCCAGTGATCAGTTTACCGAGGCTTCTGCCTTTGAACAGGCCTTCTACGAGCCCCATGAAGAGGCCATATAGCACTAATCCAAGGAGCCTGTCCAGGTATTTAAAGCCGGGGCTTTCGTCGTCGAATAGTGCCATTACGTAGGGATTGACAACTGCCAGCATCATGAAGAGCAGGAAGATAAATGCGTAGAAGACGAGCATGTCAATGAGGTAATTAGCCAGCCGTTTGCCTGTGCTGGCCATGACCAGGTGGTATTCCTCCTGGAGGAAATTGTCGGTTAGTTCCATAAGTATAGCTTTTTACAGAATAGCTGGGACGAAGATAGGTTTTCAGTTTTAATAAGAGATTATCGAGTGAAGAATTCCGGCGGGGTATAACGGCAATGCATATACGCCCCTGTCCATCTGAGGTGGGCAGGGGCGTATTTTTTTAGTTCTTAGGGGGTGTCATGCGGGTGGATACGCCGATTCTTGTCCAGGCGTTGATGGCGATGATGGCCATGATCAGCTGGGCGAGTGTTTGCGGATCGAAGAGGCGGGCGGCGGCTTCGTAGGTGGCGTCAGAGAGGCCGTTATGGATGAGGGTGATTTCTTCGGTCATTGCCAGTATGGCTTGCTCTTCTTCGGTAAAGAAAGGTGTTTCGCGCCATGCTGTAAGCGCATAGAGCCGTTGTTCTGTTTCTCCCAGTTTCCGGGCGTCTCTGGTGTGTGCATTTATGCAATAGGAGCAGCCGTTGAGTTGGGCTGTTCTGATCCTGATAAGCTCGTGCTGGATGGGTGTTAACTTAGTGGTGGCCAGATAGTTTTCGAACGCATACATCACTTTGTAGGCTTCGGGTTCCACTTCTTTAATACGGATTCTGTTGCTCATAATTTTGTTTTTTGATACAACAAAATTACCTGGGTAGCTGACCTGAAAAATTGAAGTACTTTAAGAAATTCATTTGTTTTTTTTACTTCTCACGGTGCTGATAAATTCGGGGGTAAGTCCCAGGAAGGAGGCGAGCATATATTGCGGCACCTGCTGTACAAATTCAGGGAAGGAGCGGGCGAAGTTATGGTAACGTTCCTCACCGCTTTTGCAGAACATGTAATACATCCTTGTGAGGGAGGCGTCGTAGGCACGTTGGAGCACGAGTCTGAAGTAGGTTTCCAGTGCGGGTATTTCCCTGAATAATATTTCCTGTGCGGCCAGATCCATCATTGCTATTTCTGTGTCTTCCGTGGCCTGTATGTAATAGAAAGAAGGCTTTTTACTTTCGAAGCTATGATGGTCAGACATCCACCAGCCGGGAATAGCGAACTGAATGATCTGTTCGCCGCCATTGTCTTTCAGCACGTATTGCCTCAAGCATCCGGATACGACGAAATAGCGTCCGTCGCAGATATGTTGCGGTTTCAGCAGGTATCCTTTTTTCCTGACTTTCAAGAACTGCATCTTAGCGATCAGCAGTTGCTGGTCGTTTTCCGTGAGCGACACAAATTTGCTGATGTGCTGAAGCAGGTTTTCATGCATATACGTCTTGCAATTTATTCCTGCCAAAGGTAATATTTACCAGCGAGGGTTTCTCGCAAAGGCACAAAGAGAGCAAAGAGAGCAAAGGATATTTTAAGTTTATTAAGACTATTTAATAGTGCCCGACAATATTTACGGACTATCAAAGAGCTCTTTGCTAACTTAAAAATATCCTTTGCTCTCTTTGCGCCTTTGCGAGAAATTACCTGCCGCCTTTGTAAATATCCCAGTTGACTTCATCGGCGGGTCTTTCGAGTTGTGTGAAGACGCTGCCCTGGTCGAGTGCTACGGGGATTTCATTGAGCCGGTTGTAGCGGCGGAGGTCTATCCAGCGATGGCCGGCAGGTTCAAACCACAATGAGTACCTGCGCTGGAACAGTATTTCTGTGATGAGGGCTGGTGTATCCTGTGCGCCGGTGTAAGCCGGCAGACCTGCAGCGGCACGTATGCGGTTAATTGCTGCAACAGCGTCCTGTGGTTGATGCAGTTGTGCTTTGGCTTCTGCATAGATGAGTACCAGCTCTTCATTCCGGATGTAGGGAATGGGGCTTGTATTCTGTATCCAGCGTTTGTCCTGGTACTGGCTGGATAACGGTACCGCACCTACGGTATTGATCAGTGGTTGTTTTCTTACAAAGAATTTCTCTGTTACTCTTTTATCGCCGGGCAATGCATCTGCAACAAGAGAGGGATGTACTACGGGTATCCCGCTGAAACTGCCATCCGGCAGGTAGTAGAGCGGGTTGAATCCATCCGGCGGCGCGCCGTATATGTGAGCGGGTCCGGCTTGCAGGTTGCCGTTCAGATCAAAGAAGGAGCCGGAGAGTGCATCCAGTGCGCCCTGCCAGTCCTGCTGGTAAATGGCGGTGCGGGCGGCGAGAGCACGGTTGATTTTTGCCAGCCCGGCGGGTGTGCTGTAGTTACTGTACCCGGCTGTAAGCCTGAATGGCAGCGTGTTGCCAGCCTGTGTTAATGCTTTGTAACCACTGTCCAGCACATTCCTGATGGCTTTTAATGCTTCTTCGTAAGTCACGAAGGCGCCGGGATTCAGTTCATCGTTTACCTGTATGCGTATGCCGCTTTTATATTGACTGTTGGCGGGAATAAGATACTGGTATCCCTGTATGGTAAGTGCGAACCCGATGTAGGCGGGCTTTTCGGCGTCACCGATTGTATGGGTGTTGTTGACTGCGCTGATGAGTACATTTGCCTGTTTGATGGTTTGGTAAGGCGCTGCATATGCCGTGAAGACGCCGTAGAAGTTGGCGTCTGGTTTGCGGCCGCCCTGGCCCAGCCAGAACTGTACGTTTCTTGAATCAGCTGAGTTGAAATACCATACCTCCCTGCCGAATGTGCCAAACGCGATGGAGGCGGTGAAGAGGTATTCCCTGCTGCGTGCTTCCAGGCCGGTAACCAGGCTTTGCAGCTGATTGCGGGAGGCGTTGGTGGTAACACTTGTTACGGAGGGGTTGTTGGGATCTGCAACAGGGTCCAGTTTGCAGGAACCCAGTGTCATTGCAGCAAGTATAAATAGCGTAGTGATTTTATTTTTCATCATCAGTATTTAAGAAATTAGAAATCTACTTTCACATTAAACAGGATACGTTTGGAAGACGGATATTGAAAGAGGTCTGTTCCTGCGTTGATGGCCTGTGTTCCGAAGTTGGATGCTTCCGGATCATAGCCGGGGTAGCTGGTGATTGTAAACAGGTTGGTGGCGGATACGCCGATTTTCACCTGCTCTACAACATTTCTGAAAGCACCGCTGATTAAAGACTTCGGGAGGGTATAGCTGAGGCTTACTTCGCGGAGGCGGAGGTAACCTGCATCCTGCACGTATACGCCTGCACCGGCGCCTTGTCTGTCTTTCCCGTTAGGTACGCCGTTGTGGTTATAATCGTCGTTCCAGTCTTTGGTAGTACCGCCGTTGTCTGTGTTATACAGTGTGATGTTCAGCAGGTCGCCGCCTTTTTTCCAGTGTAGCAGAAACGAGAAGTTGAAGTTGTGGAGGAACTGTATATCGTTGTAAAGAGAGCTTTGGAAATCGGGCTGTGAATTACCGTATAAGGTGTATTCTCCCGGTTTTGTTTGAGGCACGCCTACGATGGTGGTAGGTGAATAGCCTTTCCGGATGAGGTAAGTGCCAAAGGTAGGACCATAGGAACCCATTGTATAAGAAGGTACATCCAGTCTTGTGAGCTTGCTGGTATTTTTCCAGAAGAGGAGGCGGCTGGTCCAGGTCAGGTTGCGTGTGGATACGGGGACACCGCTGACGGCTATTTCCACGCCTTTGTTCACCAGTTCGGCAGCGTTGATTTTCTTGGTGGTGATGCCGGTGGAAGAAGCGAGGGTAAGATTCTGTATCAGGTCAGTGACACGCTTACTGTAATAAGTACCTTCAACGTTGAGGCGGTTGTTGAAGAAGCCGGCGTCGATACCTAGTTCCAGTTCTCCGGCGCGTTCCGGTTTAAGATCCGGGTTGCCTGCAACACCTGATACTTTGGAGCCTATCAGTCCGCCGTTGATGGCGGGGAGGAGAGAGCTGTAAGTATCGCCAAAGGAAGCGAGGCCGCCGGTTTGTCCGTAAGCAGCTCTCAGTTTAAGTTGTGAGATGGTGTGTGATTTCCAGAAGCTGAATTTGTTGACATTCAGCGCTACGGATGCTTTGGGAAAAGCGTAGTATTTGTTTGCGTCGCCGTTGAGTGTTGATTTATCGAAACGTACGCCGAGTGTGGTGATCAGTTTATCGTCGAAGTTCACTTCTTCCTGTGCCACGATACCGGCATCTCTTACTTGCTGATCGTATTGTTGCAACAGTGATTGTACGGCTGCCTGTGAGATATTCTGTTGTTTGGCTACGAGTCCCTGTCCGCGGTTAAGTGTGCTATTGGATTTTGTTTCCAGGAATACGGTTCCGGCCTGTGTGCTGAAGTTGATTTTACCGACTGTCTGCTGATAGAGGAGGAAGGCCTGCAGGTTGGTGTTGATAGCGTTTTCCTGCCCTAGTACGATGTCGCCGGGATAAGCTTCACTGCGTTGCGCCTGGAGATCGTCGGGGAAGTATACTTTCGTGCGGCTGCTGAGGTAATCGACGCCGCCTTGTACGGCTACGGAGAGGCTGCTGCGGGCATTGCTGAGGAGTTGGATATTCAGTTTGCCTGACTGTATGAAGCGGTTCACGTTAGCGTTGTTGATTGCTTTGTCGCGGAGTGCCAGTGGATTTTCGGATTCCGGGTACGGATTGTCGGGGTAGTTGCCTGCGGCATCCGGGAATGGGTTGAAATAGTTGGGAGTGTAGCCGATGATATAGCCAAGGCTGGCGCCGGCGTTGTTTTCATTGCCGGTAAAGCCTCTGTCGGTGTTGCTGTTGATATAGTTTGAGTTGATGGAAAAGCTGATGTGTGTGCTCAGCTGGTGATCGAGGTTGAGGCGGATGGATCTGCGTGCGAAGCCGGTATGTTTGATGATGCCGTTTTCTTTTGACAGGTTACCGGAAACGTAAAACTTTGTTTTCTCTGTTCCGCCGGAGATATTGAGATGTGTGTTGGTGAGCAGTGGTGTTTCGCCGTACAACATCTTTTCATAATTGAAGGGGCCGCCGTTGGCGAGTGCGTTGTGGTAGCGCTGTATTTCCTGTTCCTGGCGGGAAGTGGGGAAGAACTGGCGTATTTTGTTTTCATCCCAGGGGGCGCTGCCTATGTAGTGTTGTATTCTGGCGAAGCCGATTTCCTGGCCCAGGCTTACACGGGTGCGTCCTGCTTTTCCTTTTTTGGTGGTGATGATGATAACGCCGGCATTGGCGCGGGCACCATAGATGGCGGATGCAGAGGCGCCTTTCAATACTTCCACGGTGGCGATATCATCGGGGTTGATGTCGGCCAGCCTGTTAGCAGCATCGTCTTCATCTTTGCCGCCTGCGCCGGTGATGGTGGATCTTCCGGTGCGTATTACGCTGTTGTTGAGGTATACACCATCGATGATGTAGAGCGGCTGTGAAGCGCCCTGGAGGGAGCTGATACCGCGCAGCTGTACGGAGAGGCCACCGCCGGGGGCGCCGCTGTTGCTTTTGATGTCGGCGCCGGGGAGTTTACCGTAGAGCGCATTATCGAGCGTTTGTGGTGTGGCAGTGCCGGTGAGTTCTTTTGCAGAGATGGAAGTCACCGCATTGGCCAGGTTGGCGCGTTTGGTGGCAGAGGCAAGTCCGGATACTACTACTGCGTCGAGTGATTTTACATTCTCTGTGAGTTGTACGAGCAGTTTCCGGTTGTCTGTAACCTTAACATCCTGTGGGAGGAAGCCGATGAAGTTGAAGGTGAGCACATGTGTGCCTTGCGGGAGCGATAGTCTGAACGCGCCCTGATTATCTGTGATGGCGCCGGTAGTACTTCCTTTCACGGTAATGGTGACACCCGGAAGCGGAGCGGCGTCTGTGGCTGATCTCACCTGACCGGTGATGGCGTTGTCCTGTGCTGCTATTGCCTGTGATAAC
This sequence comes from Chitinophaga sp., assembly GCF_035538455.1. GTDB lineage: Bacteria > Bacteroidota > Bacteroidia > Chitinophagales > Chitinophagaceae > Chitinophaga. Next base: position 14,681 of record NZ_DATLKJ010000202.1, read on the forward strand.
AGCAGGAGCATGCACAGGAAGTGCAGCATTTTTTTCATTTGCATAGTTCTGTTTATTGAAAATGTATGGTTGACTGACGGACATGACATTCCCTGTTCCGTTGTTACGGAAGAAAAAAGCATGAAGCAGATCGTGATGCTGGCTGTGCTGATGGTGGGATTGACAGCAACAACAAGAGAAGCCGGTTATGCTGTTATGCTACAGCATGTACAGTAATTGTTCTGGTGCATAGTTTCGTTTCCTGGCGGCAAAACTAGGGCAATTTTATAAGTCTACAAAATTTGTGGACTAAAAGAATTTTATGCTGGCGCAGCAGTGCATAAGAAAAGGCTATTGGTGGGTGAAGATGAACCAGCTGGGGTTGTGGCGTATCAGCAAAGCGATCCCCCATACCAGTAACGCCATACCGAGGAGGCCCCAGGCTTCGCGGTTTTTCCATTTCCACCATCCCATTAGTTTGGGCAGTTCCCAGTAGCGGATGAGGATGTAGAGGATAAGACCGCCCATGCCTGTCCAGGTAACTGGCAGTGAGCCGGTTTGTGAGCCGGCCAGTATTACCCCAAGAATGAACGCTACGGTAAGAATCTGCATCCAGCTATAATTACGGATGCCGCAGCGGGTAACGTCTTCTATGGACAGCATCAGGAATGCAAGGATGAGGAATCCTGTGAGCATGAGCAGGGTGGGTGCAGCCTGAACAGGGAGGAGCAGCATAACAACCCAGGCTGCCAGCGAGATGACTACGTAGGCGGCTACACGTTGATCTTTTGCCCGGATGCTGTAGTGGCTGAACGGAAAGAGTATTCTGCTGAGTGGCGCTTCAATGGTGCGTAGTGGCGGGAGTGTAAAGATGGCGGTCATCAGGGGGATGATCAGTTCATATGGATACCATTTGTCGGGGCATGCGTTGATCAGCCAGGCTACGGCAGCCGTTGTCAGGAGATCAGGAACGGAGACATGGAGGAATGCTTCCAGTGGTTTGCTTTCATGGCGCAGGCTGTATCTGACGGCATTTGTATAGTCGTGGATCTGGTATCTGCGTGTAAGGATGGCTGTTAGTTGCGCCCACCCTACAAACAGGGCGGCATGTATGATAATGGTGCGTACTACGGTGTCGCCTATACGTGGGCCTAACCAGATGCTAACGATGGACAGCAGCAGTAGTTCCCAGGTAAGCATGCGGGGCGAGAACAGCCGGCGGAACAGGGGAGAGAAGTAGCGGATCAGCGCCTGTAGTATAGCATCCCAGTAACGTTTCAGCAGCAACACAATGGCTACAGCGCCCGCCAGTGCCGCCAGGCCTGTGAGTAGCCGGGAAGCGGTGAATACGCCTCTCAGCGCCTGCAACCGCGAGGGTTGCTTTACAGCATATTCCAGGTTTGTATTTACCAGGAGTTCCTGTGCCAGCAGGGCGCCTTGTTCGCGGGTGATGTTACCTGTTTCTTTCGCATGCTGCAACCAGAAGCGTTCTGCTTCTCCGGGAGCGGCATAGGTACGCAATACGGCGTATTGGTAGAAGAAAGTTTTCTGTCCCGGTGTGAGGGAAGACATGATCTCAGCCAGTTCTGTATCTGTAGCAAATGCACACTGGCAGGTGATTAACAATAAGAATAAAAAACGGATGATACGCATAGATGGCATCAAAAGTAGGGAAATATCGGTTAATCTATTTCTTCCCTGTCTTTGTTTCTCATAAATCCAAACTAATAGATCGATTTGTTCTTTTCTAAGTTTCTTCTCTAAATTTTTTGAACGAGCTTTTAGATAATTGGTGCTTAAATAGCAGTTACATTACTTAATTTAGGGTATCATGCTTGCTTTTGCCATCCGCACTGCTTATTTGTAATTCATTAGCCAGGTATTCCTGTTAAGTACCCTCAGAATAATTACTATGAAAAGAAATGAATTATCAGGCAGAAGCTTATCCAGAAATAATATTAGATCTATCAATTGCTTTATTTGCCAGAGATACACGGATGAATGTTAGCTGATATTCTAATCTCCCCACTAAAACATAAATAATGAAATCGAAATTTTACTCATTCAAAATAGCCGTATGGGTTATCATAACTTTTCTATGCTCTTCATCGGGCCGCTTGCATGCACAAATGTATGCCAGCAGCCAAACAAATGGGATCACCGGACTCTGTTTACTCTGCGGTGTCAGCAATCCCGATAATCCTGTAAACAATGCCAATCTCAACGATTATTCTGTTTTTAATATTACTGCTGGTTTGCTGGGTACAACTGTTTATCAGACGCTCATTTTCCCGACGGTCAGCACAATTGGTTGCGACTCATTGATCATCGGTATTGGCAGCAGCAATGCTTTACTTTCTCTCAACCTTTTCGGAGGAGTTACTGTACAAACATTTAATGGAACCACTGCAAATAATGATGCACATGTAGCAGACAGCAGCAGCTTACGTCTGCTGCAAAGCAACACAAGGGCGGAGATTATGCTTAAGCCGGTTAATGCTTTTGATCGTGTTAAGATAACCCTGAGTAGTACTTTATTAGGATTACTGAACTCGTTCCATCTCTATTATGCTTATCGCAAACCCAGCGTTACAACACCTGTTGCAGCAGATAGCTTTGCTGTCTGTTCCGGAGATTCTATAGCACTAACCGCTACAGGCGCAAGTAATGCAACTATCCGGTGGTATGATGCAGCCAGCGGAGGAACGTTTTTAGCTACTGGTCAGCGTTATATGGTTAAACCTGCGGCTACTACTACTTATTATGCAGAAGCTAATGCCGGGGGATGTAAAAGTATTCGTAAAGCAGTGTTGGTTATAGTAAATCCAAGACCCGCAAACCCGATATATACGGTCTCACAGGGAGTTGTTTGTAGTAATGAAATAATACGTGTCACTAATTATCAGCCTGGCATTAATTATAATGTAAAAGTTAAATATTTAGATTTTACCGGTACAGTACGAGACACTTCCTATTTAGTGAATAATTCGAACACAGTTGTTGTTGTAAACAATCATACATATGGTTCTCAGCAGGTGGAGGTGTATATTCAGGCTGTAGATGCCCTGACAGGTTGCAGGTCAGACAGCATTCACAAAACACTTATTTTCGGCGCAGCCGGCAAACTGCCGTCAGTGGATGCCGATAGTCTGGTTATTTGTTTTGATAAAAGTGCTACTTTACATGCCTACATCCCCCTGACAGATGTCCCTATTATTAGTTGGTATGATGCACCTACAGGAGGAAATCTGTTGCATAACGGAAACTATTTTACAGTAAAACCAGCTATAACTACTACGTATTATGCTGCGGCATCCGTTACTTGCGAATATCCGCAACGCAAACCTGTAAAGGTGATCGTAACAAAATTACCAGATCCGGATTATGTTGTTCCGGGAGGATTTTTATGTGGCGCTGTACGGAAATTTCCAGTATTAAATCATCAGACAGGCATTAATTATAATGTGCGGGTGAAATATACAAGTTCTGTAAATCCCAATCTGCTGGATACTTCCTTTGTTGTTGTTAACAAGGATACAATAACTTCGGTGATGCAACCTCAGCGATATCTTATGCGGGGGGATATCTATGTACAGGCAGTAAACTCACTTGACAGCTGCAAATCAGATACTGTACATCAGATATTTATTATTGGCGCTTCGTCCGTATTACCTAGTGTTGATGCAGATAGTGTCAGTATCTGTAAGGGCGACAGCATTACGTTACACGCTTATGTACCCGATACCAATGTACCTTTAATACGATGGTATAATGCCCCCAGTGCCGGCAATTTATTGTTTACCGGAAATTACTATAAAGTAAGCCCACCCATTACTACAACCTACTACGTTACTTCCGCATATGTATGTGATTATCCTGAGCGCAAATCCGTGAAAGTAACTGTAAAAAATTGCCCGGCACTGGTCTTGCTACGTTCAAAAAATGAAGGTATGCTTCCAGACATGACTTTTAAACGGCTGCAAATATTCCCGAACCCCAGCCATGGAAACATCTGGCTGGCTATAGGTAATAATGACATTACTGGTAGTCTGGTAATTATAAGAGATATGAATGGTCGAGAAATACAGCGGGAAACCTTAAGGAAGAGCAGCCTGAGTTTTTCGAAACAAATAATTACAGGTTTGTATTTCATTCAGGTTATTACTGTCAGAAAAGAAATTTATTCAGGGAAGGTATTTCTACAGCAATGATATGGTTGTAGTTAAAAACAGGAAGTCGTTTCGAATAGAGAGACGGCTTCCTGTTTTAATTTAAGGCAACAAGACGTGATGGATTAATTACACTTTTCCTGATGTAAATAACAGGAGGGCGCCTTTGGGGACACCCTCCTGTTGTCAATTGATTTATGATGGTATATCGGTGATATATTTAATGTCGAGTACCAGGGTGGTTAACCTGATCAGCGGCATTGGCTGTTTTGTCAGATTGGAGAATATTGTCAGGTCGAACTGCAATACACCTTCCAGCTGGCTGGGCTTATGCGAGCCAAACCAGAGTAATATGCTGTTGCTCCAATTGCTGATCATCTGTTTCAGTGTTGTATCTCCATCCTCTGTGGCGGAGGACTTTACATTAAACAGCTGCATGGGTTGCATGATCACGGGTAACTGGATGTTATCGAGACCAGGCAATTCGGTGTTTGACTTATAGCTGTATGTGTTTGACATCAGGAAGCTCAGTTTGTCCTGCGTGTTTTCTTTCAGCAGCATATCAAAGAGCTGTGTCAGATGGGCATCCAGGGTGGCGCTCTGAGGACCCTGTCCACTTAAGGTTGCTATATTCACCAACTTGTCATAGCTGATCAGCGGATGGAAGATGTTGGGGAAGCCGACATGTCCGGTTGTATAGATGAAACCAGGCGCGGTTATTTTTTCCGGAATCAGGTCGTCGTTGCGTTTCAATTCTACGGTGGTTTCTACATCCTGGCGTGCGAGTATATTCATCTTAGTCAGTCTTACTGTCCGTGCTCCGATGTTCTGACCTTCCTCTGCTTTGAGCGGCTTATCGTCTTTACCGGTGAAGTAGAAACTGAACACTCCCGGAAGGGGGTCGCCGTAAGTTCTTGTCGTATACCCGGGGATCTCAACGACGGGATTGTCTATACCTTCCGGTGGTGCGCCCAGTATAGTGATGACCAGGATGCCTGTATCAGCGCCCAGGGAACCACTGCCTTCTTTCACCCGGAAATGATATGGTTCTGCGTTGTTGCTGTAGCTGGCGGGTATGAAGCCAGTCATCTTCAGTGCGTTTCCTTCTGCGCTGTCGATGATACGGCTTACCATCGCGTTGAATGATCCCAGTGCAACAGATGCAGACCTGAATGTTTCGTCGCTGGTTGTTGTGGCATCTATCCTGATCAGGTATTCGTTCAATGCTTTTTCTACATCCGGATAGACTACAATAAACTCCGCCAGTGCATTGAAGGCGTCTTTGAAAGATGCGGCTTTGAGGGCATTGTTATCAAAGACGTTGAAGTTAACGGTAAAGAAAAGTGTATCCTGCGGATAATGAACGGCCTGGTTATACCGGATGATGTAATCCCAATCCAATATTCTGCTGATGTCGTCTGGTTGCGCAACGCCGGGGTATTCACCGTCTTGCTTGACCATTGAAGGGCTGGCGGGGAATGCTCTCAGGATTACCGGAACTTTCACTGTGCCCAGGCTGGCTTTCAGTACAGGGGCGGGCTGAATGAAGCCCAGCCAGCTGGAAGCGTGGTAGTCGGCTACCTGTGGCAGTATATTGATCTGATGCTCAATGGCGGTGACATCGTAAGAGGTGTCAAGATCAATATAGGAGAGTATGGCGCCGGTATCGCTTTTGACGAGCTGCGGAGATGACAACAGGAATGGAAGCGGGACATTACTGCTGTTTTTGAGATTGAGCTTCGCAGTTGTAATATTTATTTCCTGGGCGTAATGGCTGACATCTACATTCGTGCTTACCGTTTTTTCGGTAGGCGGCGTTAGTTTTTGTCCGGTACTGCTAAGGAAAGGAGGTACGATGTTTACTTTGGTTTCACCGTCAATAGCTTCTCCGGAAAGCACCAGTTTCACGATATGCGGATTCTCCGGATAGGGCAGCGCATCATCTACTGTAAGCCCGGATACCTGGTACCTGCTCCGGTCCGTAACGATATTTTTATCTGGCTCATCAGAGAAGTAAAGGAAGAGCTGTGCATGATTGTTGCTATCCAATGCGGCGCCGAGGAAACTGAAGTTCCGTGCAATATTGCCGTACAGTTGTGGCGTAGCGGCATCGCCTCCTTCCACCTTCATGGCTAATGCGCCTTTGATGCCCTGGCCACTGGCACTGGTGAAGTCTTTGTTGACCGTTACTATTGTTTCATTTATGACAGGAGTGCCATTTAGCTGTATTGTTACACGTTGAGGGTTTTGCTGATCGGATGCCGCAGACAAAATAGTCAGACCTCCTGAGATGCTGTAATTACTGATGTTTTGTGCAGTAGTACTGTTGATGTCGCTGGTGAACAGGAGGGTGATGCTATTATTATTGTGCTGATCCTGGTTGATGTAAACCAGTTTGAAATCTCCGGCATTCACCGTTGCAGCGTACTGTACGCCTGCTTTGACCGCATAGGCATTGCTGAGTTTTGCCAGCAATTGCTGCCTGAATGCTTCCTGCATTTCGGCAACAGAGCCGGATTCTCCTTCAAAGACGAAGGTCATCCAGGCTTTGACAATATCTGCGAGCGCTTGCTTGTTGTCCAGCATCGTTTGCAGGTATGTTGTTTTCTGATGATTGTCTACCAGCTGGATGGCGGCCACGTATTCAGCAGAGAGCGTATTGTCTATATTGCCAAAGAATGTTTGTCCCCACATATCCATGTCTATACCGGAGAAATCAAGATACCGGTTTGGATTGGTGTTGAAGTCGATGCCTTTTGCCGGATTGAAGTCCCAGATAGGTACCTGGCTTCTGTTGATGAGTTGTGTGGAAATGGGCGCTGGTGCAAAGATGAGCGGCGCTGTTTTTTCGTTGATAGCGTAAGAGATGCTGGTTTCTTTATTGAGCCCAAGCCGGACTACCCACAGTTCATTGCCTTTTCCGGAAGACAGGGATTCATCCCGATCGCTGCCTGTAGCAACTTTCAGTTCATATTTTCCGGCATCGAGTAATGCTTCTTCCAACCGGAAGGCGAATTCGTCCAGTCCGGAGGCGAGCGCGCCAGCCACGCCGGAGAAAGGCGAGATGGCGGTGCCCGCCTGTTTTATGCCTCCGGTAGTTTCGAGATCACCTATAACGGCGCCGCCTGTACGTTCAATTGTGAAACCTGTATTGAGCCTGAAGATTTCCTGATTGTTGAGTTTAGCTGTATCGATGACAAAGCTTAGATCATGTGTGGGCGACGGTGTTGCCACTGTTGTTTTGCCTTGCGCTCTGTCGTTGATGAATTGCCAAACAGATGCCAGCCATTCGCGGACGAGGCTGTTGACCTGTGCATTGCTGAGCTGATATTTTTCAGCCACCAAGCTTGTTTCCACCGTATAGCCGATGCCGTAAGTATCTGTAAGTTGATACCATAACTGGGTATAGGTTATCAGATCTCCCTGGGCTTTTGTTATCAGCGATGAAGTGGAGACATTCGGGCGTTGTGAATGATAGAATTTTGCCTGTCCCTGGAATACCTGTGTTTTTGCGGCATTGCTGATATTGGAAATATCCAGCAGCAGTTCTTTTTCATCGGGTATATTGCTGACAGCAAGTTTTACGGTCACATTATCTGCGAGTAGTGTGGCAGCAGTAACGACAATATTATCATTCAGCTGATAATTGATTATTAGTTCTGCTGATGTTCTATCGAGTGGTTCCGTAAACACTGCACTTACCGTTTGTGCATCAGGCGCCGCTGCTGATATAAGGCCCTGGTATGGACTATTGTCGAAGGTCAGTGAAATAACCAGTGCCGGTTTTGTATTATCCTTCACCACTTTATAGGTGGATGCAACAGAAGGCCATTGGTTCAATCCTATGATGGGATCAGTATAGCCTGTAAGTACCGGTGGCATGTTTAATGGTGAGTTTCCTCCGGCAGCGGGGGATTTCAGGTCTGTGATCAGTTGGTTGCCGTAGAGATCCTGCCATGCGAAGTTAACCTGGAATATGTCTCCAATTCCTTTGTACGGGCTTTTACCGGGATCGGGCAGATTGTTGCCAGCGGCCTTTGGTGTTTGCAGCGAATACTGGCTGTAAGGCATGGTGACATTGAAGCGCCAGTCTTCTCCGGGAGCCAGTGTTTTAGGCGCCCGTACCTTAGACCAGTTTTCCGGATCATCCGGTTCGGCGGTCGGTCCTACAGGAAGACCAATCGGACTTTGGCTGAAGAACGCATTCTGATAAATCTGGTAGGACAACAGGCTGTACATATTGAGCAGGAAGATTTTTCCGTAGTCGGCTCCCGGTGTATCCGGTATAACCGGTGGTTTGGGGCGCACGGCTTCCATTGCCATATTGCCTTGTGGCAGGGTTGAAGTAGTGATTACCGGACCTCCGCTTATTTTTACGGATTGGCCGTCATCGAAGATACCGGCAATGTCTTTATTATAATTCGCCAGTGATGTAAGATTAATGCCATAGTATTTAGCGATATCGCCTAATGTGTTCAGGTTGTTTCCTGGTTCAACTTCCAGCACAGGCAGGAAGATAGCGGTGAACAGCGGGAGTGGCTGCGGCCAGGATGTTATTTGTGGATTGGCGTCTTTAATGGCCTGCTGCGTTGTATTAAAATATGTTGCGATAGCCGGGAGGTCACCGCCGGGTGCGTTGGGGCCAACTTCATAGGCACCTTCCGCCGCCTTGATCCGAAGGCCTTTCCGGAGTCTGAGCTTTTGATTATCCCGTGCGACGTCAGATACATTTCCGAAGTACTGGTAGGCCAGCTCTGAGAGTGTTTGTGTACGGGAAGAAGGGATAGAGAAGTCTTTCAGCGGATCTGCTTCTGCAAATAGTTGTGCGTTTTGCGGATCAACTGTTTCGCCGGTTACCAGTGCATTCATGTAGCTGCATACAGTATTCCGGATATTGGTGTCGGCGGGCTGTGCATACATCACGATCAGTGATATATCTGCTTCACCTTTATCATTAAAGATTCTGTCGGGGAGCCCTGCACCATTGTCTTTATTGAAGTAATACAGGAAATATCCTCCCGACCTTGTAATGGATGCTTCCCATAGCAATCTTATGAAATCGGTTTTGCTGTTGAGCAGCGTCATCTGGTCGCCGACGGCGGCGAATCGTGCAGCGGCAGCGACATCGGGGTGTGTATCGGTGGACAGGTTGACCTGTGCGATACCTACTGTCAGGGCGTTGATATCATCTGTTTGTATGCCTTCGGATGTTGTGCTGTTGGCATCTGCGCCGTATGCCGGGATGAGGGATTGTATGGCGTTGTTATCGTTTCCGATCTGGCTCACTATGCGTTCCAGTATTTTCGCGCTGCTGCCGTCTGCGCCGGTGATCTCATACAATGTGAGTGTTGACGGGCTGGCGGTATTGACGGGGACTTTCTTAATGGTGAATCCGACGAGGGAAGCATAGCCATAGTAGTTAAGCGGATGTTTCACCATGGTCCGTAATGCTTCGTTGTATTCACCTGTTTTCATGGCTATGCGCGGATTGACTTTGCGCACGGAGAGGTCAGGCAATGCCAGCAGGGGATCGGGGATCTGCCAGCACTGCAAGGCGGGTACTCCCGGCGGCATGCCGCCATACGGCATGCTGAACGCAGAAGCTGCATTCCATTCTATTGGTGTGTTGAAAGCGTAGGTGGCTTCTTTGGTATTGAACATGCCGTTCATGCCGAGGAAAGACAGGCCGGTATCCAGTTTGGTGGTAGTGGCGTAGTCTTTCACCAGTTTGATCTGTTTTGCATCATCACTCTTCGGCGCAATGGCAATGGTAAGTTTGTTCTTATCAGTGTTCACAAAGCTCAGCCACTTGATTCCTTTATTTTCAAAATTCACATTGAAAGTATCGGTATCATTCAGGTCGGGTATTGCGAACTGCTGGCCGGTGAGTGCATAGAGACCTGCAAAGTCAGGCAGTTTGAAGTCTTTGGGATCATTGCCGGTAACCCACATACCTTTTTTCTTTGGCGCTATGCCCTGTGTGGGGAGGCGCAGCCCTGCCATATAGTACCGGGAAGTCATTCCGGAGAGATGCTGTAATCCTTGCGTAGCCTGTATTTCCCGGAGCAGTTCTCCCACTTTGAATTGTGTGAGGCCGGCAATATCCAGTGATGGTGTTTCGGATCTGTTGAACAGATTCTTCGCACTGCTGTTTGGTATAGCCAGCGTAGTCAGGGTAATACGGTACTTCGCCGCGATGCTACGCAGCGTATCGCCTGCTGCTGTTTTACAGGTGAAGTCAGGCAACGCCAGTGTAGCAACAGGCAGGGGCAGGTTGGCGAGTGTGGTGACGCCGCCTTTGCTGATCAGGTCAGCCACGGAGACATTCAGTGCCTGGGCTACTGCTGCGAGCGATTGGCCCGGTTGGGTGTTGTAAGGCGGTTTGTCAGGATAGCTGATCGTGATGCCGGGTGTCAGCGTGTTGTCTGTATCTGCGTTAAGCGTAGCTACTGTGGCTCCGCTGAAGCTACCTCCGAAGAGGCTGTTCTTAGCAATGGTATCGAACGTATCTTTTGCCTGTACAACGTAAGTGGCGCCGTGTATCTTCAGATCGATGCCTGCATTGAGTGCAGCAGATGCGTTGTCTGCAAAGAGTTCTTCCACGTTGTATGCATCCGGGCCGGTGAGTCCTGCATTGCTGTTGATCCAGTCGAGGATATTTTGTACGCTTGTTTCGTTGTTGGGGATAAAGTATTTGAATTCCTGCAGGGAATCAATAGCTGTTTGTATCATCTGCCTGCATATGAGCAGGAAGTAATCATTGAAGATGAAGCTTCCCAGTGAGGGTCCGTTTTCATCAGCGAGTGCAAAGGCTTTGAGGCCTTTGTTGTTTTCTTTTTGCGCATGAACGGCCAGCTGATCGAAATATTCGCGCAGGAATGCCTGGTAATCGGAAGATGTTTTGTTATACTCTCTGAAGGAGTAACTGATGTCTTTATAATTGCTGCCGTACTTCGGAAGTGCCAGTTCGAGGGCGGGAGCAACGGGGAAGTAGGTAGCATTCATTTCCTTCTGTGTGGTAGGTCCTTCTACCTGGAGGCTGAACTGGCTGCCGAGGAAATTGTCGATGTCGCCTTCTGAGAATACATTGCCCTGTTCCGGATGTTGGAGGACGGTTAACAGGTATTGCAGGTCTATGGAAGTAACGACGATTTCATCTACCTGTGCAGGGGACAGATTGCCGGAAGGTTGTAATGCAGCTACCGCCCAGCGAAGGGCCATCTTTACCAGCATTTCAAAGGAGCTGTCTGCCGCTGTGCTGGCGGCTTTGAGAACGCAGCTGGTGCTATCTTCCTGCGGTCCTGCTACCGATTCAATGAACATCATGGCCACATAGCAGGCTACCTGTTGTGAAAGCGTGGCGGCATTATCACCAGCCATTGTAAGGCCCAGACCTAAGTAGGCGTTCAGCGGCTGCGGGTTGCCGGGATTTACGAGGTTGTTCCATTTGAGCTGTGGGGCGGCTATATCGGAGAGCAGGCGGGATGCTGCGGCGAGTCCGCGTCTGCGTATACGCCTTTGCGTTATATTGAAAGCAGCTGGTCCCGGAATTACATGCCATGGCGGCGTACCACCGATTCCTTTGATCCTGACGGCTTGAGATATTTTTGCAGAGAAGCTGAAACTGATCCTGATTTTGAAAAGTCCCAGGTTGATAGAAACGGATACGGATACCGAAACAGATGCGGTGAGGCTTAATTCGATATCCTCATAGGGTGCAAAAGTAAAGGAGGCAAGTATGCGTACGTCTACATTAACCTCGGCTTTGATGATGGCAAAATCTATTGTGCCAAAGAGTTTTCCGATAATGCCGGCTGTTCCTTTCAGCCAGAAATAATAGGAGCTTTCAAGCTGGTTGGTATTGCCTGAGCCATCTGTGAGCTGGTAAGGGTTGAATTTGGCGAGGATGCCTTCGATGATGGCCACTGCAGTAAGACTGAAGCCTGCTTTTAATATGCCGACATCGAACGTGTAGCCGATACCGAACTGCACGCCGAATCCGAATACCAGTACGGGGTTGAACGTACCGTTGTCTATTTTGGGGACTCTGTTGGTGGTAGCGCTGGAAAGCTTACCAAAATAAATTCCCACGGAGCCCATTACAGGTATAGGGATACCAATAGGCGTCCATATGAGTGTCTGGAATGTAAAGGAACGGGCGAAGTCTGCCTTCCAGGGGAAGCCGATGTCCACCTGAAAATCTCCGTTTGTATAGTATTCGATTCCGAAAGAGGGGAGCGTGATATTGAATTGTCCTGCACGAATGAACCGCATGCGATCGGGTAGTGTGATCTCTGCTTTGTACATCCCGATTTCGTCACTGATCTTTTTATACATGATCTGGAAGTCGAGTCCTTTGAACACTTTGGCGGCGGGACCATCCAGTTTGAGGCGTAAAGCGTACAGGGTGGGATCATTGAAAATGATCTGCATTGTCAGGAGATAGCCTGTTGTTGCAGCCTGTGCTGTTGCGAGATCAATGACGTTGTTTTTGGCGGGTTTCTTTTCATCGCCGAAGCGGAGCACGCCAAATTCCATTCCTGTGATCCAGGAGCTGTTGGGATCGAGGGTTACGGGAGGGATGGTGATGTTGTCTTTGTCGGGTTTTGGCAGCTGCTTCATGCAGGCGATGGCTTCCTGTACGTTGTTTGCTGTGGCAAAGCAGGGGAGCGTAACGTGTTGTCCCAATGCGAGCAGACGGAGGTTGAGGTATTTGTTGCCCTGACCATCGGGAGCAGGAGTGGTTTCTGGTCTGGCGGCATCCCATGCCAGTGGTTTATTTGGATCATCCTGCCAGCGGAAGGAGCCGTTCAGTTCTATCTGCACGCCATTGTCGGCGGGATCGGGCTGATTGGATTTGTAGGTGATCCTGATGCCGTCGATCCGGGCAAAGCCCATTTCTATCGGACCGATATTAACGTTGAAGCCTACTTGTTTTTTAGTGAAGTTATATTCTAAAGAGAGGTTATTGAGCGGGATGGAGTTCAGGATATTCCATGGTGAGCTGAGGTTAAAAGAGGATCCTGTTGCCCAGCTGATCATAGTTTCCACCATGCTGCCAATGGTAGTGGATTTTGTGAAGGAGAGCGTGGCTATCTGATCTCCGTTTTTGTTTTCCACTATTTTCCCTTCGAGTATACCCCATCTTATTCCGTATGCCTGGTATGTTGGATTGAAGTCATAGAAGACAGTCAGGGAGATGTTTTCCCAGGTTATTTTGGCGCTGAGTGTACCGAAGTAACCTTTTTCCGGTGTTACTATTTGTGCAGAGAGCAGGTCCCTGCCTTCACTGGTATAAGGAATTGGGGTACTGTCGGTAAGTGAGTCGCGGCCCAGACCGAGCGTGCCGCCATTGTAGCCAGCTTTCAGGTTAAGATCGATGTCGACACCAATTCCGGGAATGCTGATGGGCGTAGCGGTTTTTCCGGTGAACTCCCAGGAGTTGGTGGCTGTTTCCACGATAATTCCCAAGCCGTTGATCAGGATATCGAACTGGCTTGTATCCGGGGCCCAGCCGGCAGGGAGATAGAATGTAAGTAGTTTGACAAGGCTTACCTGTCCGGATGTTTGTATTGCGGAGAAGCGCCAGCCGGTATTTTCGCCGAGGTAGTTGGCGATGAGTTTCAGGCCTATTTTTTCGCTGTCGGGCAGTACGGTGAGTGAGCCGCTAAGTCCGCCGGTTTGCAGGCCGGGGCCGCCCATTAAATACAGGGAGATGTATTCGATGGTGAGAATAGTTGTACCCGCTAACGTGATAGGCCATTGCAGTGCCAGGTTGACATCGAGTTGGTAATCCCTGCTCGTGTAGCCGTAACCGATAGTGAAGGCTGTGATGGCGGGTTCTTTTCCGCCGGGCCAAGGGAGGTTCACGTTGCTCCAGAAAACGCTGAGTAATGTATTCAGCGGGAGTTCATCGCTGGTTAATTGTCCGGTAATATAGAGATCTGGCAAGGTTACGAGCACCTTTACAGTGGGGGCTTTATCATCGGCGCCTATCAGCAGGTTGCCGGATAATGCCGCGGTGGTAGTTCTTGTTTCGAGATCGCCGGGAGATGTGACGGTGATTTCGAGGTTGAGATCTTTCAGGACTAATCTTGGGAGGATGCTCCAGGAGTCCGGAGAAGTGATGACCACTACGATCCGGTCCAGGGCTTTCCTTTCCATGTTGTATCCAAAGGCGACGCTTGTAACACCAATGTTTGCGAGCTTCGCGAGGGGAGCGGGGAGATATTGTTCGAGGCTGATACCGCCCACGAAATTAGAGAACAGGGATAAGGACTGGGGCTTATCAAAGGATGCAGTTCCTACAGCGATACCGGCGACGTCGGGGAAGGCGACGGACAGCTTAAGATCGGTGCCGTGGAGCCTGGCGTTTATTGCGCCACTGGGCGGCAGGCCGGCATCGGAAGAAATAGAGGAGAAGGTTGGTTGATCAAAAACGATCCAGGGAACATTATCGAGGCTCCAGGATGTGGCGCCCTGGAAGTCGGCGCTACAGGCGTATGCATCCTGCACGATGGTGAAACTGAAGGTACATAATGTAGCGATGCCGAATGCATTTGTTTTCCCGGTCAGCAACACCTTTACGATCTTTTGGTCTTTATCTTTTTCGGCCGTAACGGTAGGAGTGGTAACAATAATCTTTCCTCCGGAAATGGCTACTGTAGATTTGAGGTAGTCGTGTATGCCGCCGGAAGGGAGGATTGTACCTAACAGGTCAACGCTGCCACTCTTTTCTATCTCGGCCAGTATATTATCATACAGCTGGCTGAGCGAAGGACTTGCGGCAAGATTGGCAGAGGCCTCCGTAAACCATTTGGATTCCATCATCATTGTTGTTAATGCGGAAGCGACATTGAATTTGTCGTTGAATTCATTGCCAAAGAACTCCATAATTGACCCGAAGTATTCGAAGAAAACCGGTTCATCCGGATAGGTCAGTTTGAGAAATGCCGCAGTGATAGAAGTGGCAGATTTTTTAATGGCAGCCGGCCAGGCGGAGAAATCATCCTGAATGTGGGACGCGACCTTCTGAATACTCCCGATGAGTTTTGTGTAATCAATGGTTCCCACCTTACCGACGGGATACTGATTTACTTTTCCGCCGGGTGAGTTGGTGTGGAAGTAAGGTTTTCCTGCATTGATGGTGACGATCGCAGTGTTGTTCCCTTCGAATAGTGGCGGCAGGCCTGCGCGTTTTATCGCGTAGTTGAATACGAGCGGCGGTACTCTGTCTGCCTGGATGAGAAGTACGCGGTTCTTTTTTTCTGCGAGCCAGGCGAGCTGCTCATCCACTTTTTCCTTGTTGTCCAGCGTGAGGTAGTTAACGACGCGTATGAGTCCTTGTCCGATGGTATTTCCGAATGCTATTTTCCGGTTTTTGGCGATGGTGATTTTTTTCTCCAGTTGTGCCTTTTTTATCTCTGAAAGCCGGGTCCCCAGCTGGCTGGCAGCGATCATCTCATCAAGAGTGTATTCACCTTCTGCCAGCTGTTGTACGGTGTCGAGTGAGAGCGTAGCATCTCCCAGGGGATCGTACTGACTGAAATTAATAATGATTGGAGGCTTGATCCTGGCGCCGTCTTTCAGCGCGTTGTAATATATGGCCATTTCGAGGGCGAGGCGATGGCTTACCGGTTTTTTGAACTGGATATCGCCAGGCGTTTTAATCCCGTATATCGGCACCAGGTCGTACCGGCTTACAATGGCATCCTGTGTAAGGTATTGGATCATCTCGACCAAACCAGTAATGGGAGGTTTGGTGAGGCTTTTGATCTCTTCCCATGTTTCGGGGCTCAGGTCCTGAAGCGGCATACTGAATCCCCTGTAGGCAATATGAAAGGTTTTTGCAAATTCAAATTTATCCAGGTTGAAAAGCCTGTATACTTTAGGGCTGACGCTTGCATCTGCTTCATAGAAGACAAGGTTCCCGGGTACCTGTGCTTCTGTTCTTCCGAACGTAGGGTTGAGCAGCCACCGGTATGGCTGCATCAGCAAGAATGTTGTTATTTTGTGATCTTCCAGCTCTCCTTCAAATCTACCTTCACCTTGCAGAAAATTAGGAAAGTCGTATCCTCCGCTGAATCCGAACAGCACATAACCTTCCGGTTTGTCTTTTTCGCTGTCTTTCAATTCGATAGTGGCTTCATTGATCTGGCCCTTATCCTTACCGTTCAGTTCCGGCATCAATTCAAGCAACTTTGTTCTGAGCGAACCCCCATCAGAATTCATATCTCCATATACTTCGATAGTTCCTTTATATGCAAATCCGCGGGGATAATTGGTTACAGGGCCAGCCAGCCGCCTGATGAGATTGACGGTTGAAGATTGATGCCCGTATCCGGGACCATTTTGTACGATGGCCCGGATTACCTTCTGGCTGGAAATGAACGTACCAAATTTATCGAGGTATTCTTTGATGGTTTTCTGTGATTGTTTATTGGTTTCTTCACCAAGCAGTTTAAATTCGGGGAAGGGCATGGTATATGGGTTTTCGATGTTATTGAATAGTTACGGCCTCAGATTTTTTTTCTTCTTTCGCATACATGGCGTACCAACCGAGACCGGACGCCTTGCCGCCTGCATGAGGATTGCCAAACAGGTAGAAGAGGGTATTTCCTCCGGATGGTATTTTGAGCAGTCCCAGGAACTTGAGGGCTATTTCGGTGAACAGCAGGAGGAAAGATGTTTTGTCTTTTATGTACATCAGTCTTATCTGTCCGATCGATAGTTTCATTACATTCTGAAGGCTGATCAGTTTGGCGCCGCCGCCAGTTCCTGGTAGTGATATACCTACATTGGCCTTATAACCGTTTTGCAGATTGCTGTCGGGCGACCATGAGAGCAGCAGGTATGAGTTGAGGTTGATTTTACCGGCCAGTTCTCCGGGAGTTCCCATATTCAGCTTCATGCGAAGACCATACCATTGGCTGCCGGCTACGCCGCCGAATCTTATATCGGGTATTACATCGAGATAGCCGGTTTCTTTGGGAGTGGCGCCTTCCTGCCCGGTTACGAGTGATTCCAGGTCGAGCAGCATATTACTATACAGGCAGTTTTCCCTTGGGGTGCTGATGCTGGGATCGAAAGTGATTTCTGACAGGTCGAAGTTGAGCGCACTGTCTGCCGGATCGGCGGTGGAGAAGATCATCTTTATGCCCATGTTGGAGAAGCTCAGTCCTTTTTTCAGATAGTTTTCGCCGGGCTTGTTACCGAATGAGAATATATCGAAAGGTGTTTTTGCCGCATCGTCCTGCAAGCAGTAGAAGTCGATGAATCCTGACATTGCGAACCACGATACCATTTTATTTTTATCTCCTGAAGAGCGTGTAGAGAGCATTACATTGGTTATCTCCACCTTCCTGATAATATTGCTGTCGAGCGTGAACGCTTCATCCTGTTTGCTTCCCAGGGAGTAAACGGGGTTGCCGTTATTGATCTGGAGGCTACCGCTGAGGAGGATGTTCCTGTAAATATTATCCGGATCATACATGCCGGTAACAGTGGTATTGAAAACTTTATTCAAGGTCAGCTGCGCATAACTTTCGAAGTTCTTTACGATGGTGTTTTCGAATAGGACTTTCAGTGAAAGCAGGCGGTAATTGTATGTTGCATTGCTGGAAGGGGCGATTGTTTTTACCGGCTGCACATCGGCGAAATCGGGATCAACATAGTATATGAGACCGAAGACAGACGAAGGCTGATCTATTTGCGGGCCTTTGCTGCCCTTTGTTACGGGGTTGATCTCAATGCCGAAGTGATGTGCATTGAATGCATCGGGATCGGTAACACCTGCCATTATACCTTTGAGGTTGTATGGTATGTCGGTAATATCTACGCGCAGGAACAGGATACCTGTCCAGTTATCGGAGGTGGCGATGTTATTGAATTTCTCAAAATACGGATTGCCTGCCTGTAACCTGGCATTGTCAAAATAGGTTTGTAACCATTGCGATAGTATTACGAGTTGTGATGGATCTTCTTTATAGGTACCATCGCCACCGGCTGTTTGTGTGGTGGGGATGGAGAAATCATTTGTCTGTGTCCATTTGAGTGGATTGGAGATGAGGCCGTTGGCGGGTTGCACGGGATCATACAGTTTACCTCTGCGTCCTTTGATGATCATTATATTCTTGTAATCGCCATATTGCTGATTGAGTCCGATATTTGCTTTCATCTTCCAATCACCTATGCTTATTGTATCCTGGAAGTTGCCAATGTTCTTATTGTTGGCGGCGACCAGGAAAACATCACTGGATTGTAATGCATTTACGAGGGCAGGGAGCGGCTTTATAAAGGAAAGGTTATAGCGGGTTCCCCTGTCTATATTCCATCCAAGCAGTACCTCCTCCCAGCTTATGATACAGCCATCCAGGGTTTGGGAGGTTTTCACAATGAGCCCGGAGGGTGTCGTATCATATTTGGTGACCGTATCGCTTTGGTCTGGCTGCGATGCGCTGCAATTAGTTGTGCGTGAGGTGATGATAAGCCTGCGCTGCGGGCTTATTACAGACTGTTCGAGATTGTTAACGTCAATGGCTGATAATTGTACGCCTTTGGAAACTACGCCGCTGTAGGGCACCATCGGGAAGAAGGTGGTATCGTTGGCGGTGAATATAAATCCTTGTGTGGAGTGTCCGAGCAGGTCGTTGAAATTTGGTTCTATCAGTGTGTCTATCCCATAGAAGGCAGATCCTTTGGGTTGCGATACATAATAAATCCTGTTGCCTGAATTGTTTACCATCGTTACCCAGGAGCTGTAGTATGTGTTGGTAAACGGAGATGCGTTGTAATCGCAGGGAGCGGCAACGGGTGATGCTGAAGCGAAGGGGAAACCTGGGACATATACCGGTTTACGCGAAATGAAGCGGATGATGTCTCCTTTTTGTGTGGTTGTGTGAGGGGTAATCTTAAAGAATTCCGTACCGGACATTCCGCAGATGACATAATGATTATTGCTGTTGTTGCTATTGGGCAGCGACATAATGAAATCTCCTTCCGGCGACAGATGAAAATCTTCATAGGGTCTTGCGCTGCGGTCGCTCAGGCTGAATACGAGTCTGGCGTTGAATGTTGCATTGTCTTTATTGCCGGGAATGAGCACCAGGTTTTCACCGAATGCAGTAATAAAGTAACTGGTAAGCGTTATGGGGTTATCGAGAAAATCTTTACCGGTGAAGTCGAAGAATGTTCTGCGTGAAGCATATGCATCGGTGATGGGGCAGTTGTTGTCTTTGCAGGGATCAAACACTGTGTTGAACGGGTCGCATGGATCGATGGAGATGTTGAAGCCGAAATATTCTGTTGGCCCGTTAATGGGGTCCGCGAAAGGCAGCCATTCTGATAATGTAGGTCTGTCGGGATCACTTGTATCGGGGTTGGGGATGAGGAACTGAAAGCCCCATTGCAGTGCTGTAAACAGGGATGCGTGTTGTATGTAGCCTGTGAACTGTATGCAGCCGCGTAATCCGCCCACGCATGGGATCTGTGCCAGCATTACCTGTTTCATATCTGGTTTGCTGGGACCTGAGAACTGCATTTCATAATCGTTGTTGCCATCAAAGATCAATGCAGAGCCATCAGGATCTACTTTGATCTGTATGCCGCTATTGACTACGAACGTCAATGATGGCGTAATGATAATGTTCAGTGCTTTTTTGAAAGTAAAGGCATTAGCGTTGCCGCTGAATGGCGCGCTGAAAACTGTTTCCGGAAGGATTGCAGCAGGGTCAGGCATCCAGATGAACATACGC
Source organism: Chitinophaga sp. (assembly GCF_035538455.1). Taxonomy (GTDB): domain Bacteria; phylum Bacteroidota; class Bacteroidia; order Chitinophagales; family Chitinophagaceae; genus Chitinophaga. Next base: position 34,581 of record NZ_DATLKJ010000202.1, read on the forward strand.
GACGTACCGATAATCCCGTAAATTTTCAGGAGAAAATCATCAGCAGATGACTTATCATTAATGACGGGCGTTTGTGCGGAAAACACAAAAGATCCGGACCAGGCATTTTCTTCCAACGCTTCCTGCAAGCTTATGCTGCGATCGGGCGGGGTGGCTGTTTCCGGAACAACGAAAGCAATAAAGCCTCTGTCGCCTGGCTGGCTTTCGGCAATAAAGAGCCTGTCAGCATATTTAGTCTGAAAGTTCATAGAGGGAAAAGCTGAAATGAACAAAGAGGGCTGATGGGGAAATCAGCCCGTTATTTTATATGTATGGTAATATCTCAACCGGGATTGGTAAAGGTGATGCTGCATGCCATTGCAGTAAGCGTCTGTGGTTTACCGGCGCCAGCCCATCCGCTCATGAAGAGGCCGATGGTATAGGTGGCGCCGCGCCCGATAGTGATGCCATTAATAAATGCGTTGCCATTGCTTTTGTCTACCATGATGGTGTTAGCAGCTTTAGGCTGGGTAGTGTATGAAGCTTGTTCTGCTTCCCAAATACCGATCCATGCTCCGTTTGATTTAGGTTTGAGACCTGCGGGCAGTTTGTAGTCGACGCTTACGGAGTTGCCGCCGATGTATCCCATTTTCAGTTGAGGGAGGAAAGGGGGATATGGATCTTCATCCTCGAGTTCAGGAACGTAGGCAGTGGAGCAGATGTTGCCGACCTTTTGTGCGCCGGTGGCAGTTAGTTCTGCGCCTACCGAATATCCCAGGATGTAACTGTATTTGTCCAGGTCCAGTTCATCAAAGAAGCTATCGCCGCTGGGGGATGCTTTGGTAATGGGCTTTACTTTCATAGGCTCTGTATCCCATGGGATGGTGTTGCCGCTGTTCTGCCATATGGCTACGTAGTTGCCATAGGAGTTTGGTTTGTTGCCGGGCAGTGTTTTAAAACCGAAGTTGATGGTGTTTTGTGTTACCTGGTTGATTGAAAATTCAGTGGTACGGCTAATGGTGTTGATAGCCAGCAGGGATTTCCCAGCGAGAATGATTTTCTGGGATTCCATAATTTCCTGTGTTAGTTCCATAGTAAGTATTGGTTTAGTGAGGGTGAAATAATAAGGTTTAAATTGGATTGATATTTCTGTTTTCAACAGGCACCATAGGAGTACAATCGTCCTTTCGATGGTCAGCGGTTTGTACCGGTCTGGAAATATAGTAATGCGCCAGCATTAGTAATTATCCGGGGCCAATTGCCATCATAGGAAGGGCCCATGAAATAGACGAGCGTATACGCTGTATTATTGCCGATGGTTATATTGTTGATTCCTGTGGTTCCCTGACTTGCATTGTTTGATATATTTACCATTCCTATTGGTTCGACTGCATTATAGGGTGATGCAAAACCTTCCCACAAGCCTATCCAGTTTTTATATACAGCGGGCAGGTAGCCTGGCAGTGTTGCATAATTGATGGTAATTGAATTACTGCCGACAGCTGCCAGCGAAAGCGATACTGCGTGGGGTATCCGGATATCATACATAGCGGGTGCAATGCCGGCTGATGTACATATGTCTGTAACGGCTTCCCCTACGCCATAACCCAAGATGTAACCTGCGCTGGTAATAGACAGATCGAATATCACGAAATCTCCTTCTTCGCTATTTTGAGGAACCGGTGTCTTTTTAATTGGTTCTGCATTCCATGGAATTACACTTGCTTCCCAGATAGCGACGTAGTTCAGGTAGTCTTTGGGTCTGTTACCGGGTAATCCTTTATATTGAATAGTAACGGTATCAGCATTGAACTGTTTTACAAATAGGGAGCACACGTGTAATTCACTTGTGGTCGCTAATGTATTTTTGAGGGATGAAGGATCTGATATATTCCCCATTTAGTTGTGATTCTTTTTTCCTTCATTTAGAAAGTTGTTAACTGCACTTATTCAACCGGCATAATGTTGTATACATCGTTATGTGAGTTCAAGGTAGCTCATTATTTAACATGAATACCCCCGTATTTTTCCCCGCGGTATTTTTGAGATGAACCTGGCATTTTGAGATTAATAACGTTGTGTTTTAGAAGAGAACAATCTGTACCGATTTTAGTTTAGCCAGCTTAAAAGTATTTTATACTATATCGTCTATCTGTTGACTGGCTCATCCACTTCATGATTCCGCTACATCTTCTATAGCGGTACCATATCCGGTATATTGGAAAGTGCAGAACATTTTTTACGGATGCCTGATATTTTGAATATAATTACCTATATTTCTAGAATATCATACACCGATGATGGCCTTCCGCCCCGAGTAATATTGAATCGTAATTGATCATACTGATTAATCATACAGTTGCATGAGTAATAATGATTTGAAGAAGACCCTTACACCATTTTCACTCTGGGCACTAGGCGTAGGTTATGTTATCTCAGGGATGTATTTCGGCTGGAACCTGGGATTAGAAAAGGGCGGTACATTGGGCATGGCTATCGCGACCGGCGTGGTGATGCTGATGTATGTTGCATTTTCTTTCAGCTATGCCGAACTGGCCTGTGCCATTCCAAGAGCGGGCGGCGTATACGATTACGCGGCAAGAGCGTTGGGGAAGGACGTAGCTTTTATTGCCGGCATTGCGCAGACGGTAGAGTTCATACTTGCGCCGCCGGCCATCGCCTTTGCAATAGGCGCTTATTTCAATGCATTCATGCCGCAGATACCGATACTGGTCAGTGCCGTGGTGGTGTATTTCATTTTTACTTCTATCAATATCCTGGGTATTAGCCTGGCAGCCTCCTTCGAAATTATTGTAACGGTGCTGGCGGTAGGGGAGCTGTTACTGTTTGCGGGGATCACTGCGCCGGGGTTTCAGTTTACCCATCTTACACATAATGCGCTGCCGGCAGGATGGACAGGGATTTTCGGCGCTATTCCCTTTGCCATATGGTTCTTTCTGGGCATTGAGGGGTTGGCTAATGTGGCGGAAGAAACGGCGCATCCGCAACGTGATATTATTAAAGGATTTGGTTCGGCAATTATCACCCTGGTGATTCTTTGTGTGCTGGTGTTTGTATGCTCTATTGGTGTGGGAGGATGGGAGGCTATCGTGTACAGGAACGGAATAAGCGGTGATACCTCTGATTCACCGTTACCGCTGGCGTTAGCGAAGATCACGGGGAGTTCTACACTGATGTATCATTTGCTGATTACGGTGGGGTTGTTTGGGTTGATTGCATCCTTTCATGGTCTTATCCTGGCGGCAGGCCGTGCCACTTACGAAATGGGGCGCACCGGGAATCTGCCTGTGTTTTCCGGAAAGATTTCACCGCGATTCCGTACACCGATCAACGCGTTACTTGGCAACATGGTCATTGGTTTGCTGGCGCTGTTTTCCGGCCGTACTGCTGAGATCATTACTATTTCTGTTTTTGGTGCGCTGACCTTGTATATTCTGTCTATGGTTTCGTTGATAGCACTGCGTCGTAAGCAACCGGATCTGCACCGTCCTTACCGCGTGCCGTGGTATCCGGTGTTGCCTGTAACGGTGTTGGTGATTGCCAGCATATCGTTGATAGCTATGCTGGTGTACAACCTTAAACTGGGTCTTATTTACATTGGTATACTTGTCTTTTCCTATATCATATTCAAAACCGTTCACCTTAAATCACTGTATGACAAAACAGGAAATACTGGATTACGTTAAACAGCACCCATCGGGGAAAGTGAAAGTGGCCATATCAGATATAGATGGTGTGTTGCGCGGAAAATATATTGCTTCGGAAAAATTCCTGGGACTGGTATCCGGCACAATGGGCTTTTGTGATGTGGTATTTGGCTGGGACATGAATGATGTGGCTTATGACAATGCCACCTACACTGGTTGGCACACGGGTTATCCGGATGCGGATGTGCAATTGGACATCAACACTTTCCGCAGGGTTCCGTGGGAGAATGAAGTGCCGTTCTTCCTGGGAGAATTTGCGGATGGTAAGGGCGAATCTTCTCCCGTATGTCCGCGGCAACTGCTGCGCAAAGTGTTGCGTGATGCAGAGGGGGCAGGCTTCAAGCCTAGTTTCTCGCAGGAGTTTGAGTGGTTCAATTTCCAGGAAACGCCTGACAGTCTTCATGAGAAAAAATTCAATAACCTCACGGCCCTTTCACCGGGGATGTTTGGTTATTCTATTTTACGCACTACGTTGAAGAATGATTTCTTCAGTGATCTGTTTGACTTGCTGAAACGTTTTGACGTGCCGCTGGAAGGACTGCATACAGAAACGGGTCCCGGCGTATATGAAGCGGCGATTGCACACACGGACATACTCACTGCTGCAGACCGTGCGGTACTGTTTAAAACTGCGGTAAAGGAAATTGCTTACCGTCACGGTATCATTGCCACGTTCATGGCTAAATGGAATGAGGCGTTGCCGGGCTGCGGCGGGCATGTGCATCAGAGCTTGTGGGATGAACAGCAACAGGAAAACCTGTTTTATGATTATGATGATCCGTTGCATATGAGCGGATTGATGAAGCAATATGTAGCGGGGCAGTTATTCTGTTTGCCGCATATACTGCCGATGTATGCGCCTACCGTAAATAGTTATAAGCGGTTGGTGGAAGGTGCGTGGGCGCCTACAACGCTTACGTGGGGCCGAGATAACAGAACGGTGGCATTGAGGGTGCTTTCGGGCAGTAAGAAATCAGCGCGTCTTGAGACACGGGTGCCGGGGGCTGATACTAATCCTTACCTGGTGATGGCTGCCTGCCTGGCTTCCGGCCTGTATGGCATCCGGCATGGATTGTCGCTGGACCAGCCCGCGGTGATCGGTAACGGCTACCGCGATTTTTCACATGGGACGCTACCGCGTAACCTGGATGAAGCTACCCGGCATATGAAGCATTCGCCTGTTGCGGAAGAGTTGCTGGGTGCGGAGTTTGTGGCTCATTTCACGGCTACGAGGGAATGGGAGTGGAGGCAGTATGCGAAAGCAGTTACAGACTGGGAGCTTAAAAGATATTTCGAGATCATATAAAATTTAAGATATGGAGCCTGGTAAAATATACCAATACAACTTTCCCACCATCATCCGTTTTGGCTGGGGAGCCGTGAATGAACTACCGCAATACCTGCATCAGCATCAGCTGAGCAGACCATTGATTGTAACAGATGCGACGGTAGCTGGTCTGCCGTTCTTCAAGCAGATATTGGATTTGCTGAAGCAGAAAAATATCAGTCCTGAAGTTTTTTCAGCTATTCATAAGAATCCCGTAAAGTCTGATGTATACAATGGTACACAGGTATGGGATCATACAGATCGCGACAGCATCATTGGTATTGGCGGCGGCGCTGCGCTGGATGTGGCGAGGGCTATTGTGCTGCGTGTTTTTCACCGCGAAGACCTGTTCAAATATGATGACCTGATAGGAGGAGATGTGTATGTGACGAATGATGTGCCGCACTTCATCACTATTCCCACTACCTCAGGTACGGGTAGTGAAGTGGGGCGCAGTGCTATCATTGCGGATGATGAAACGCATCAGAAAAAGATTCTCTTCTCTCCCAAGCTGCTGGCGCGTGTTGTTTTTGCAGATCCTGCGCTTACGATGGATTTGCCGCCGCATGTTACCGCTGCTACCGGCATGGATGCGCTCACGCATAATATGGAAGCCTTTCTGGCAAAGAACCCGCATCCTATTTGTGAAGGTATTGCGCTGGAAGGGATTGCTTTGATAAAAGATTCGCTGGAAACTGCGGTGTTGAAACCTGATCAGTTGTCGCGCAGCAAAATGTTACAGGCATCTATGATGGGGGCAATTGCTTTCCAGAAGGGGCTTGGTGTGGTACACTCCCTGGCGCATCCGCTTTCTTCTTTGCTGGATACGCACCACGGGCTGGCGAATGCGGTGAACCTGCCGTACGGCATGGCATTCAATATTGCAGGCTTTGAAGATAAGTTCAGACGTATTGCACGTACGCTGGAGCTGAAAGAGGAAACGGGCGAAGCGGTGGTGCAATATCTTTTTGATCTGAATAGCCGCATTCACATCCCGTTAAAGTTAAGGGATATAGGCGTGCAGCAGGAACATATCGAAACGCTGGCGGACCTTGCGGAGGCTGACTTTGCACATCCCAATAATCCTAAGCCTGTCAGCCGTGAGGATTTCAGACAATTGTATGAACGTGCGCTTTAATCATTCATATGTCAGACAGATCAAAGTTAATACTGGGAGTTACAGATTGCAGTAAGTATAAGCTGTATCATGACTGGGTGCAGCAAGCTGCAGCAGATATTACCATTATAAAGCTGGATGGCTGTACGGACGGACTTGAGCAACTGAAGCGCTGTGATGGTCTGGTGCTTACCGGCGGAGAGGACGTACATCCGCGTTTCTATCATCAGCCGGAATATCTACCTTATTGTTATCCTGATGATATTAATGAAGCGCGGGACATCTTTGAACTGGAAGCGCTGCGTTATACAGAGGAGCAGGGAGTGCCTGTGCTGGGGATTTGCCGGGGCTTGCAGATCGCCAATGTTTTTTTTGGCGGCACATTGATTCCGGATATACCTACCTGGGGCAGATTCAACCACGGCAAGCTGCCGGATGGCGGGGATAAGTATCATGCGGTAACCGTGGATACAGCCTCTTGGTTGCATGGCATTGTAAAAACGGCGTCCGGCGTTATCAACAGCAATCATCATCAGTCAGTTGAAAAAGCGGGCGACGGATTAGTTGCCAATGTGCTTTCAGCGGATGGCATTGTGGAAGCGATGGAGCGGAAAAGTGTGACGGGCAAGTCTTTCCTGTGCCTGCTGCAATGGCACCCGGAGCGGATGAAAGACCAGCAAAGCCCTTTTGTAAAGAATATCATGGACGCATTTCTTACCGCGACGCGGGAGAAATAAAAATACTACGTATGCATATTATCAATCCAGCTACAGAAACAATTATCGCTACTATTGCACCAGATAACCAGCACAGTCTTTCTACCAAATATAACCTGCTGCGTGCAGCACAACCGCAGTGGGCTGCACGCAGTGTGGCTGACCGTGTGGCTGTGGTGCGCCGGTTCCGTGAGTTGCTTGGAAGCCATCAAGAAGAACTGGCAGCTACACTTACGGCAGAAGTGGGCAAGCCGTTGTCGCAGTCTGGTAATGAGCTGAATGGCGCGGCTGCCCGTATACAGTGGCTTGCAGATAATGCAGAAAAGTTTCTTGCTGACGAACAGATGACAGCAGCTCCCGGTTTGCAGGAGATAATATCTTACGAGCCGCTTGGTGTTGTGTGTAATATTTCGGCCTGGAATTATCCTTATCTCGTAGGGGTAAATGTGTTTATTCCGGCGTTGCTGGCGGGCAATGCAGTGATGTATAAGCCTTCGGAGCATGCCACGCTTACGGGGCAGCATATTGCACAATTGCTGAAGGAAGCCGGTGTGCCTGATGATATTTTTCAGCTGGCCCTGGGTGCAAAAGAAACAGGGGAGTTGTTGCTGGATATGGATTTTGACGGATACTTCTTTACCGGATCATATCGTACCGGAAAGCATATTTATGAAAGAGTAGCACATAAGATGGCGCCTTGCCAGCTGGAGTTGGGCGGCAAAGATCCTGTGTATGTAACAGACGATGTGCCGGATGTGAAGGCTGTTGCTGCTGCGACCGCGGATGGCGCTTTTTACAACAATGGTCAGAGTTGTTGTGCCGTTGAGCGTATTTATGTGCATGAGAAGATTTATGATGATTATGTAAATGAGTTTGTAAAAGAAGTGAATTCCTGGAAGGCGGGTGACCCTACAGTAGCCGGTACTTATATTGGTCCGCTTACCAGGAGGGAGCAGTTGCATGAACTTGAAAAGCAGGTCGCTGATGCATTGGCGCAGGGGGCAGTGATACAGGCGGGAGGGAAAGCTTTGCCAGGACCGGGTTATTACTTTGCGCCTACTGTTTTAACGAATGTTACCCATAGCATGCGGCTGATGCAGGAAGAGAGTTTTGGGCCGGTGATTGGTATTATGAAGGTAAGTGATGATGAGGAAGCATTGAAGCTGATGCAGGATACAGTTTATGGCCTTACGGCGGGAGTGTATTCATCCAGTCAGGAGCGGGCGGCAGCTGTTTTGAGAAAGATCAATGCCGGGACAGGCTACTGGAACTGTTGTGATCGTGTGAGTGCGGCGGTGCCCTGGAGTGGAAGGAAGCATTCCGGTTTTGGTGCAACATTATCGCACCAGGGGATACGTGCCTTTACAAAGTCTAAGGCCTGGCATTTACGGACGCTGTAATTTTTTTGATTGGAAAGGGGATGTTTATACTGCAAATATTTTGCTAAGTATGATTTTTTTTATACTTTAACTATAGAGCTGGCCAACAGAATGACCCTAGTACATGTAACCTGTTTATGATTTCATATTGTATAGCTATGTCACACCCTGCTTCACGGTATAAACAAGTTCCCATTTTTCAATTAATAAAAATTTCACTATGAAAAAACTAGCATTGAAAGCACAAGCACTGACTACTGAAACCCTTTCAAGAGAACAGATGAAAGGCGTTCACGGTGGCGGTATCGAGGGCAGTGGCATTCAGCGGCAACCGGTATGTTACCGCTGCTGCCCGGATGATCCCTGTGTGCCTTACCGTATCTATTGCCCGGATGTATTATGTCCGGTAGTTGCCATTTCCTAGTTGCAAAAGAACTATTACTGTTTTATCCGGCTCACCATGCGATAGTATGGTGAGCTGACAGCGCTGGCTAACAGAACGGCCCTTGTATTTACAACCTGCTTATGATTCTATGCGGTATAGCTATGTCACACCTTCCTTCACGGTATAAGCAGTCTCCTATTTTTTCAATCAATAAAACTTTCAACTATGAAAAATCTAGCATTGAAAGCACTTGAACTGACCAACGAAACTCTTTCGAGAGAACAAATGAAAGATGTTCGTGGTGGTGGTATTCAGGGTAGCGGGCACCAACTGCAACCTATATGCTACCGCTGTTGCCCCAATGACGCCTGTGTGCCTATCCGCATTTATTGCATGGATATAGTATGCCCGCAACTTTAGCTTTCAGCTTTCAGGTTTTAGCGCTTCACTGATGCCAGAACCTGAAAGCTAAGACTTGCCTATTGTGTTGCAATTATTTTGCTATGAATGATTTTTTTTATATTTTGACTATAGAGCTGGCCAATAGCATGAACCTTGTACTTGTAACCTGTTTGTGATTCCATGTGGTTTAACTATGTCACACCCTGCTTCACGGTATAAATGAGCTCCCATTTTTCAATCAATAAAACGTTTCAATTATGAGAAAACTAGAAATGAAAGCACTTGAACTGACCAAGCAAACCCTTTCAAGAGAACAGATGAAAGATGTTCGCGGTGGCGAACTCCATGTGGTACAGCCTTGTTACCGTTGCTGCCCGGATGATCCGTGCCTGCCTCCCCACACTTATTGCCTGGATGTATTATGTCCGGTGCTTTCCTAAGTGCAAACGAGTAATTGTGTTTTTATCCAGCTCACTGTACAATAGTATGGTGAGCTGACAATTTGAGTTATTACTATCCGATATTTAAAGCACCTGATATGTTTGCTTTCTTCGAAAAATTACTGGAGCCAAAGAGTAATACAGCGGAAGCGGCGGGATTGCTGGCTGCGTTGTTGCATGTAAAGATCACCAAGACGACCCTGGTAAAGGAAATAGAATCACATCCTGATTATCCCAGCCTGTTAAGTATCAGTGATGTGCTCAGAAGTTATGGTATAGATAACCTGGCATTGAATGTAGAGCCTGCGAAGCTGGATAAAGCCCCTACGCCTTTTGTTACCACTGTGAAAGGAAAAGATTCATCGGTCACTTTTTTTGCAGTAGTGAAGGAAGCCGGTGAGAACGGGTTTACTTTTTATGATCCTGAACAACATACATGGAGTACTGTTTCGAAAGAGGTGTTCCTGAAAAAATATTCCGGTACGGTGCTGCTGGCAGAGGTGGAAGATGAGGCACATGCCGGGGAAAAAGACTATCAAAAAAGTCTTCGTAAGGAAAAGAGCCAGGATTTCATCCGGCAGACGACGGCGTTTGGTATTCCTGTGATCGCATTGGTAATGGGAATAATGACGTTTGCACAAAACGGCGCCAGTGCATTGTTGCCACTTGTGTTTGCTGTATTGGGCCTGGCAGGAGCGATTATCAGCACCTTGTTATTGTGGTATGAGCTGGATCAGTATAATCCTGTGCTACAACAGATTTGTAGCGCGGGGAAGAAAATTAATTGCGGGGCGGTATTGCAATCCGGTGCATCCAAGATCTCCGGGATCAGCTGGAGTACGATCGGCTTTACTTATTTTGCAGGGCAGCTGTTGCTGGTATTGTTTACCGGGATCACATCTCCGCAGGCTTTATTTATTGTAAGCTGGTTGAGTATACTGGCGTCCCCCTATGTATTGTTTTCTGTTTATTATCAGTGGCGTGTGGTAAAGCAGTGGTGTGTGCTGTGTCTTTGCGTACAGGCGTTACTGTTATTGCAACTGGCAGTAGTGTTAACGGGAGGGTGGTATTTTGTCTATCCTGAGCATGCAGTAGTGGCAACGTTACTTACAACTATACTTGCGCTTGCAGTACCATTTATTGCGGCAACGTTACTGATGCCGGCTTTGCAGAAAGCCAAGGAAAGCAAGAATAATAAAAGTGAGCTGCAACGCCTGAAACATAACCCTGAGATATTTGAAGCGTTGCTGATGCGGCAGAAGGCACTGACTGTGCCTACAGGTGGATTGGGGATTACATTGGGTAATCCGGCTGCCAGGCATAAAGTGATAAAAGTATGTAATCCCTATTGTGGCCCGTGTGCCAAGGCGCATCCCGCGATGGAGGAACTGCTGGAGCATAACCCGGATGTACAGTTGCAGATTATCTTCACGGCTACCAATAACGAGCATGATATTAAAACACCGCCGGTACAGCATCTGCTGGCGATAGCCCGTCAAGGAGATGAAGCCGTCACCAAACAGGCGCTGAACGACTGGTACCTGCCTGAGAAAAAGGATTACGAAACCTTTGCGCAAAAGTACCCGATGAACGGTGAACTAAAGCAGCAGGGGCCTGAGCTGGAGGCTATGCGTGACTGGTGCAATGCGGTGAATATTGAATTTACGCCTACTTTTTTTGTATCGGTTCTTTCACCGGCAGGAGACGGCATGCAGTTCTTTCAGTTACCGAAGCTATACAGCATCAATGATCTGAAATATTTCCTGGCGGGCGATGAATGATATATCACCATTAGTTTCTGAATACGAAATTCTTCCTCTTTGGCAGCACGGTGGTCGTCATCAGGGTAGAGTCGTGGCGGTTATAGACAAAGATGAACTTTCCGTTCCTGTCGATGGAGGAGAATTCCGCATTGCCAACTGTTCGCCTGGCGTCTTCGTTGAAGGTGAATGCTATTACCAGGGAGTCGAGGTACAGATAGTCGATGGTTAGTTCTTTGAAGCCGTCCATTTTCATTTCGCGGATGGTTTTCCGGGATCGGTCGTTGAAGTTCTCGAGGAGCAACAGATCCTGCGGGAAGGCTCCCAGTGTAGTGCGGTATGATTTTACAGATTCCACGAAAGCGATGGGTGGATGGATCTGGGTACGTTTTCTTCTTTTGCCTTTATTGGCGGTGAGCAGGCTTGAGGGGGCGTCTTTCTGTTGCAGGGCGCCGGTGTAAGGATCGCGTTGCCAGGAGTAGTGGTGTTTTTGCCTGCTTTCGCCGCTGATGATGTAACTGCATCCTGTTAGCAGGACGAGGGAGAGCAGGAGGTAACATTTCTTGTTCATAGATATATAATGCTACAGCTCCTAAAAGTAGGATTATTTTTCTGCTTTACATGGCTGGCCAGGTAATAAGCTGCCAGAAGGATGTGCCGGCAGCTTATTAATGGATTACCTGTATTAATCGTTTATGCCGGGTTCAATACATCTCTTACACTTGTTACCATTGTCAAAGGTAGTGAGGTAGCATCTTTGGTTACCCGGACAGTCTGCATCAACATTACACAGGTCATTGCAACCAAATGCAGCGCTGGCTTTTTCTCCACCAAGTACATTTTTCTGTTGTGTTCTTGTAAGTGCTGTGTTGGCGCCCAGGGCCAGGACTTTCTGTTGTAATTTTTTCATGTTGTGAAATTTAGGTGTGAAGTGATTTGTTATTTTATCGAGGGAATGTTATTGGTAATACAGGATATATGGGTATAACGGTTAAGCATATACTAAAATGGATTTAATGTAGCTGTTACAGGTATAAATTGGTTATTTATCAGGTTAACTACCTATTGTGCTACCGAATGTAGAGAAAAAATTTCAGATCATGTAAGTTGATTACAGCTGGAATAGTTGGGGAAGTAATGTCTTATTAATACATACACTGATTCCAAAGATAAAGCCTCCGGCTGATCATCAGCGATGCTATGATCAGCCGGAGGTGGTTTAGAGTCTCAGGGCGCCACGGAACCCTCTGGCGGCGTAATAGGATTCTGCTCCATTGTGATAGATGAAGACGTGGTCGTAGCGGCGATCACCGAAGATAGCGCCTCCATGTTTCCTGATAGGAGCAGGTGTTAGCAGCCAGGTGGAGGTTTTGGTATCGAATTTTCCGAGTTGCTGTAAGTCGTGGTATTGTTGTTCTGTCAACAGTTCAATGCCCATTGCTTCGGCTACATCAACCGCATTATCATCTGGTTTGAATTTTTTCCTGGCTTCCAGTGCGTCGGCATCGTAGCATAGGTTTCTGCGGCCTTTGGGACTTTCGGGCGAGCAGTCAAAGAAGATATATTCATCTGTTTTTTTATCATAGCCTACTACATCTGGTTCGCCTTCAGAGGCTTCCATTTCATTCAGCGACCACAGCTTTCCGGAGGTTTCCAGCCGGGCTTGTACTTTGGCCCATTCGATGCCTTTGTGGCGGGCCGGGTGTTTCTCAAAACGGGCTTTCAGGGTTTTGAGTAGCGTTTCGCGCTGTGAAGATGACAGTTTCTTATTCATATACTTTGGTGTTATACGGTTGAATAAATGTAGTTATGTAGCTATTTGACTACAAATATAAGTGTAGTTATTTAACTACGAAATTTTTTTCAAGAAAAATTGACTGAGAGGATCAACAGTGATAGAAAAGTGGGTCAGTTAAATCTTCCTTCACCTTCAATTACCCGGTAGGGGTTTTTCAGAAAGTTTGCCACGATTTTATTAAAGTCTTCTTTGTATGTTATCAGGGTGCTGTGGCCTGAGTTTGGCAGTATCCAGAGGTATGCCTGGGGGATGTGCTGATAGATCTGCATGGTATGTTCTTCCCGTATTACGTCATGATCTCCACCTATTACCAGCACGGGGCACTTTATGACGTGCAGTGTTTGCAGGGGGATATTAGGCTGGTCCAGCATCAGTTGCATTAACTTCAGGCGGTTTTTATCTGCTGCTGCTTTTGCGTCTTTTGCCCAGTCCCTGATTTGCTGAACAACAACAGGATGTATGGCGGTGGTATCCGGCCAGAGATTAGGGCCGGTGACGGCGAGTCTTCGCACGAGATCGGGGCGGCGCATTGCGAGTAAAAGTCCGTTGATACCGCCGTCGCTCCAGCCGATAACGTTGGCGGAGTCGAGGTGCATGGCATCGAGCAAGGCGGCATAGTCATCCGCCATCATTTCATAAGACAGGGAATCGCCTTTGTCAATTGATTTTCCCTGTGCGCGGCTGTCTGCTATAATTACTTTGTAGTGTTGGGAGAAGTAGGGGATCTGCTGCTTAAAGTTTTCGATACTGCCATTGTTACCGTGGATCATTAACAAAGGCTGGCCTTTACCATATACTTCACAATACATTTTCATCCCACGAATATTATAGTATTTTCCTGCCTGCGGATTATTTCCAAATGGCAGGATTTCTTTTATTACAGCGGTTTGCTGTCCTATTGCTATGGCGTTACAGAAGAAGAGAAGTATGAAAGAGCAGAAGAAGGGTTTCATGGCTTACAATATTCAATGATGAAATAATGCATGATCAGGTTTATGCTTTCATGCATTATGTAAATATACCGTATTCGTTGTATATATCCGCTGGCCGGAATTTTATTGGGGTGATACAGCGGAAAAGCTGCCGGACCCACTGAGGAATTTTACTGTTTAGTGTAACGGTATATGTTGAAATAATAGTTTGATTGACAATCATATCAAAAATAAATTCAGATAAGCCAGGATGATCCGGTTATAAACGCTGTTATTTATAGTCCCATATTTATTTGTTTTTATAGGAAAAATTTCTTAACCTTTGTTGTGCACTAAGACGTTTTAGGCTAAACCCCAATTTTGCCACATACCCCAGATTCTAGTGTAAGTATATGAACGGAAAAAGAAATAGTACTTCTGTTGATAACGGAAGTAGTGTTAGCGCGACCCCAAAAACGAATGCTGGCAATAGTGCAGGTACGTTCAATAATTATCAGCCGACATTGCCTGCTATCAATTTGCCTCGTGGGGGCGGAGCTATTAAAGGAATTGAAGAAAAATTCCAGGTGAATGCTGTCAACGGCACTGCTTCTTTCAGCGTACCTCTGCCTGTAAGTCCTGCCCGGCATGGGTTCACGCCGGTACTTGCTCTTAATTATAATTCGGGCAATGGTAATAGTCCGTTCGGTATTGGGTGGGAACTGGAGATCCCGCGGATTACGCGCCGTACGGAGAAACAGCTGCCACAGTACAATGACGCGAATGAGTCAGATACCTTTATTATGTCAGGCGCAGAGCATCTTGTGCCTTTGCTTGAAAAGCAAGGAGGCCAACTGGTTCCTTATACCCGGCCGCGGACTGAAAATGCCGTTAACTATACTGTTTACCGCTATTGTCCACGTATTGAAGGACTCTTTGCCCGGATTGAGAAATGGGAGCAGACGCTTACCGGAGAAGTGCACTGGCGTACTGTTTCGACAGGTAATGTACACGCCTATTTTGGGGTAACTTCTGAAAGCCGGGTTACTGACCCTGATGATAGCAGCCGGGTATTTGAATGGTTATTGAGTTATACCCACGACGACAAAGGGAACATTTGTATTTACCGGTATAAACAGGAGGACTTTCAGGGAATTGACCCAGCTATATCTGAGCAGAACCGTTTGCATCATTGCACGCAGGTTTATCTGAAGACAGTTTTTTACGGGAACAAACAACCCTGGTATCCGGGCGGTAATCTTCCTGCAGACGAAGACTTTTTATTCAGGGTGGTCTTTGATTATGGAGAGCATGATACATCCGTTACGGTACCTAAGGATATTGATATAGCCAAGCATACATGGGGGCGCCGTCAGGACCCTTTTTCGACGTACAGGGCTGGTTTCGAGATAAGAACCTACAGGCGTTGCAGCAGGGTAATGCTGTTTCATTGTTTTACAGCAGATGAATTACCTCACAGTCCTTACCTGGTGAGAACTATGCAGTTTTTCTACAAAGATGAGCTGGACCTGGCGGGAGCAGGTAGCCAGGTACCACACTTTTCATACCTGGTGAAGTTGCGGCAGAGTGGTTATAAATGGGATGCTGATGCGAATGCATACAGCAGTAAGTTTTTGCCGGAAACGATTTTTCATTACGAACAACATAGCTGGAATACATCGGTAAAGGCCGTTGCTGAACAAAGTACCGTTCATATTCCGCAGGGTATTGACGGGAAGCAGTATATATGGATTGATTTGTATAACGAAGGTATTTCCGGCGTATTAACAGGACAGGCGGGGAGCTGGTTTTATAAACGTAACCTGGGAAATGGCGACTTTTCACCTGCACAGGTAATATCGCCTAAGCCCTCATTTGGCGGGCTTCAGAAGGAGTCTGCCTTTTTGCAGGAGCTGGAGGGAGAAGGCACTAAATACCTTGTACACTACGAGAAAGAACCGAAGGGTTTTTTTAAGTTATTGGAAAATGGTGAATGGACGCCGTTTAAGAATTTTATATCCTTCCCGAATATAGATCAACAAGATCCGAATACCCGCCGGATTGACCTTACGGGTAGCGGTCGCGCGGATATATTGGTGACGGAAGCCGATGATTTACGTTGGTATGAAAGCCTGGGTGAGCAAGGGTTTGACGTATCGCGGAAAGTAACGCAGGCTATCGATGAGGAGAAGGGGCCTTTCGTTATATTCAGTGACAAAACCCAGTGCATTTTCCTGGTAGATATGAATGGCGACGGATTAACTGATATTGTACGTATACGCAACGGAGAGGTATGCTATTGGCCGAATATGGGGTATGGTCACTTTGGCGCCAAGGTTGCTATGGAAGATGCGCCGGTATTTGACTACAGTGATAAATTTGATCCTGCCTATATCCGTTTGGCGGATATAGACGGAAGCGGGACAACAGACATCATATACCTGGGTAGAAATGATTTCCGTGTGTGGATGAATTTAAACGGTAATGGTTTCACCGCCGGCCCGCAAATTATTAATCCATTCCCTGAAATACATAATCTGGCTGACGTGTCGGTACTCGATTTTCTGGGTACAGGCACTGCATGTATTGTATACTCCTCACCGCTGCAAGAGCAACACCTGCTGTACATTGATCTGATGGACAGCAAAAAACCGCATCTGTTTACCGGGTATATCAACAATACAGGATTGGAGGTGACCATTCAGTATAAGCCTTCTACCTGGTATTACCTGGAAGATAAAAAGCTTGGCCGGCCGTGGATCACGAGGCTTCCTTTCCCGGTGCATTGCATAGATAAAGTAACTACCACGGATAAGGTACGGGAGACTGTATATGTTAGTTCTTACCATTACAGTCATGGATACTTTGATACTGCAGAGCGTGAGTTCCGCGGATTTGCACGGGTGGAGAGTTATGACACAGAAGATTTTGCGCAGTTTAAACTGAATAATGCCAGTAATGTAGTAGAGGAAGATTTGCATCAGCCTCCTGTAAAAACTGTTTCGTGGTATCATACCGGCGCTTATCTAAACAGAGAGAAGATATTGCAGCAGTGTAAGCAGGAGTATTTTCAGCATCCGGATTTTGCAGAATGTGTACTGCCAGAGCTGGAAATTGTGAGCAAGTTAGCAGATAATACGGATTGGGAGTTGACTGCCGACGAGGAGCGCGAAGCGTTACGCGCCTGTAAAGGATTATTGCTGCGATCGGAAGTATATGCGGAGGATCATGAGCCTGAAAGCGATCTGCCTTATAGTACGAGTCAGTCGACCTATAGTGTGAAGCTGATACAGCCCCGTGCTGGGAACAGGTATGCGGTTTTTCAGGTGTTGCCGGCGGAATCTGTTTCTTACGGTTATGACCGCAAATCTGCAGATCCGCGTATCAGTCATTCCTTTATATTGGGAACAGACCGTTGGGGTAATGTAACTCAATCGGCAACGGTAGTATACCCGCGCGTTAAGCGGCCGGTTGGACCGGAATCAATACCTGACAAGGTTTGGGAGGAGCAAAGCAAAATGCATGTTCAATATGGAGAAACTTTATTTACCAACGATATAGACGAAGATAATGTATACCGCTTGCGGGTGGGCTATGAAGCGACATTGTATACGATGGCTGGCATTGTACAGCCGCCGGCATTCTATCTCAATAAAAATGGCTTGCGGAGCGATATAAGTACGGCAGCATTGCTGTTGTTCGAAACCCCGTTTACGACAGGTAAACAAAAGAAGATCGTCAGTCATAGCCGTCAGTATTTTATCGGACCTGATATGTCAAGTGCTTTATCATTGGGCACATTGTCGCCGTTGGGCATAGCGTATAAAACTTACCAACTGGCATTTACCAAAAATCTGGTGACAGCCCGTTATGGCATGAGAGTGACTGATCTTATGCTTACAGATGCCAAGTATGTACACAGCGAAGGCGATGAAGACTGGTGGGTACAAAGCGGGACTGCCATATATGCCGCCAATCCTGCGGCGAATGGCTATACACCTATCGGAGCGAGGGATGTTTACAACAATGAAAGTCTGATTGAATTTGATGACTATACTTTGTTGATAAAATCTGCGACAAATGCCCTGGGGCATACGGAGTGGGCAGAGAACGATTACAGAACACTGGGAGCGGTTATGACAACTGATATGAACCTGAACCGCACCGCTATAGAGACGGATGAATTAGGTATGGTGTTTAAAACAGCGGTAATGGGAAAGGCCGGCGCGGGTGAAGGGGATACGCTGGAAGATCCTACGATACGCATGGAGTACGAGTTGTTTAACTGGCAGAATAATGCCAAGCCTAATTTCGTGCATACTTTCATGCGTGAGCGGCACAATATGCCGGATACGCGCTGGCAGGAAAGTTATGCCTATAGTGACGGGGAAGGCGGCGTAATCATGACGAAGGTGCCTGCCACACCCGGTAAGGCCAGGCGCTGGAATGCCATTACCAAACAGGTAGATGAGGTTGATGCAGATCCCCGCTGGGTGGGTAATGGCCGCACTATTTTTAATAATAAAGGGAATGCTGTAAAGAAATATGAACCTTACTTCAGCGCTACTTCTGAATATGAAAGTGAGGCTGCACTGGTAGAAACAGGTGTTACAGCTATTACCTACTATGATGCTGTCGGGCGTATTTCTCATACTAATAATCCTAACGGCACTTTTGTGAAAGCTGTATACGCAGGATGGACCGCGAGCGGGTATGATGCAAATGATACGGTAAAAGACAGTCGGTGGTACATTGACAGAGGTAGTCCTGATCCGGTTACTGATCCGGAACCGGCGGACCCTGAACGGCGTGCCGCCTGGCTGGCGGCTAAACACTATAATACGCCTACGGTAGTACATGCAGATTCAATGGGACGTAGTTTTTACAGCGTATCGGATTTTGGTGGCGGTAAAACAACTGCCGTGTATAATGAAACGGCTCCTGACGACAGCTGGATAAAACTATATGATCAGCTGGACCGTTGTGTGGCTGAAACACATGTTAATATACTAGGAACAGGTATATATACCAAAAATGCGGAGAAAGGGGAGACCTGGTCATTTGTTGATGTAATGGGACGTCTGGTTAGGGTCTGGGATAATGACCTGCGTGAGATACGTGCTACGTTTGACAAATTGCATCGTCCTGTGAGCGCCTTTGTGAAAGAGGGGCTTAATGAGATTCTTTTCAACTATGCGGTATATGGGGATATATTACCCGACGCTGTATGTATTCCGCTCAACCTCAAGGGAAGAGCGTATAAATTATTTGATCAGGCAGGAGGAGTGACGATGGGGAAAATTGATTTTAAAGGGAACCTCGAAAGTGCCCAACGGCAGCTTGCGGTGGCGTATAAACAGGCATTGGACTGGAAGGTGTTGGATGGATTGACCACTATTGCGGACATTGATAATGCCGCTAATCTGTTGCTGGAAAATGAAGCCTTTACCACTACCTCGCAGTTCGATGCATTAGGGAGGGCCACCAGCATTACCTTGCCGGATGCTACTGTTGTTGAACCCACTTATGATGAAGCGAACCACTTGAAGAGCCTTCGTGCAAAAATCCGGGGGACGGGCGGGTTCATTACCTTTTTACAAGGCCAGGACTATGATGCTAAAGGTTTGCGTTTGCATGCTGAATACGGGAATGGACTCATTACCCGTTATTTTCATGATCCCAACAGCTATCGCCTGATCAACCTCATTACTCAAACAGCAGGCAGCAATGATGTTGACAGTCATCAGAACCTCTTTTATACTTATGATCCGGTGGGGAATATTGTGCAGATAAGGGATGATGCACAGCAAACGCATTACTTCAATAATGCGGTTGTCAAGCCGGAAAGTTTTTTCGAGTACAACGCCAATTACCAGCTTAAGAAGGCTACCGGCCGTGAACATGCAGGGCTGGGTGGGAATGTGCAGCGCAACAATAATGACCTGCCTTTTATTGCGCAGTTACCACATAGTAATGATGCAGATGCAGTAAGGAATTATACGGAGTTGTACGATTATGATGATTGCGGGAATATTTTGCAGTTACAACATATCGCTACCAATGCTAACTGGACACAACGTTATCACTATCATTACCAGGATGATGCTACGAACTTTACCAACAGGCTGAAGAGTAGTAGTTTGCCGGGAGATGCGCCGGGAATATTTTCCGCGATCTATCAGCATGATCAGCATGGTAATATGACCATGATGCCGCATTTGCCGGCAGCTGACAGCCTGCAATGGAATTTTATGGCTCAACTGCAACAGGTTGATCTGGGAGGGGGAGGGAAGGCGTACTATGTGTATGGCGCAGGAGGAGGCCGTATCAGGAAGGTGATTGAACGCATTGGGGGTAAACGCCTGGAGCGTATATACCTTGGGGTAGTGGAAATTTACCGCGAATACCAGGGAGGTGATAAGCGCTTTGAGCGCAACACTGTACACATTTCCGACAATAGCGGCCGCATTGCGCAGGTGGATACCAAGTTGCTGGATACAGATAATGTTGACGCCGGCAATCCGCTTAACATTAATCTGATGCGGTATCAGTATGGTAATCACCTTGGTTCTGCTGTGATGGAGACCGACGGAGATGGTACGGTAGTGTCTTACGAAGAATATCACGCATATGGTACGAGTGCTTATCGTAGTAGTAAAAGTGATGTAGATCTGAGTTTGAAACGTTACCGTTACAGTGGTAAGGAGCGTGATGATGAAACAGGGTTCTATTATTTCGGGGCGCGGTATTATGCCGCGTGGTTGGGGCGATGGACGAGCAGCGACCCGGCAGGGTTTGTGGATGGGTTTAACTTATACCGCTACTGCCGTAATAATCCGGTTATGCTAAAGGATCCGACAGGTACGGATACTGTTGATTTCGCCGTTACAGATAGCCGGTTCACGGGAAGGGAACATCCTTCCGTCGATGATTTCAGACGGCTGGCAGCCAGCTCGGGAGTGACGTTGGATCCCCGGGTGAATGCGGGAAACAGTATGATCTGGTTTGAGCCGACTTTTGGTATCAGCCTGGAAGGCGAGATGGCAAATCCAAGACCGGGAGGAACCTGGCACTTACATGCTGACTTGCCTAATACGCCGCCGCCGCCACCACCGCCACCCCGCCGGCGAAGTTCTGCGCCGCGAATAACCGGTGCACCCCGTGGAGGCGCACCACCACCACCACCGCCGCCACCACCACCGCCGGTGGCTGTTACGCCTGATTTTTCGTCAGGCACGCCGGGGACTACGCCTCCTCCTACTGCCCGTGGCAGTGTAGGCAGTGTAGCACCCATGCAAAGACAGCCAAGGGCTACTTATTCCGGAGGGGTACGTACTTCAGAGAACGAGCACGTTGCACCTGCTGCGCAGCTGCGTGATATTACACGGAATCCATCAACCGGCACATCCGACTATACGCCGCGCAGTTACAGACGGGATGATACAACACGTGTGACCAGGCCTTTTGCATTAGACAAAACCAATGATCCGGTACAGGGGGACAACGCCCGTACCAATGCTCTCAGAGCCAGGGGAGGTGCAATTGACCTGAACGAGGATATTGTAATACCCAGCGCGCGGAATGCTGCCAGGGCTGCTGCGGCATCGTCAGGAGGAGAAACACCGGAATCATTGAACAGGGGGTTGCTTGGACAACTGGGTAACCTGTTTGAAACGCATCCTTTGGGTACGGTAGCCAGCAGACTGCCCGCTCAAACCCGTGGTGCCAGGGTATTGGGAGCGATACGAAATACCGTAAACAGCATCATATACACTGCACAGGGTAACAATCGCTTTGGAGCAGTAGGCGCAGAGCTGGGCCGTACTTTCATACCTTTCTTTGCAGAAGCAGAAGTGGTGGGTATATACGCACATCCATTTGTTGTCGGTACGCTTGGCATTACTACAGGGCCAGCAGTGGGAATAGCTGAGGCTATATCTGCCGCACCTACTACATTCGCAGCAGCAGTTACGCTACCAGCTTTGGGCGGCGCCATTGTAGGGAATGCTGTTGAAGAAGATCTGGGTATAGGAGGCGCCGTTGTTGCTGCGGCGATCACGGGCGCTATTATAGGGAGCTTTATTCCGATACCAGGCGTTAGTACCCTGGCGGGAGCAGCTATCGGTGCATGTCTTGGCGTAATCGGATATGGACTGAGTAAACTGTTCTAAATGATGTCAGCAGATATTTAAAGAGATGAAAACAATATTTAAAACTAAAACTGTCATTACACTTGCTATCGTGTTTTTAGCTACTGCAATACTCATGTGGTTCTTAACACATAGTTGGCTGGCGTTATCGGGTTATCTGCTGATATTGGTCTTGTATATGTTTTTTTATATAAGACGGCGACAACCGGAGACCACTAATAACCAGCCGTCTGCAGCGGGGGAGCAATCTGTCACTAACAACAGCCAGTTCGGCGTATATAGTGATACGGTGAATAGCCTGATACAGGGTATAAACGCAGACTGTACCCTGCAGCGTCTTGACTACAACCAAACATGGCAAAACGATCATATCGGCACGGCACAACTGGTTTACTGCCTGAGTGGCCATGCTATTATGCAGTTACAGCAAGGAAATAAAAATGAGCATGTGATTGTATCACCTACCGCGATTGTTCCACTAGCACCACAGACAACTTTTACAATTACGAATCAACAGCCTGATCCTTTGATTTTACTGAATGTTCAAACTAAAACCTGAGTATATAAACAGAAGGCCCCAAAACAGCCTGTTCAGATTCCCCAACCGCTAACCTCAAATATTTATCAATGAACAAGCTTAACATTACCACCGTTACCAACCTTAGCAAAAACGACATCGGTAATTTACATCTCGCTTTGCAAAAGCTGAAGTTACCGGTTGCTGCTGGGGAATTACAATCCAAGACACTGGGAACGACTTCCGTGGAAGCCATAAAGGCATTGCAGGAGCAGCACAGGATTACGCCCACGGGGCAGTTGAATGATCATACACTACAGGTATTGAATACTGCGCTTCATAACACGTTTTATGTGGATAGTAAGACGCGCACTGAAAAATTGCAGGTGTTGCTGGGTAAAGTTGGGCTACCGGTTGCAAATGATGAAAAGAATACGCGGAAGGTTGGCGACACTACAAAGAAAGCTATCGCTGCTTTTCAGGCCAAGCATGGGCTACCGGCTGATGGTATTATTACGGAAGCAACCTTTAACCGGTTGCAGGAGGATGCTGTGAGGGCTACGTTCAGTACCAAAACGCAGATTGGTAACCTGCAATATAAATTGTTGTGGGGAGGTAAGGTTGGGAAGCTAGGGTATAAGATTGATGAAAAGGAGTTGCAGGAGAAGGTTATCGGTGAAAGTACCATATCGGCGATCAGGCAATTTCAGACCAAATATAAACTGCCGGTAACCGGGCAGATAGACCTGGCTACCATCAATAAACTGGAAAGTGTAACTGCCAGTCGCGGCGTAAAACAGGCCCTCCTGAAAGCGCCGGCCGCAGCTACATTGCGTACTGTCAAGGGAGTGTTCCGTCTTAATAAAACATCGCCTAAAATGGGGCCATTGCATGAGGCGCTTTCACATTTGGGGTATCAGGTAGATGAAAAGGAATTCAAGACGCAGCAATTCGGTAAAACCACCTACAATGCTGTATTGGCTTTTCAGAAATCAAAGGGATTAAAGGAAACGGGGCATGCTGATGGCATTACGTTAAAGCTGCTGAACCAGGATATTTTGAAAATAAACCCGGATGCGGCACAACACAAATACCGGGTGCGCGGTTCTGTACGCAATGAGAATTGGGATCGCATACCCAACATGGTTATCAGGGTGTATGAAAAGCTGCTCACCGGTGAGAGTGCTCAGCCGCTGATGACGAAGAAGAATATGCTGAATGGATTTTTTGATATTACCTATGATCCGCCGAAAGATCCGGGCACATTAAAACCTAAAGAAACTTTTCACCTGGCTGTTAAATTATACCAGCCGGTTGATAGTAATCCTGCCAATGATAAGCTGCTTAGCTCGCAAATACACTATAATGTTAACCGTATACACTGGGTTAACTTTACGAAGGATGGCAGTACTTATTTGGGAGATTCTGATTTCACGGTATTGCGTAATACGTTGCAAAAGGCAGCAGGAGGTATAAAGATTGAGAACCTGGTGGAAACGCCTGTCAATAAACAGGTGACACAGTTAAGCATACAGACGGGTCTGAGTACGGATGACGTTATGCGACAGATCCTGTCGCATTGTGTTGCAGCATTGGTAAATATGCCCAATCCCTTGACGCCGGAAGTATTTTATGCCTTTATACGTCAAAACCTGCCGGCAGATCTGCCGGGGGATTTGCTGAGAGGGACAAGTGATTGGGAAACGATTGGCCAGCTTACGGAAAGCGCCGCCAACGGCATTGTATTCCTGAGTGATGAACTGCAACAACAGGCCATCGATAATGCCCTTTCGCAAAACCTGGTATCGCAGGCGGTGAAGATAAACAGGGCTGCTATCACACAGGCCTTTACAACCCAACGAAATGTCTTCACACTGAACAAGCCGATATTAATAGGTAATGGTAATCTAAAGGGTTTGCTGGACGAGTCAGCAATAGATCAGCAGCATTATGCAACAGTAGTCAGTCAGTTTATTGATTCCAGGGGTATTAATGATGATTTCTGGGAAGAGCTGAAAAAGCAGGAGGGGACTATCGGCGCAAATGCTATTGCAGATTTTGCTACGACTGTACAGGCAGGCAATATTGCGAAAAATCATGCGCCCACCGTACAGTTCTTAAAAAGCAATATAGGCGCCGGAAAGCAGTTTAAGGCTATCGGTGATGTTGCCAAGCTGGATTATACGGGGTTAGTGAATCTGATTAATCAGAACGGGAAGAAGGTGCCTGATAATATGCCGGGTAATACCGCCGATGAAAAGGTGGCCAACTATGCAGCTGCCTTACAACAACGCACCGAAACAATTTTCCCGGCAGTGGCCCTTGTTGCGTCCGCGCAACGTTCCGGGGATAATAATCTGCAAACGCTGCCGGATATAGCTGCTTTTATAGATGCCAATACGACGCTGAACCTGCGTCGTGATAACCTCGATAAATATGTGCTGGACAATAAGATTGATCTGGCCCCAAAGACCCTCGAAGAGTTGAAGGTAATACAACGTGTAAATAAGATAACCACCAATATAAAAGCGGGCAATGCATTGCTGAGTGAGAAACTGCATAGCTCACGGCAGATCTATTTTGCAGGGAAGGATCAGATTGTAAAGAC
The DNA here is from genome assembly GCF_035538455.1 of Chitinophaga sp. Taxonomy (GTDB): domain Bacteria; phylum Bacteroidota; class Bacteroidia; order Chitinophagales; family Chitinophagaceae; genus Chitinophaga. Next base: position 59,798 of record NZ_DATLKJ010000202.1, read on the forward strand.
CTTAACGGACAAGGGAGTAGAGATTAAGGCAGCACAACGGGTATACGAAATAGCCAAGATGCAGTACTTCCAGGTACTGGCCCGGTTCATTGATTTCAGACCGGAAATAAATATCGGTACGCCGCAGGTTATTATACCGCAACTCTATACGAAAGAAGAATTAAAAACGATACTGGGAGATATACCGGATCTGGAAACCTTATTCGGATCTCTCGATTATTGCGATTGTGAGCACTGTAAATCATTGTATGGTCCGGCGGCTTACTTCACAGATCTGCTGCGGTATTTAAATACACATTTGTCTTTGGTGAAAGAAGGTCCCAAGACATTAAGTGTGAAAGAAGTGTTGTTTAAGCGCCGGCCAGATCTTGGTAATGTAAAGTTGAACTGTGAGAACACAAATACGCCATTGCCTTACATTGACCTTGTATGTGAAATCCTTGAAAACAATATAGCGCCGGCACAAATTAATTTCAGCTATCAGACCACCCTCTCAGATAAGGAGCTGAGGGCTATGCCAGAGCATCTTCGCAGCGATGCTTATAGTACGCTGGCATCAGCGGATTACCCGATGACCGGCGTACTGAATCTCTGGCAAGAGGAAACCAGTACCTACCTGAATTATCTCCGCGTGCCGCGGCCTGAACTGATGGAAGCTTTCCAGGATATATCCAATCCTGCCAATAAGGTTCCAACTGATGAGGCGATTGCAGCCGCTTATTTTGGTATCTGCACGCATGAAAAGGACCTGATTATTACCGCAAGAGCCACGCAGCCAGATCAGGATAAATACTGGGGTTTTGATACCACTCAAACTACGGTACCTGTATCTGCTTTTATGCAGCGCAGCAAGCTGAGTTATTATGAAGTACTGGAGCTTTTACTGGTGAAGTCTGTGAATGATCCCGTCAATAATAAAAGTGTGATAGAACGTCCTGTGGATACCTGTGATACGGCGCAGCAACAGATCACTCATCTGACTTTGCAGAAGTTTGATCTCATGCATCGTTTTATACGTTTATGGCGCCGGACTGGTTGGAAAATGTGGGAACTGGATCTGTTGTTGCAAAATGGCAAAATAGGCGCAAGCAGTATAAATGGTGCAACCCTGGTGAATCTGCGTGCATTTAAGCAGCTGGGAGATAAATTAAAGCTGCCACTGGAAGTATTGCTGGCTTTATATGGAAACATAAATACCGCGCAACGTATACAACCGGATAATCCTGATGTCATCATCCCTTCATTATACGATCAGTTATTTCAGAACCCGGTGATCACGCAGCCGGTAGATGTTAAGTTTGCACTCAACGCTGCCGACCGTCAACACCTGGTTGATGAAACAGTGCCGTTGGGATTAGCCGTTGGTTACACTCCTGTGCCCACTATATTATCCGCGCTGGCCATGCAGCAGACCGACTTCGATGTGCTGGCGGGTAAAACAGATGGTCATTTGTCGTTATCCTCTTTATCGGTATTACTGCGGTACATTTATCTCGCGAAAGGATTGAAACGAAGTGTAAAGGATTTGTTGTTGTTGCTCGGGATCACCAATACAACTGATCCTTTCAGCAGTGTACAGGCTACACTGGATGTGATTAAGAATTATGAATATATCCAACGGTCAGGGATCACGTTACTGGAATTGGATTATGTGCTGAATTACAGCCCTGATTCTCCCATCGGGTTGCGTAATGAATCCCTGGTGCAGCTGATCGATGTATTGCGGAAAATACTGGCGAATAACAAAGAGAAGATTGATCAGCTCAGTCTGAGTCCTGCGGACCGTGCTGCCATATTAGCTTTTGATGCAGACGGGTTATCGCCCATGACCAATCCTCAGCTTATTACGGCTCTTACGCCGTTGCAGACTATTTTGAATAACGCCAATGCAGGATTTGTATTGGCTGGTTTTTCAGTTGAGGAGGCGACTTTCATTATCAAATTTGATACTGTTAATATTACCAATGCCAGCAAGGCGAAGTTAATAGCCACCATTAAGCAGTTGCAGCAAAACCTGACTGATCTGCTGAATCAGAATAATAATCAGGTGAAATCGCAGGTAGCAGCAAGTTTTGGACTGACCGATGAGCAAGCCAGTATTTTGCTGAACAGTCTGCACCTGGCGCCGGCGACTGATACTTTGCTACAGGTGCTGGAAGATCCCAACCTGTTGACTAAGGATGGCAATGATAACTATCTTGATATTACTGCAGCAAATTTTCCTGCACAGTTCCGGGCGTATGTGTTGCTGCATAAAGTAGCGCTGGTGGTTGTGCGTATGAAGATGGAGACGCCTAACCTGGAATGGTTTATTCAGCAGCAGGCGGCGGTTAAAGCGCTCAATTTTTCAGCATTACCCGTAGCTCCGGTGGTTACTCCGAACGGTTATACCGGTTGGCTTAATTTGTATCTATTCCTGGACTTTGCAGCAGCTTATCCTGAACCGGAGACAGCCTCTATCAGGAGCATACTTGACCTTGCCAGGAATGCTGCTGCCACGAAAACGGATATTCAAAAGGAGATTGTAAAGCTTACGCAGACATCCAAGACAGACCTTGAGACTTTCGATGCCGCTTTCCATTTACAGCATGCGGTGGGGCATCTTGATTATACTGACGCGAACCTGTATGCCAGGCTCAGAAGATGTTGGGCTCAGATGAGGCTGACCGGTGTAGATGCCGCTACCATGTTTGCCTGGGCTGTTATTAACGCTGATCTGTTGCTGGATGCAGCTGTTACATTGCAAACGCGTAATGCGGTTAAGTCTAAGTACGAGCAGGATGACTGGTTAAGTAAAATAACGCCTTTATACGACGATATACGTGAAAAGAAGCGGCAGGCGCTGGTGGATTATTTGCTTGAATATTCACAGCGCACGCAGTCGGATACAGTGTTGTTTAACGGGAAGACTATTCCTAATCCGCTGTACTGGAAGGATGTGAAGTCGTTGTTCAAATATTTTCTGATAGATGTTGAGATGTGTTCCTGCCAGCTTACATCGCGTATTAAGCAGGCTATCAGTTCGGTACAGTTATTTGTGCAGCGTTGTTTTCTGAACCTGGAGAACAGGTATGTGCAGGTGACACAGGATGAAAAGGAAGATACATCGTCACCTAATGCGTGGTCGCAGTGGAAGTGGATGAAGAATTACCGTATATGGGAAGCTAACAGAAAGGTGTTCTTTTATCCTGAGAACTGGATTGAGCCTGAGCTGCGCGATGATAAATCCCCCTTCTTCGAGGAGCTGGAAAACGAATTGATGCAGAATGAGGTCAATAGTGACAATGTGGAGGCGGCCATGCTGAGCTACCTGCATAAGGTAGATGATGTATCTCATCTGGAGGTGTGCGGTGAATATCATGAGATGGAGGATCTGGACGTATCGGAGGCGGGCTATGAAAGGAATATCGTTCATGTTATTGGCCGTACGAAGACATTGCCCCATGTCTACTATTACCGCAGTTATGATATGAATTATGCCACCTGGACGGCATGGGAAAAAATAGAGGCTGATATACAGAGTGACCAGGTGATACCTGTGGTATATAACCGTAAGTTACATTTGTTCTGGCTGGTGTTTGCAGAGAAGCCTATTAAAATGCATAAAGTTCCTGCGGCCAAGGTAACGAATGGTCCTACGGATGCGCCTGCGCCGCCTATGGTGCTGGAAATACAACTGGGATGGGCTATTAAGAAAACAGGCGGATGGAGTACAAAGAAGTTGTCGAAGCAGAAACTGATTCACCCCTGGCAGCGACCTCACTTTGCTTACAATCTCAAGCCCTATTATCTTGCCAAATACAATGAACTGTACCTGGATATTTATTTGTCGACCACCCAGGAGTTCAACGATGGCTGGTTCTATGATCCGTTCCAGGACAAATATGTGAAGGTGACGGGGAATCCGTTTAACGAGACATTTTTACCATGGCATTCCTCCTCATTTGTATTTAACGGAGAAGTGAAGGAAGTCAAACTGAAGGGTTTGGGCGGGCATTTCCATTTTGAATTTCCGTTGCCGGGCGGTGGTAACTACACGATTGATCAGTGGTTGCCATATGACTCTTATGTATATGTGAACCAAAATTTTGGCGAGGATGGCCGCGCTATCAAGGAGTTACAGCCACAGTTTGAGTATGGTCCGCGTTTGCGTCTTCCCAACGGTATGCACTTTAATAATACCCGGTTGACGAATAACATACATGACGCCATTAATCCTAATCAGTTGCGTATACTGGAAAGTAACGCTACTGTTACTTTGCTGAAGAATGCGGCTAGTAATGGATCTCCCAGTACTACTACCGGAAGTTTTGAGATGGTAATTGCCCAGCAGGACCTGCAACTGAATACACTGGCTACGGATCATCCCGTGTTTTACCAGGATAGCCAGCGCGCATTTTTTATCAAACCTGAATGGGAAGCTATTCTGAATAATTACGGTCAGGTGATAAGTAGTGTACGCAAGTATCGTTTCCAGCCATTTTATCATCCATATACGACCCTGTTTATACGTGAATTGAACAGGAGCGGTATTGACGGCCTGTTGAAACGGAAGGTGCAGACGCAGCCACAGACCTTCCCACCGGCTAACACCTTTAACTTTAATCATTACGTGCCTGGCAGTAATGTGATAGTTGATGCTGCTGCTAAAACGGATGTTGTTGATTTTTCATTTGGCGGTGCTTATTCTATTTATAACTGGGAGTTGTTTTTCCATGCTCCGTTGATGATTGCATGCCGTTTGTCGCAGAATCAACAATTTGAAGACGCCATGCGCTGGTTCCATTATATCTTTGATCCTACCAATATTGAAAATCTGCCGACACCGCAGCGTTATTGGGTAACTAAACCATTTTTTGAGTTCAATACAGATGATTACCGGAAGCAACGTATAGAGAATATACTAACCAATATTAACCTCGCTGAAAACCAGGCCCAGTTGAAAGCCTGGCGTAATAATCCTTTCAAGCCGCATCTGATAGCCCGTTACAGACCTGTTGCCTATCAGAAAACGGTGGTCATGAAGTACCTGGATAATCTGATTTCCTGGGGTGACCAGTTGTTTATGCGCGACACTATTGAATCGATCAATGAGGCTACATTGTTGTATATGCTGGCGTGGGAAATACTGGGAGAGCGTCCTCAGAAGGCGCCTAATGTGAAGCATGATGATATGAGTTTTAATGAGCTGGAGCAGAAGCTGGATGAATTTGGTAATGCGCAGGTGGATGTGATAATAGAAAATACCTTGTTGCCTATTAATGTGGTGGCGGATACAAATGGTGGAGAGCCTGTACCACAGCTGGAGACATTCTACTTCTGTATTCCTAATAACGACAAGTTACTCACTTACTGGGATACCGTACAGGATCGTTTATTCAAGATTCATCACTGTATGAATATTGAGGGGATCGTGCGGCAGTTGCCTTTGTTCGAACCGCCGATAGATCCTGCATTGCTGGTGAAGGCCGCTGCTGCGGGTATTGACCTGAGCAGCGTGTTGAATGATGTGAGTGCGCCTGCACCACATTACCGTTTCCGGGTGGTGGTTCAGAAAGCCATCGACTTCTGCAATGAGGTGAAATTTTTAGGAGAGAAATTACTGAGTGCATTGGAGAAAAAAGACATAGAAGGGTTGGCGCTGATGCGTTCACAACAGGAGATCCAGTTACTGGAGGCGGTGAAGGAAGTGCGTAAGAAGCAGATAGATGAACAGGTAGAAACTATTGGCAGTTTACAAAAGACACAAGCGCTGGCACAGCAAAAGAAAACCTATTATGAAGGGGTGCCCCGCATGAATGATTGGGAAACAGCAGGCGCGGTGGTACATGTAATAGGTATCGCCAGCGAAATAGCGAGTACTATCGTGAATATATTCGGCGCCGGTATCAGCATGGTGCCGGATATTGATGCAGGAGGGACCGGCGTGGGTGGTAGCCCTACCGCTAAACTGAAGTTCGGTGGTACCAACTTTGGCAATGCTGCTTCCAAAGTTGCGGAAGTGCTGAAGAGTGCCAGCTCTATATTGCATAGCACAGGAAGTTTGCTGGAATCTCAGGGAGCATATACGCGGCGTGACGCAGAAAACAAGAATCAGGCTACCCTGGCCACTATTGAAATAGACCAGATCCAGTTTCAGATAAATGCTGCGCAGATACGCCAGAGCATTGCAGAAAAGGAACTCGAAAACCAGGAGTTGCAGATAGACAATGCAAAGACAATGGATGATTACATGCGCAATAAGTACACCAACCAGCAACTGTATAACTGGATGATTACACAGATTTCCACTGTTTACTTCCAGAGTTATCAACTGGCCTTTGACATGGCGAAGAAGGCTGAGAAGTGTTACCAGCTTGAGTTGGGTACATCTGTTTCTAACTTTATACAGTTTGGTTATTGGGACAGCCTTAAGAAGGGCTTGCTGAGCGGTGATAAGTTAATGAACGACCTGCGCAGACTGGAAGCTGCCTATCTTGATCAGAACAAGCGTGAGCTGGAGATTGTAAAACATATTTCACTTGCACAGATGGCGCCTATGGCGCTGATCACGCTGAAGGAAACGGGCAAGTGCACTATCTCGATACCGGAATGGATATACGATATGGATTATCCGGGCCATTATATGCGGCGTATCAAGAACGTCAGTATTTCCATCCCCTGTGTTGTGGGGCCATATACAGGCGTTAACTGTACGTTGAGTTTACTGAAAAGTGAAACGCGCATAGATCCTACCGGTGGGTATGATAAAGTGGGCGAAGATGACCCCCGCTTTAAGGTGCAGTATGGAGCTATATCATCCATTGCTACCAGTCATGCACAAAATGATAACGGTTTATTTGAGTTGAATTTTAATGATGAGCGCTACCTGCCTTTTGAGTGTGCCGGCGCGGTGAGTGACTGGAAGATAGACCTGCCGCGGGAGAACAACTATTTTGACTTTGGCTCCATTGCAGACGTGATACTACATATTAGCTATACAGCAAGAAGCGGGGGAGGAGGATTAACACAAGCAGCCTCCGCTAATTTGGCCGCTGTATTGCCTAATGCAGTCGCCAAACTGTTCAGTTTGAAACATGAGTTCCCGACAGAGTGGTATAAGATGTTGCATCCCGTGAATGGAGCAGACCAGGAATTGGTTATTACACTGCGTCCGGAACATTTCCCATTCTTTATCCGGTCTAAGTTGAATACGCTTAAAATGAAGCAGCTGGATATGTTTGTGGAAACGAGTGACAGTGGTGAGTTCCGTACGGATATTAAGCTGACCAGTACGGCGTATGTAACCGATCTGGTTGTTGGAGCAGATCCTAATTATAATAACATACAACACCTGACGCGTAATGTATCGGCAGGATCGCCGGCAGCATTAGGGGAGGTAAAATTGAAGGTTAAGCTGGCTACCGCGATAGACTACAAGTCGCTGCCTGATGATAAAATTGATGATTTGTTTATCCTGTTACAACTGGGAAGCTGAATAATACGATATGGAAAGAACAGTGGCCAGCATAGTGGCTTATATTGTACATCTGGTACAACCGGAGTCTGTTATGTTATTTGGATCGGTAAACCGTGGTACCTATAACAGCAATAGTGATATTGATCTGCTGGTTGTTGCGGTTCCCGTGGACGACAGAAACCGGCTTGTTAAACAAATAAGGGCTTATGCTGCGGGCTTGTCGGTTAAGGTAGATATATTGATACGTACTCCTGATGAAGTGCGTACAGCTGTATCAGAACCTACTTCTTTCATAAACGCTGTTATGAAGGAGGGGCGCGTATTGTACCGGTTAGTGCAGTAGAAATAAATGAAAAAAAAGTGACGAAAAAATTTTACTGTCAACGATATAAATCGTATATTTAATTATCGGAGTTACTTAAAGTTTTGGTATGGAATAGAAATAGACGTAGAGTCACATGAAGTCATAACACAAAAAGAACTTTGATTTTAATTTGATTGAGCTTTCGTGGTGTTCCTCGGGGGCTTTTTCTTTTTAGGTATCTTCTCATTTCTCTGTTGTATTCTCTCATCAGACGTGCTATATTTACGAGATGCAAATGGTGCCATTTATAAATTAATCATATCATCATGACGGTAGAACAGATTGCGACGCGCCTGGCTGAATATTGCCGGAGAGAAGAATTTAGTAAAGCACAGCAGGAATTATATGCAGACGAAGCTGTCAGCATAGAGCCTTTCGACGTTCCTGGTTTCGACAGGGAGACTAAGGGACTGCCAGCATTGATAGAGAAGGATAAGAAGTTCAGCTCGATGGTGGAATCGCGGTATGGGACTGCTGTTTCAAGGCCATTGATTGCGGGCAATGTGTTTTCTTTTGTGCTGACGATGGACATCAAAGTAAAAGGTCAGGACCGTAGCATCATGACAGAGTTATGTGTGTATCATGTGAAGGATGGTAAAATTATTTCTGAGCAGTTTTTTATGTAGGGGAGATATATCAATTACCAAAGTAGTTCATGATGATTTTGCTTATCGTATCTGCTTTGTTGAAAACCATGAGGTGTCCACCGCCCTTGATGCGATAATCAGGATGCACCAGCCTGCTGGCGATCACTCTGTCGGCGGTACCATGTATCTGGATTGTTTTCTGTGGCGCTACTTTATTATCCCAGTAAGCAATACTTTTCAATGCCCAGCGAAAGAAGGAGACATCTGTGGCCTGTAGCAATTTTTTCAGTGCTTTCTTGTCGGGTAGAGAGCGGGCGCCAAAATAGCTGTAGGTGAGAAAGTTAGCGCGTCTCAGTAATGAGCTGGGAATGATCCGGTATAGCCCCAGTTTCATGAAGAAAAATTGCATCTTGTTTAGCTCATCTTTTGTTCTGACGGAGGAGATCAACACCATTTTTTCTACATCTATTTGTTTGGATACTTCCACCGCTACGATGCCTCCAAAGGAAAGGCCGATTATGTATGGATTTTTGACGGTGATCTGGCTCTTTATCCTTCCTGCATACTGCGTTAGGGACTCGCCTGTTAAAGCGGGAATCCAGGAAACGTATACTTTGCGGTACCCCGGCAATTTCAGGTTCATGAATACACTGGAATCAGCTCCGATACCACTAAAAAAATAGATTGTTTTTTGTTCTGCTTTAGCTGTGTCCGCAGGGGCTTGAGAATGGCCCGGGAAGCTGCTTAATATCAATAAAACGGAAAAGATCACTTTCACACTTTTCATCATAAGTTTCCTCACTTCTTGTCTGGATAGACATTATTAACAGGTGCGATATTATCAAAAAAAGTACCAATCGCCAGTGTTTGGTGATCAATTTTAGGATTTAGTTCGCATAGGAGCATTGAATATTCCGGCGATTTTGGGTATTTGCTCTGTTTGGGCTGCCCAGGTATTTTAGCATTTGGTCTGCAATTTGATTTTATAGGGTAGTCACAAGTAGTAAAATTATCGTGTATATTAACATAGTCTTCATTATCTGGCCGGATAAATTTGCTATTTTAGTGGTCCTATAATTACTGTATTCATGAATGAGGAGAAAGACAAGCCATCATCTGGCATTTTGAGGAGCCTTAAAAGGCTGATCTTTGAGGATGAATCTGAGGCAGCAGCAGCTGCGCATGCGACCCCACCACCGGCTCCAGCGCCACCGCAACGCCAGGCTGTTACCCCGCCACCGTTACCGGACACTCCGCCGCCCCTGCCGGTGACAGAAGCGCCGGTTTCTGATGTGAAACAGATGAAAATCAAGGTACTGGAGATACTTGAGAAGTTGAACGAACCTGGTATCGACTTTTTCGAGGTATGGAATGCCGCCGCAGAAATGGGCGTAGTGGACGCCAATTCCCTGAAAGCGGCTTTCACTTCTCTGAAATATGCAGACAAATCGCTGACAAAAGATAAACTAACGGCTACGGGTAAACGTTATGCAGAAGAGCTGCAACGTACTATCGCGGCAGACGTTTCCCGTAAACAGCAGCAGAAACAGTTGGTAGAGCAGCAGCAGATAAAAGAAAAAGAGACGTTGGCAACGGATATACAAGATTTGGAACGGAAATTGAATGAACTGAGCCAGCAACTTGAAATCAAACAGAAGAATCTGAGAGAGATCAACAGTAAATATGAACCACAGCTGCGCGATATAGACAGTAAGATTGTTCTTGGTAACGCTGCCGTGGCCGAAGTGATAAGAGATATTCAAAAGGCCCTTGACCTCATTGAAAGCAACATAATTTAATTCTCCCTATGGTACAACAACAGCAGCAGGTAATCATTCCTGCAGAGTTGAAAAATCAGCTCCCCATCTTCCAGGTGTTGGGCGATAATTTGCCTGCCCAACTCAAAACTCCTGAAGCAAAAAAGACCATTTCCAGTATTATTTTCTGGGCACTTGTGATTGGGGGCGCTGTGGCGTTCTTCAAATACCTGCCTGTGATGCTGGAATATGCTGCCAAAAGCATTTTGCTGGTAATTTTCAGTATCGTACTGATCGTACTGTTGCTGCTGGCTCCGAAAATTATTTCGGTACTGCACAGGTTGGGAACCATCCTGCTTTTCAAAAGTGAAAAAGCTATCATCCGCAATAATCCGGTGGAGTCGCTCCAGCTGCTCTCCCGGGATGCACGCGATACCCTCAAACGGGTAAAGGAAAAAATCGCCAATGTGGATGGTGTGCGGATAGACATGATTCAGAGCGGCGAATCATCCCAGAAAACTGCAGAAGAAAAATATTCACTGGCTAAACGTTTCACACAGGAAGCCGGTACCCTCGAAGAAAAGAGCAGGGCAGAGGCTGCGAACAACAATTCGGAGAAAGCCAACGCCCTTGCCAGAGATGCTAAGGAAACCCGTACCAAGGCTTTCCTGTTGGGTAAAGAAGGTGAAGCTGAAGAGCAGAACGCCAGAAGCTATGCGCAATACGCCAACCAGTTTGCTAAAGTGCTGGAAGTACTGAAAGACAACGAAAGCGCTGCACGGATATACGTTAGCACTTTGGACAGCAGTATCTCTATCATCGCCAAGAAACTGGAGGCCACCCAGAAAATGAAGAACGCCACCGAAGGGCTGGCTGAGGTGTTCAACATCAAAGATGGCTGGGTATTCCAGGAAGCAATGGCCGCCGCTACCGGGGCTATCAGCCAGAATATTGCCTCTATCAGATCCAACCTTGATTTCCTGGATCAGAATAACAATATTACCGTAGGCGGTACACCGTCGCAGGCCGAACTGGAAGACTTCATCAAAAAAGTGGACGACCGCAACCTGAAAATGCTCAACGTGAGCCAGGTCGCTGATTCCTACCACGAACTGAAGCCGGAAGAAAAAATTGACAAAGGTTTCTCTATTCTTGACTAATCAGAAAACACAACCCAAAAGCAAATACAAATATGGCTGAAAATTCAACCTGGGGCAGGCTTCGCTGGCCAATCAAAGCCCTGATCATTGCAATACCTATCATTGTTATAGGTTACTTCGCATCAGAAAGTGGCATACTGGATGGGAAAGCAACCAAATCCGCAGAAAATAAGGAGTCGACCCTGCCTGAGCCTTCATCCTCTTCAGCAGCAGCGCCGAAAGAGAAAGGCAGCAGCAGTGCGAAGAGCAGCAGCAACCACCGCACTTTCAACTATGTTCCTGAAAAACCGGTGAACCCTGAAATAAAAGGCGTGGTGGAAGTAGGCGCTTCCGGCTTCAACTCCTTTGTGGTGAAAATCGATAAAGATCAGCACTGGGAAATTGTAAGTAAAGATTTCGGTAAGTCGTTCGTTTACGAAGGAATGGCTACCACAGAAGATATCCGTAAGGGTCTGAAAGACTACATTGGCGCAATGTTCGATAAAGGTGTGAAATCCCGCAACGTACATTTCGTGATCAGCTCCGGCGCACAGAAAGAGCCGAAAACAGCTGTCATCGCTGCTGAGCTGAAAAAGATGGGTTACCTGGCTAACCTTGTAACACCTGAACTGGAAGGTAAGTATGCGTTGAAATCCGTGCTGCCTCCGGCTTATTACGATAACTCTTTTGTTGTGGATATCGGGTCCGGTAACACCAAAATCTCCTGGATGGAGAATGGTTCCATCAAGTCTCTGGAAGGCCCTGGCGCCAAATACTACGAGAAAGACATGAAGGACGATGCTGTATATGCTGCTATTAAAGCGCTGGCAGAGAAGATCCCTGCCGCTAAACGCGAAATCTGCTTCATTATCGGTGGTGTACCTTTTGAAATGGCTAACCAGATTCGCGATGGCGAAGAGCGTTTCACAGTGCTGAACGGACCTGAAGAGTATAAATCTGATAAGGCGAAAGTGAAAGCTGGTGTGAACATCTACAAAGCTATCAAAGATGTAACCAAGTGCGATACCTTTGTGTTCGACTGGGATGCAAACTTCACGATTGGTTATCTGCTGTCGTTGAATAATGTTAAATAGTTCCCGAAGATAAAAAAAGAAAAAGGGGGCGTCTCTTGTATTGAGAGATCCCCCTTTTTCTTTTCTGTCGGATGACAATGCGACTCCCTGATACTGTAATTTTGCATGTAGGGATTAATAACTATTATGATGGATTTATCTGATGCAGAGAGGCACATTCACTGTGTTACGAATTTTGAAGACCTTGTTTCTACGCCGTTTAGCGGGGAAATTAATGCGATTTGCTGGAGCCGCCAGCTAACAGGTGATTTTTCTGAGGTTGTTAGAAAAGTGGAGTTAAGCGGAAATATAACAGAAGTTGAAGAGGAGGAGCTTCGTGCACTTCAGTTAAGTGAACAGGGGCAACAGGCCCGTGATATTCTTTTAAATGACCTGAAGATGTTGAAAGCTCATGGGGCCTCGCCAGTTCTGAATGTGATCAGCCACTACGACCGGGATAATACCTATCCGTTTTTTCCAACTGATGTTTATTCTTTTCACGTAGATCGCTCTCCGGTACCCGTTGATACTTTTTTATGCACTTACTATGGTGAGTCCAGTGACATATTACCAAATTCACAAGGCGAGAAGAAGGTACTTATTCCGGCCATACGCGACCATCTCAGAAAGCTATACCAGGGAGGGGAGGAAGGCTTTGAATCGTTCTTAAGTGAAAACTTCTTTGATCTGCACTATCAGGCTAAGCCTGATGCGCGTCCAATCAGCTTAGGTCTTGGGCATCTATGGAGGCTGGCAGTTGATCATCCTGAAAGCCGGGTTCTTCCTTGTCTTCACCGTGCACCAAAGGAAAAACCCGGACAGCCCCGGTTGTTGATGATCTGCTGAACACAAAATCCGGAATACTTCGAACTAAAAAGGCCTTCAACCCATAGGATTTGAAGGCCTTTTTAGTTTCCGGCGGGACGATAATAAGACTCCCTGATATTGTAATCCGGTAAAAGCCGGTGTTATATAAGCAGGTCTGAACCTGCCGTTTATTTGAATTGATCTAAGGTTTCATCTTGCTTAAGCACCTTTTCATAATTCTCCTTTTTCAATGCAGCCAGTTTTTCTCTGAGCGCCGGGTTATGGGTAGCCAGTATCTGTACTGCCAGTAAACCTGCATTACGTGCACCGTTCACCCCTACAGTAGCTACAGGAACATCGCCAGGCATCTGAACAATTGATAAAAGTGAATCCCAGCCATCAAGAGAGTTAGATGATTTAATAGGTACACCAACTACAGGCAAAGTGGTAATAGCTGCCACCATACCCGGAAGATGTGCAGCACCACCGGCGCCGGCGATGATGATTTTCAGGCCACGTTCTTCAGCAGCGGCAGCATATTCAAACATCCTCTGCGGGCTGCGATGTGCTGATACTACATTAAACTCGAAGCCTATATCGAATCTCTTTAAAACCTCGATCGCCTGGCTCATAATAGGCGCATCTGAACTACTGCCCATAATAATGCCTACTTCTACCTGTTTCATATTTTTTAATTTAAAATTTTCCGAATAGTTTCAGCTTTTGCTACAACGTTTTCCATTGTGCTGTCTGTGAGGGTAATATGACCCACTTTCCTGCCTAGTCTGCTACCTTTTTTGCCATACCAGTGAAGATGTGCTCCAGGTATTTCTAACAGGCGCTGGAATTTTTCCAGTCTGTTCGAACTCAGCGCAGCAGTTTCAAGAATATTCATCATTAAAGACGGGAAACGAAGTGCGGTGTCGCCAAGCGGCAACCCTAAAATGGCGCGGAGCAGTTGCTCGTATTGTGAGGTAGTACTGGCTTCTATCGTATGGTGACCGCTGTTATGTGGTCTTGGGGCTAGTTCATTCACCAGCAACTTATTCTCCTTTGTAATAAACATTTCTACAGCAAGAATACCCACCAGCTGGAGTGCATCTGCTATTTTTTCAGCGAGGGCGATTGCTTCTTTTTGCATTCCCTCCTCTATTGTTGCCGGCGCTTCCTGGAACTCAAGTACGAACTTCTCTCCTGAGAATATCATTTTAACAGGATCATAGCATTTTACAGCACCTTGCTCATTTCTTGCTACGATAACAGCGATTTCGTGTTTGATATCCACCAACTCTTCCAATACACTTGGTTCATCGAAAGCCGTTTCAATATCGGCAGTTGTTTTCAACACCATTACACCGTATCCATCGTAGCCATTGCGGCGTTTCTTAAGACAGCCCGGCAATTTATTTCCGATCTTATAAAGATCACTTTTGCCTTCAATAGCTACCCCGGGCACAACTGGTATATTGTGCGACAGGAGGAATTGTTTCTGGGTATATTTATCCTGAATTGTTTTAATAGTATCGGGAGACGGGAAAACCTGTTTACCCTGCAGTTCGAGTTCGCGTAAAGCGTCGATATTCACGGCTTCCATTTCTATCGTAATAACATCCAGGTTTTTACCGAATGCCATAACTGCGTCATAAGAAGTAGGATCGCCACAGGTGAAGAAAGAAGTATAACGTGCACAAGGGGCATTAGGGTCTTTATCCATTACGGAAATGCTGAGGCCAAAATCTATGGCATGTCTGATGAGCATACTTCCCAGTTGACCTCCCCCTAATATTCCTATTTTCAAATTTTCAAGCATAAACTACAATTGGGTTGCAAAGGTATGAAACTATTGCAAATGATTGTAATACTATTCTTTATGGTATTGAGGGATAAGGATATACAGCTGTCCGTTAAAAAATGGAATAGCATCTGGAGTCCTTTCAAGTTAGGGGAAAGTTTGCATAATTACTGAATTATATAAAAAAGAGAGAAGCCTTAGAATGCTTCAATTAGAAGAATTCTAAGGCTTCTTTACTTTGTCGGGACGACTAGACGACGCCCTGATATCGCAAATTATTGAATTTCAAATGCTTGAATAAAGAACTTTGGATCTACTCACTGGATTGTACTTGCGGCCCAAGTGATATTAGTACGCAAGTTATAGTTTGTGCCAAATAATTCCAAAATGTTAGGGAGTGAACATATAATTGGAAGAAATTAAAAGAAAATTCGTCAGGCTTGGGCGTTGTAAAAACAATTAACAGCAGCAGTTATTTTTTCAGTATCTCTGAAAGCGAGCCTTTCAGCCATATCACGGCATTTATCGGTGTGATTGTGGATTTATCGTTAAATTGTGAAAATATTATTATTGCCTCATATGAACTATCAACAATACATAGCGGGATTGAGGCCAGATAATCCTGAGTTTGAAAAGTTTATCAACGACTATGGTAGCCGACAGGCACTTGCTACTGCGTTCATACCGACCGAAGTGTTTATTCAGCAAGAAATTGAGAGAATCAACCATAACATTAAGAACCATAAATTGTTTAATGTTGACGTTAGCATCGGACCATTCCAAACGGCCAGGCCATTCCAACATTCGATTTGCGCCACTATCGTTTTTGAAGCACTGATGAGTGGGAGAAATCTAACGGTGGGGCAGATCATAGAGACTGCAAAGGCGCAGGCGGAAATTACAAATAGAAAAACTATGCAATGGGGTGTAGGTGTTGAAATTGGCGAGGAATTCCAGACCACTTGCTATAATTGGATTAAATCCGGGATTGTTTATGTTTATTATATCCAGTATTTGTATAAAAAGATGAAGGATCATACCTTAACGGTAGCAAAATTTATTCTGGTTCTTGGTGATGGCAATGTTATTACTATGGGTAATGATAATCATGTTGATGCTAAAATCACCATAGATAAAGCGAGTCCTTCCAAGGAAGGTGTCAATAGGGCTTCGCAGGATACCTGAGAGGATAAGCCTTCATGTTAACTGCGTCTGGATGATCTATGGTAAAACAATACGAATGGAACAACATATATTGAAACAGGTTTTAGCAGAATTGATTGATATGGGCAAAAGCCTTCATGGGTCAATAATGAAGCTGTATTATTTTGCCAGGGAAACTAAGAATGAAGAACTTATTGCATTTCTTAAAAATGAAATCAATGGATACCAAATAGGCGACGTTCTCCCTGATTACAGGAAAACAGCCGGTCAACTGTTTGTTACCTTGCAATTCGGCATTTATGGTGATGGTACAGAGGTGCGTGAAATCCCCCGGTCAATGGTTCCTGAAGATGCCCTGTCATTGCTTACAGAGGTACGACTCTATGAAGGAGTGGCTGTACTTGAAAAAATGGCAACCGAAAAAAGTCAGGAACAATTTATCTATAAGGGACTTCCGATGGAATCATTGCACACAATTGTGCCAGCTGTAGAAAAATTATATAAGTCCGATTCCGGACAAGTGATTCCGATCAGCGCACGAGTAAGAGCAAATGCCAATGTAGTTACACAGGTCCCTCAGACCATCCGCATGCGCCTGTTAGATTTTGTATATGAAATAAAGGAGGCCATTGGACTGGAAATCAATATTAGTGAGTTCAGTAAACACCCAGAAAAGATCAATCAAATAACTAATAATTTTATGAGTACAAACATCCACAATACCGGTGATGGTAACTTTATTAATACCGGTGATAACAATCAGAATACCGTTAACATCACCATTCAGAAAGGAGACCTAGCAGCTTTTAAGCAAAAACTCGCAGATATCGGTGTTGATAAGCAGAATATTGAAGAGATCAGCGAGATCGTTCAAACAGAAAAACCTGATGGTGCTAGTCTAGGCCCTAAGGCCAGCAGTTGGCTGGTTAAAATGTATACCAATGCCTTAAGTGGCGCAGGTAAGATAACATTAGGTGCAGCAGGCAATCTGCTTGCGACAATAGTTAAGCAAGTTCTGGGTCTGGAAGCATAATATGGCTAAAGAAGCCATGTTAGAAAGATAAATAAATATATCACAATTTATTAATACAACTCTGTTTACCATCTATAAAGTAACGTTTCGAGTGAAGCTCTTCCAGCAGGTTGACATTATGTTTTTATAACATATTTATCTATTGCCATATGAGGTAGAATAGATGCTGGTTCAAGTGGCTGGGGCTTTATGTAAGTGAATGAATTCCTTTATGTACTGCCTGGTACAGATAAGAGTAGGGTGACCACCCATTGCCAATATTATTATTAGGACCAAAACAAAAAAGGTCAGAAATAAGAAAATGATGCTACGGTATTCTCTAAAAGTCAGCCCCTCCCCTTCAAATCGGAAAATACCGGGTATATGAATTTTTAGCTTTTTATTGGTCATGGCGATTAATTTTATTGCAAACTTAATCGTCTAACTTGTTTCGATCGGAAAGTGGTATTTGTGGTAGAAAAAAAGTATTTACTGCCATGCACCAGGTCTAACTTTAAAATTGGCAGAAACTTTACTTTTCTTCCAGTCATGGAAGTTGTCCGTTAATAGGGATACATATTTGTCTTTGCATTGACCAGAAGGCTCCCATTGCCGGCTTGCCTTTTGGAAAAACTCCGCGAAAAGTGAAATAATTAGGTTTGTTTCCCCTCTTCCGAAATTGATTTTTTGTTTACCAATATCCATTCTTCCAAATGCCCTGGCAATAAATGATTTAAAGGCTTCTTCGGTTAAAAAAGGAGCATTGTTTTTGGACGGAGTGGAAGTAAGTATTTTGAAATGCTGAACTGCCTCAGAAATCGGCATTCTCGGGCAAAACTCATTATGAAGCTTTTCTATCTCATAGTGATCTTTGCGATCTCTTTCAGTTCCGGCAGACTTTATAGCTGGTTCTTCTGCCAGTTTTTCCAGTATCGGGGTTATCTCTTTTAAGTATCGAAGCTCGCCGCTAAACCATTGCTTAAACAGCTTATATAGCTTTTTCCTTTCGTCATTAATGTTCTCTCCCAATTGCATTAACTCATGATCGCGCCTGGCGTTAATTATTTCGAAGCATTTCTTCTCGGGATCTGAAAGGTTACCCTGAGTAGCCAGGGCCTTTGCATTTACTTCTTTTAATATATGTTGGGTACTTTCCATCAGAAAGGTAACCAATCTTTCTTCGGTAATGACTCTTATTTTACTAATCCCTGAATACCTATTATATTTTTTTTCTCCTGAAAGAATTGGAATTTGATTTTCAAAGTGTGCTTTAAGGTGAGTAAGGTAACTGATTTGCCAGGGGAATATTTCTAGCCATTTATTATACTTCCCAATCAATTCTATTATATCAACCTGGTCAGCTGCACCATCATGGGATTCATAGCTGTTAATAAAAGCGAGTATTTTATCTATTTTAGGCTGATATATTTTTTCATAAGAGCAATTAAGTATATGCTCTATATGGCTCAAATAAACATTTAGTGCAATTGGGCTTCCAAACCCTTTAGGAAGTTGTCCAAAACTTTCGATGGAATATTCAATCCATTCGGTGATGTGATCATACCAATCAGATTCATCCAGTTTACTTGCAATCAGGTTTTCGGTCTGCCGGGCAGTTTCCAGGATTTTTTCAGGTAGTCTTTTTAGCTTCTCCAGAGTAAACCAGTCTGCATCCACTAATGTCTTATGTGATTTGCAGCAATGGGGAAACATTGACAAGTAACTAACAATATTATCAGGAAGGCTACGATGACCAGGGCAGCATTCCGGCCAATTTGGTTTTAACAGGTATTTTTCGTCTTTCAATTCAGTCCTACTATGCCAAATAACAAAATCATCATTGGATAACCATCTTAATTTGTTATCATTTTGATAACGGTAAAACTTTGCGTTGGGATTAATTATATCAATATTCATCACATTAAGACATTTATATGATTTTGGTATATATGCCAGAACCAGCTAAAGCAAATATAAGATTTCAGAAATAATGCACGGGACCACAAAGCATGTATACTTTAGTAACCCGCGACTTTATACTACATGCATTTTTCCGCGAGATGATTCTGGAGCCATCTGCCCGCAGCTAACATATCTTCCTGTTTAATCTGTTTGCCGCCGACTAAAGCAAGCCCCCATTTTCTGCCTTTATATTCAAATAGAGGGGATTCCTGTGAAATACGCAGATTGCATAATCTATATTACGGACCAGCAACCAGCAATCCCATACAACATAATAAAGCTGCCCATGATAAGCGATATGTTCCCTGTATAATTCGGGGGTGCCATGATATCTACCAAGAACCTCACTGAATCCTGCAGGAACACTCACATGTTTCCCATCAGTAGATAATAGGTATTCTTTTGCGCGGGAACCGGTTCGTCGCCTCTGCGGCGAAGAATTTCTTCAAACATCCAAAATAAAGCCGCTGTAATTGATGTACGTATTTAACTACCGTTTTTGATTCATAGGTACCAATACCAATGCTCCAGGTATCTTTTTCATTTTTTTTGACGAAAAGCCGGTCACCAGTTGTGGAGAATTTTTCGAACATGCCATATTTTGAATCCCTTACACTAGTAAAGTTTAACATGGAAAGTTCATTCCGGTCAATTACAATAGGTTCCGGGAAATGGCGCATAGATGGGAAAAAGGGTAATGGGCCTCCTGAATTCGGATGACGGACCCGTGATATTTGAAATAACATCCCTCATTTGCCTGTTCCAGCTTAATTCCTTTCATATCATTTTCTAAGGCAAAATACTAAAAAAATTAGCATCTTCATTTCCCGACCATTTGCTACAAGCGAATAATGACACTATGAACTATTTCAATATTGATAATAAATCATTTAACCATATTATTAATATTTATATGATAGTTATGAAAGTGCGCAAGTAGGTAATGCATTAAGGTGGCTATCTTTGGTCATAACCTCCTTAAAGTAATAAAGGATGAATTTTAACTATTGCCCGGGAATCAACCTGGAGAAAAATACATTTGATGAATGTGCCGTGAGAATAGAGCAGATTGCACATGAGTTAAATTTCCCAGAGCTTGGAAAAAATTTTGATCAAATTTTATTTGCACTAACAAAATTAGAACTCATTTCATAAATACCTTCTTAATAAGATCATAACAAAAGCGAGATGAACAAAGGATTCGTAATGTTCGATATATCTGTCATAGCGGGTAATAACTCGCTTAAACTTATTGAGCCATGCGAAAAATCGCTCAATTTTCCACCTGCGTTTAT
>NZ_DATLKJ010000203.1:0-3464 GCF_035538455.1 Chitinophaga sp.
AGGTAGCTTTGTAAGCAGTTTCGCCTTCACCGTTTGCAGCATATGCATAAAAAAAGATACCGTTGTATGCTCTGGCAATATGGTTACTTCCAATGCCAGTGATTCCATTAGCTTATCAGCCAATTCTGCCGACCCGCCTGCCAGCAGTATCAGCGGAGCTACCGCAGTATATTGTTCTGGCCGGGGAATTAAAGGCGATGGCTGCCAGCCGCTGCTGTATAAATGTGTGCTTATCTTATCTTCTTCGGTGTGCGCTCTTAAAAACCCGTCCGCCGGAAGCATTGCCAACGTTGAAAAACAAAGTAATATTTCACCACCTTCATTTAACAGATCAATGTCATAAGTAGGTAATTCGCTATCCTTCTTATGATGCTTGCTATATCGGGCATAACACCAGATAGTAGCCGGCAGCTTTTGGTAAATATTTACTTCCTCAACACTGAAAGGCAGCATCAGACGTTGGTCATCTTTAACAAAACTCAATCCGGCACAAGTTTGCAGAGCGCTATCAAGCATACCCGGATTTAGTACGAAATCATTCTGCCCACGTAAAACAATTTGAGACAACGCTTCCGTTTCACTGTAAAAAAGTTCTTCAATCCCCTGGAAGCTGGCGCCATAATTTAATCCCCTTGCTTTAAACAGGCGGTAACACTCTTCCCGTTTCCTTGCATAAGGCAATCGTTGCCGGATAGCCTTCAGGTCGATCTTTCCCGGCGGCTGTTGTAATTGCGCACTTAATTTTCCTTGGCTGTGAAGCTGTGTTATTGTAGCCGTTTGTCTGTAAACTTCATAAGCAACAGCAGTTCCTTCCGGATAGAGTTTTATCTGTACTTTTTCAGGTTTATCATTTACCTGTATCGGGCTTAACCATCTAACATCTTTCAGCTGTGTAATTTTCTCCTCTGTTGATTGCTCTCCTGCTTCTCTGGCCATTTCCAAATAAGCTACCCCTGGCAATACCCTTTCTTCCCGGATTTTATGATCTGCCAGAAACGATTCTTTACCACTGTATACACTCGCAAACTGCTGTGCTTTCAGGTTAGAGCTATTGCGATGCAGCAGCGGGTGCAATTTGCTGCCATCGTTCACCATATTGTGTCTTTCCCTTCCAGGTATCCAATATCTTTCCGCCGCAAACGGGTAAGTGGGTAAACTGATTCTGGAAGGATAATATCCGACATAAAGTAACGTCCAGTCAATATTACTTCCCCTTACCCATAGCTGTGCAATGGAGCTGCTCTCCTTATCCTTCACTGCAGTTTCTATGTATGCCTTCCCCGCATTACCTTCCAGTAAAAAACCTGCTTTATCCTTTTTGATATTGCCTGTAAATATATCACTGGATTTTCCGGCGAGATAATCATTCAGTTTATCCAGCAATACTTCCTTATCATTTGCCACCAATGCCAGGCGCTCTTCCATTGCTTCCCGCCCTACCTGCAACGTGTAAGCAATATCATAGAGATTTACGTCATGGTTGGCCAACAGGAACTGCCTCAGGTTTATTACCTGCTCTTTCATCCGTATAATATCCATGGCCGACAGTACGATAATTGCCGGACCGGCATTGGTATATACAATTTCAGGAGGTGGAAGATATTCCTGAATAATGATGTGAGCATTACTCCCTCCTGCTCCAAAACTACTTATTCCAGCCAACCTGGGACCATTATCAGCCGTCCTCCATGCTTCCAGTACCCGCTGTACTTTAAATGGGGTAACCGTAAAATCGATATTCGGATTGAGGGTATCAGCATGCAACGAAGGCACCAGCTGTTGATGTTTCAGTTGCAGTAATACTTTGGTAACACCCGAAATACCCGCAGCAGATTCACAATGACCAATATTGGACTTCACAGAACCGATGCTGCAATATTGCCTGCTATCCGTCTCAAAAGCTTTGCTTAGACCGGCTATTTCAATAGGATCACCCAAACTGGTACCTGTACCATGTGCTTCTATATAACTGAAATCTGTTGCCTTTATTCCCGCTTTTCTGATGGCCTCCTTTATAACTGCCGATTGTGCATGGGGATTGGGCACCGTATATCCGTTGGTTTTTCCGCCATGATTAACAGCAGTTCCTTTAATAACGCCGTAAATATGATCTCCATCAGCCACTGCTTTACTTAATGGTTTCAGTAAAACGGCGCCTACGCCTTCCCCCGGCACATACCCATCACCACCTTCTCCAAAGCTCACACATCGGCCTTTAGCAGACATGAATCGCCCCTGACTGAGCATCAGGTATTTATTGGGGTGTACACTCACATTAACGCCACCAGCTATAGCCAGATCACAATTACCATTCTGAATACTTTCACAGGCAAGATGTATAGCTGTTAAAGAAGAAGAACACATCGTATCCACTGCCATGCTCGGGCCATGGAAATTGAAAAAAGAAGATACTCTGTTGGCAATCGTGGCAGTAGTGCCCCATAACGCTATCGGATTACCCTTTAAGGTCTCTTCTACACCAAATAATTGATACTCATCATACATCACGCCAGCATACACACCTACCCTGCTGCCCAATTCAACTTTGTTACTGTATGAACCTTGCAGCCTTTCCCTGGTGTACCCGGCATCTTCTATCGTTTCCCAGACAGTTTGTAAAAACAAGCGCTCCTGCGGATCCATCAACTCAGCCTCTCTCGGAGAAATATTAAAAAACAATGGGTCAAACCGATCTACGCCGTCTATAAAACCACCCCATTTGCTATAGCTTTTGCCATTCTGTCCCTTCTCTTCACTGTAAAAACTATCCATCTCCCATCGATCTTCCGGTATCTCGGTAATACTGTCTTCTCCTGCTTTTAAATTTTCCCAGAACTCATGTATATTTTTTGCTCCGGGATACCTTCCGCTTACACCTATTATTGCAATATCACTTGTCGGCATAATTGGATTTTCCGGTGCTTTAGCAGTAGTAAAACGTTGTTTATTCTTGTTATCAGTCTCATTAACCGGCCTCCG
This sequence comes from Chitinophaga sp., assembly GCF_035538455.1. Classification (GTDB taxonomy): domain Bacteria; phylum Bacteroidota; class Bacteroidia; order Chitinophagales; family Chitinophagaceae; genus Chitinophaga. The sequence goes on from NZ_DATLKJ010000203.1 coordinate 2,980, forward strand.
GACAGCAGTATCAGCCATTTTGCTCTGGCTTACCTCTCCAGTTAGCGTCAGCAGTTTTTCGTTATGTGATGTGGTAAAATATTCCACTAATTCCTTCAGGGTCTGATATTCAAAAAAGAGGGTTTTGGGGAGTCTTCCAAAAGTTTCTTCTAACTGTCCATTTAATCGGGTAATCAATACTGAATCTATTCCGTATTGTCCCAAAGGAAGGTCTGATTCCAGTTTATCTTCTGCCAGCTTTAACTCTTTGGACAATAAACCTCGCAGATACCTGGTGGCCACTCCTTCTAATTTTTCTGACCCCGGTTTATTATGCATAGCTGGTGGCAATACCGTATTTTCTGCTGCAATGTCCGGGGCAAAAGTCATTGTTGAGAGCGGACGCGTTCCAAACATAACAACTCCCTGTACGGTGGCATTTTTCAGCAGTGTTTCAAACGCCTGGATACCTGCTGCAACAGGCAATGGCTGCATTCCCCATTCCT
>NZ_DATLKJ010000204.1:0-23992 GCF_035538455.1 Chitinophaga sp.
AAATTCGTTCTAATGTTGTGCATCGATCGTTTTTGTATTTGTAGTTATTTACTTAGACGAATGCACAACATTTTTTATTTCATATCTATATACATATTTATTATTACAATCAATTTGCCTTGTTAATAGCACAACACGTTACTGTTAATGTTTATCTGCCAGCGTTAACGACCCTTATTTACTGTTAATTACTGTTAAGGATTTGCCCCCTTTACGACCGGAATAGATAGTTTTGTAAGGATATAAAGAAGATTGATGCGACAACGAATCAGGAATATACTTATCCTCATGTGTATCTGTATCCTTGGAATTTTCCTTTTCCAGGGAGCCTGGTTGTATAATTCTTATCGTATCAAGCAGGATCAGTTTAAGAAAGAGATCAACGAAGCCCTGCGTACGGCTGTTTTCAACAAACAGTTTTCCGATGTGCACCGGCAGTTTTATGATCAGGGGTATATACGTTATTTTAACCGGGGACGGGGAAATGGTAAGGATACCCTCAGGGTATTAAGGAGGCATGGTCATACCCCTGCGGAGTGGCACAACGGGCCTCCTCCTGATATCAGAAGGGAACCTACCCGTATTTATGTGGACACACTGGCAAGGCAGATTTCTGAGTTTCTTATCACCAATGGTAAAAACGACAGCAGCAACCTGAAGAAGCTGGATTCCATCTTCCGCATAGAGCTTAGTAACAGACAGATCACTACGTCCTATCAACTCGACACCTTCCATATGGATTATACCAACATGGAAAGAGAGAGTTTCCGCGACAGTATACGCCGCCGGGGTCCCAGCCAGACGTCCAAGATCCCCTTCAATCCTGCCAGCAGCCTTTTTGTGCAGGCCAGCTTTGAATCGCCCCTGCAGTTCATCCTGCAACGTATGATCTGGACCCTGCTGGCATCCGTAACCTTGCTGGTGCTTACTACCTTGTGCTTCATCTATATGCTCCGCACTATTCTGAAACAAAAGAAACTATCTGAAGTAAAGAACGACTTCATCAACAATATGACGCATGAGCTGAAAACGCCCATAGCCACTGTGTCTGCGGCTGTGGAGGCGATGCAGAACTTCAATGCTCTTAACGATCAGCGAAAGACACAGAACTACCTGGATATTTCCAGGAATGAGCTGCAACGTTTGTCAGACCTGGTGGAAAAAGTATTGCATATTGCTGCTGAAGAGAAGGAAGACGTTGAGTTGTACAGGGAAGATACGGACCTTAATGAGATCATCGACAACATTCTTTCCAACCATCAGCTGAAAGCCGGAAAGGTACTGCAACTGCGGTACGACAACAATCTCTCCGGCCGGCTTGTTAAAGTGGACAGAACGCATCTCGCAAATGCCATCAACAACCTGGTGGATAATGCTATCAAGTATTCAGGCGACCAGGTGCAGCTGCGCATACGTTGTACAGAAGAGAACGGCGTACTGAAGATCATGGTGAAAGATAATGGCATTGGTATTCCCAGGGCTTACCTGGAAAATATCTTCGACAAGTTTTTCAGGGTGCCTACCGGCAACCTGCACAATGTAAAAGGCTTCGGGCTGGGATTGAGCTATGTGAAGAAGATCGTGGACATGCACGGTGGTACGATCAAAGTGCACAGTGAGCAGGATAAAGGTACAGAGTTCATCATCACCATTCCGGGCGTATAAACCAATCAAAACAGGCTATGGCAAAAGTATTACTCATAGAAGACGAATGGCAGTTGGGACAGATTGTGAAAGACAGCCTTGAAATGAGAGGTTTTGAGATGTTGTATGCACCTGATGGAAAAGAGGGGCTGAAACTTTTTCAGCAGGAACGTCCTGATGTGGTAGTACTCGATATTATGATGCCTAACATGGATGGCTTTAGCGTTACCGCGGAAATCCGCCGGCAGGACAAGTTTACGCCTATCATTTTCCTGACGGCAAAATCGCAGACGGCAGATGTGGTAAAGGGTTTTGAACTGGGCGCCAACGATTACCTGAAGAAGCCATTCAGCATGGATGAGCTGATCGTGCGTATAAAAGCTTTGCTAAAGCGATTCAGCGATCATCCGGGCGTGCGTGAGATGGAAGAAGGTTCTGTAGCTATAGGGCAGTATATTTTCAACTATGCCAAGCAAACCCTTACCCGCAATAACACCACCGAGTTCCTCTCCCACCGCGAAGCAGAAATCCTGCGCCGGCTATATGACAACAAGAATGAAGTAATGGAGCGAAAAACAGTGCTACTGGACCTTTGGGGGGATGATAATTTCTTCAATGCGCGGAGCATGGATGTGTTTATAACCAAACTTCGCCGCTATCTGAAAGAGGATGCCCGTGTACAGATCGTAAACATCCGGGGAGTGGGATATAAACTGATCTTTTAGTGATGCCGGTTTTACTGCTAATCGCTTATCTTTGTTGTTTATGGAACAGTTAGTACAGCAAATAGCAGCCTATAAACAGGAAATAGAGGCTTTCACGCCCGCCGGAGCAGCCGACCTGGAGCAATACCGCATAAAATTTCTGGGTACAAAAGGTATCGTTAAAGCCCTTTTCGGGGAAATGAAACAGGTACCTAATGACCGCAAGAAAGAGTTCGGGCAGATACTGAATGAGTTCAAGCAACTGGCAGAAGCGCGGTATGAGCAGTTCAGCGATCTGAAAGACACTGGCAGCGACAACCATGCAGATGTGGATTACACGTTGCCGGAAGCGCCTCTCCGCCTGGGTACCCGTCATCCTATCAGTCTTGTTCGTAATAAGATCATCCGCATCTTTGAACGCCTGGGCTTTACTATCGCTGAAGGCCCTGAGATTGAGGATGACTGGCATAACTTTACTGCACTGAACCTACCTGAGAACCATCCTGCACGTGATATGCAGGATACTTTCTTCATCAGCAAGAATCCTGACTGGCTGCTGCGTACACAAACCTCTTCCGCCCAGGTAAGGGTGATGGAGCAGGGCAAATTGCCTATACGTGTGATCAGCCCGGGAAGGGTATACCGCAATGAAACTATTTCTGCCCGTGCACACTGCTTCTTCCACCAGGTGGAAGGTTTATATATCGACGAGAACGTATCTTTCGCAGACCTGAAGCAAACCTTGTATCACTTTGTGAAAGAGATGTTCGGTGAAAATACCGGTATCCGTTTCCGTCCTTCCTATTTCCCATTTACAGAGCCAAGTGCTGAAATGGATATCTCCTGCTTTATCTGCGGTGGTACAGGATGTTCTGTCTGCAAGCAGACGGGCTGGGTGGAGATCCTGGGTTGCGGTATGGTGCACCCGAAAGTACTGGCCAACTGTGGTATTGATCCGGAGAAATATACCGGCTTTGCCTTCGGTATGGGGATAGAGCGTATTACCATGCTCAAATACCAGATCAAAGACCTTCGTCTGTTTTCAGAGAATGATACCCGTTTCCTGGAACAGTTTGAAGGAACCGTATAGTTATTTTGGTATTTTTTTATGTGGTTATTTAGTTATTTGAAATGCTACGGAGATCAATAATTGTTGTTTGATATAACACAATCTCCGCGGCATTTCAAATAACTAAATAACCACATAAAAAAATAAAAAAATTCCATAATGATAAACACTATCGCCATATGCGGCGCTGGCACAATGGGTGCAGGTATTGCACAAGTGGCAGCTAACAGCGGATTCACCACCATACTTTTCGATATACAGGAGCCGGGGCTTGAAAAGGCCAGGAACCAGATAACGAAAAGCCTGGGTGTAGCAGTGGAGAAAGGACGTCTTTCTGCAGAAACGAGAGAAGAGATACTGCAACGTATCACCTTTACTTCTGATGCGGCGCACTGCGTGGCCGATGTGATCATAGAAGCCATTGTGGAAAAGATGGAGGTAAAAACGGCCCTGCTTAACCAATTGGCAGAGATCAACCGGGAAGATACCATCTTCGCCACCAATACCTCTTCCCTTTCTGTTACTGAGCTTGCAGCATCTGTATCGGTGAACCCTTCAAGAGTGGCCGGTATGCACTTCTTCAATCCCGCGCACGTGATGAAACTGGTGGAGGTGATCTCCGGTACGCAAACATCTCCGGAGACAGCAGACATTGTGTATGAACTGGCATTGCAGATGGGTAAAGTGCCGGTACGTGTAAAAGATTCTCCCGGTTTTATTGTGAACCGTGTAGCCAGGCATTATTACCTGGAGGCTATGCGGCTGGCGGAACAGGGTGTGGCAGATTTCAGTACTATCGATCAATTACTGGAAAGCGCCGGTTTTAAAATGGGGCCTTTTGCCCTGATGGACCTGATCGGTAATGACATTAACCTGGCTGTTACACAGTCGCTGTATGATGCGTTCCGGCAGGCGCCACGCTTCAAGCCAAGCATACTGCAGGAGCAGCGGGTTAAAGATGGGAAACTGGGTCGCAAAACGGGGATAGGATTTTACAGATACGAGCAATAGTATAAACACGGGAAGATCTCTCAAAACAAAGAAATCATATTTTTGAGCCTTCATCCTAAGAAAAGCATTTAATCTTCATGATTTTAGTAACCGGGGGAACAGGGTTTTTAGGCAGTCATTTGATACGGACGCTGGCAGATGCCGGCAAACCGGTAAGGGCGTTGTACCGTAAACAACCTTCTCCACAGTTACAGGATCTCTCTGATAAAATTGAATGGGTACAGGGTGATATACTTGATGTTTGTACCCTTGAAGATGCCATGAATGGCATTACGCAGGTGTATCACTGCGCGGCTGTAGTATCATTTCAGCCCGGAGAGCGTGACAGCCTGCTGAAGATAAATGCGGAAGGCACGGCCAATGTGGTGAATCTGGCCCTTGATGCCGGCGTGCAGAAACTGGTGCATGTAAGCTCCGTGGCTGCTATTGGAAGGGCCAGGGAGAAAGCGGCTATTGATGAAGACTGTGAGTGGGAAGAAAGCCGCAACAACTCACAATACAGCATCAGCAAGTACCAGGGTGAGATGGAAGTATGGAGAGGAATAGCGGAGGGACTTGATGCGGTAATTGTGAATCCTTCCATTATCCTTGGAGCCGGTTTCTGGGATGATGGTTCCGGCGCGTTGCTGAAGAATGCCTGGAAGGAATTTCCGTTTTATACTACTGGGGTGAATGGTTTTGTAGATGTGAAAGATGTAGCAGAAGCGATGGTACAGTTGATGGATAGCGATATCAGCGGGGAGCGTTTTATTCTTTCTGCGGAGAACTGGGATTATCAGCGGCTGTTCACTACTATGGCACATGCATTGGGTAAGAAGCCGCCACATATAGCAGTAAAACCCTGGATGGCGGAAATAGTGTGGCGTCTGGAAAAGGTAAAGGGTATGTTTACCGGCGGTAAGCCGTTGGTGACGAAAGAAACTGCACGCACTGCACAACTGAAGGTATACTATAACAGTAACAAGATCCTGGACGCATTACCGGGATTTAGTTTCAGGCCACTGGAACAAACCATTAAAGAGATTTCTACAGTCTTTCTCGACAAAAGAAGCCAGCCGATGGCTGTACATGCAGGTTAACGCTTGCTAAATCCTTAAAGCTAATTTCTGAGCAGGATGGCAGCGATGGCAGCGGCCACGGGTTTGCTGATATCAGCATCTGCATCTTTGCTGACCCATATACGGGGCTTGCTGCCTGGCATTACAGCCGCAACTGGCTGTCCGCGATACTGGAACTCATAACAGATATTTTCGTAGGAATTCACCTTGCCAAAACGATTGTGGGCGGTAATACGTATATCCGTATCAGAAGATCTTAAAATGCCAGCTGCTTTATTGTCGTTCAGCTCCAGGTAGGAAGATGTTTTCAATATCAGTTCCCAGCGTTTTAAAGGGTCATTTCCGGTGCCGTTGATCAGTACGTAATAGATGGTTGCATCAGGCGCCAAATCGTTTAATCCTGCCGGTAATGAGCGGTTGGTAAACGCGATACGTTTGGTACCCATGGTTTGTACAGGCAGACGTTCATTATTACCGGTAAGCGTGAAGCTAAATGGATTTTTCGGGTCTTTGATAAAAGACGCATTCATGGCGTCGGATACGCCATTTTTACGGGATGATGTGGTATATGGACCAAAGCTGATCGTTTTGGCAGAGAACCAGCCATCATCTGTTTTTATTTTCCATTCCTGATCATTGCTGTAAAGAGAGGGTGTAGTCCTGGCCTGTCTGGTGGCGGTACAGGAAAACATGATTACCAGGATTAGCAGGTATCTGAGCTGTTTCATTTTTCAGGGCGGCTTTATTTGATTTTGAGATTTGGGGATTTTGAGATTTTGGAATTCATAAATGCGGGGAAGATGATGTTATGTTTAACAAAATACAGATCTCCGCTGCATTTATGAATTCCAAAATCTCAAAATTCCGAAATCCCTGAATAATTTATTTTTTCAGCATGCTCCACATTTCGGGGATGCGTTTGATCCAGGCGAGTTCTTTTTTCTTCTGACGGGCATCTTCTGCGGGATAACCGAAGTACACTTTACCGCCTTCCAGTGATGAGGGCACGCCGCTCTGTGCCAATACTATTGCTCCTTTACCGATTACCAGGTCTTTGGATACACCTACCTGTCCCCACAGAATAACGTTGTCTTCTACACGCGCTTTGCCACCGATACCTACCTGTGCGGCAAACAGGCAGTTCCTGCCGATCACTGTACCATGACCAATGTGTATCATGTTGTCGAACTTGGTACCGCGACCTATGATTGTATCTCCGCTCACGCCTTTGTCGATGGTGCAGCCTGCGCCTATCTCCACATCGTCTTCGATGATAACACGGCCGCAGCTTTCCATCTTGTCGTACATCACTTCCCTGTCTGCTCTTTTCTTGAAGTAAAAAGCATCGGCGCCTATTATGGTACCTGCCTGGATAATTACATTATCGCCAATAACGCAGTGGTCGTAAATGGTAACGTTGGGATGAATGAGGCAGTTGCGACCTATCCTTACATGATTGCCAATGAATACGTTAGGTTGTATGATAGTGCCTTCTCCGATTACTGCCGTATCACTGATTGCCTTTGTTGCGGGTTCAAATGGACGGAAGCGTTTCACCAGTTTCACATAAGCACTGAAAGGATCATCCAGCACAAGCAATGCCTTACCTTCCGGGCAAGCAACCTTCTTGTTGATGATAATGATCGTTGCTGCCGATTGCAGGCTGGCATCATAGTACTTCTCAAAGTCTACAAACGAAATGTCTCCTGGTTCTACTTTATGTATTTCATTGATGCCTGCTGCTATCAGCTGGTCGTTGCCAACCAGCTCTGCGCCTATGTATGCCGCGATTTCAGTTACTGCAACCGGTGATTCGAACTTCATAAAATCTGAATTATTGAGTAATGTTTAAGTGCGACAAAGGTAGTAAATCGGTGCAACCAAATACTAAAATCGGGATGGATGATGAGATGGTTTTGTAGTTTTCAGACTGTTGTTATCCACAATTATTTTAGTAGTGTGAATAAAATTTTTTGCAATTTTTTTCTTTTGTCATGAAATTCTTTTTAATATTGTGTAGGGAAATTTATTTCCCTGTACTTACTAACCCATTCACATAATAAGAAAGTCTGATTGTTAAAGCGGTCAGACTTTTTTTATTGCCTCTGAAACCCGCATGAATAAAGCGTTACAGCTGATCAGTATTTTATCCTGCTTCAAAAACTCACGCCGTTAGCATCATTCTTCTTTCGTAAAACAGCATAAAGGGAGCCAAGAGCAAAATCCGGTTTTGAGGGGAAAACGATGTTTTGAGCTGCTGAAAGTATAAAATCAGTCAAGATTTTGGGATTTCGGGATGTAGGAATTTCGGGATTTATAAATGCAGCGGAGATCTGTAGGTTGTTAATCGTAACATCGTCTCCGCTGCATTTATAAATCCCGAAATTCCTACATCCCGAAATCCCAAAATATCAGCTCAGATGGCTTTACTGAACAGCTGTGATTGAGGAAACTGACGCCACAAACGAGCATCAAATGCCATACATATGTTCCGTATAAATGGCCGTCCCTTGCTGGTTACAGCTACCCTGTCCGGAATCACATTTACCAGTCCGTCTTTCTCCAGCTCCTGTAATCTTTGCAATCCATCCATTACTGCATCACATTGTGTGTCTGCTTTGTGCCAGGTTGTTTCAAAATTGCACATCAGTTCCTGTATATGCCTTCTGAGCAACAGGTCTTCTTCATTCAGTATATGCCCCCGCACAACAGGGAATATCCCTTTATTTACCAGCTCCTGCCACGTAGCAATGTTCTTCTCATTTTGTACATAGGCATAGCGGCTATCTCCGATAGAGGATGCTCCCAGTCCTATCAGCAGAGAGGTGTGTGAAACGGTATACCCCATGAAATTGCGATGCAGCTGCCCTTTCTCCGCAGCCTGAAATAGTTCGTCGCCGGGCAACGCAAAATGATCCATACCGATTTCCGTATATCCATTCCGGACAAACAGGAGTTTGCCCAGCTCATAAAGGCGCCGTTTCTCGTCTGGCGCCGGCAGATCATCTTCTGAATAACGGCGCTGTCCCACTCCTCTGATCCAGGGTACATGTGCATAGCTGTAGAAAGATATTCTATCGGGGCGCAACTGCATCACCTTATTGATTGTGTCCTGCATACCACATGTTGTTTGCAGCGGCAATCCGTATATCAGGTCAAAATTCACGGCGGTGAAACCTGTTTGCCTTGCCTGTTCTGTAACCTTCGCTACTGTTTCAAACGGCTGTATACGATTGATGATCTCCTGTACTCCCGGATCAAAATCCTGAATGCCCAGACTGATACGTCTGAAGCCAAGATCATACAATACCTGCAGATGCTCCGGCGTCGTATTGCCTGGATGACCTTCAAAGCCCAGTGATGCATCCGGTAAGAGCTCGGCACCAGAGAATATACCGTCCAGTAATGTGCGCAGATTACCCGCGCTAAAGAAGGTAGGTGTGCCTCCGCCGAGATGTACTTCTTTTATACGCGGTTTGCTTCCAAATGTGTCCAGATACAATTGCCACTCCTTCAGCAGGGCGGTTATATATGGTTCTTCCACGGCATGGTTTACGGTAATGTACTTATTGCAGCCGCAGTATGTGCATAGCTTTTCGCAGAACGGAAGATGTATATAAAGACTGATACCGTCACGATGGTTATGCTCGCGGAAAGATTGCTGCAGCAATGTTGACCACTGCTGCAGTTCAAAGCTGTTTTCATCCCAATATGGTACAGTCGGATAGCTGGTGTACCTGGGCGCTGCTACGTTGTATTTGCGGATAAGATTCATGATAACTTATGGTTTATGACAACAATGTTCTACTACCTTTTCGCTTTGTGCAGACATTACAGGACTGATGTATGGAATGCCCAGGTTCAGGCCGCGCATGATAAGCAGTATGCCCATCAGTGCTATTGCAACAGGTATAAGGCGCCGTATCCTGTTACGCACATTGATACTGATAAGATGACTAAACCAGGTGACCGCCATCATAGCAGGCATAGTGCCTGCACCAAAGGCAGCCATAAATACCATTCCCTTTAGCACAGAACCGGTGGCAACTGCTCCAGCGATGCCGAGGTATACAAGTCCGCAGGGCAGCAGTCCGTTGAGGAAGCCGATAGCATAGAGGGTACTGAAACGCTGGCGGCGAAGTAATGTACCGAGTGTTGACTTTATTTTTGAGGTGAAGATATCCGGGAGGTATCCGCCTTTTGCGCTGCGGATGCCGGCATACTTCAGTAATACGATCAATAGCAACAGGGTGCCGATGGTAACAGACAACCATTGTTGCATTCCTCCCAGATAAAACTGCCTGCCCAGCCACCCGAACAATATTCCCATCAGTGCATAGGCTGTAATACGACCTGCATTGTAAAGCAGGATACCAGCGGCTTTAGCGGCGCCTTCCGGGTGCTGTACAGGTAATGTAAGCGCAATAGGCCCACACATACCAATACAATGAAAACTGCCAACAAAGCCAAGCACAAAAGCTGTAATGAACATATCTGAAAATTTATGCCTGATCAATCAATATCCAGGCCTTGTTCCTGGTAATAAGGTTTACCCTCCGTTTCCCATTTTACCTTTACCTCATACTGCCCTTTGAACAGCATACTGCGGGCAATCTGCTGTTGTCCGTTCTCATCGGGTTTTACAGGAAGCAGCAGGTCTTTACGTGAATCGGCGGCGCAATAGAATTTGATGCTCCCGGAAATTCTGTGTCCGCGTATTTCTTTAGGAAATGTGACCACAACGCTGTTATCTGATTGGGAGATCAGCACCGGAACGGATAGTGCGGCCAGGTTGTGCCTGCCATCAATTACCTGCTGATACTTCAGCTCTTCACCGTAATAATCAGGTGTGACCATGTCTATTTTTGTACGCATGCTCTTGAAAACCAGTGACAGGATGCCGGCGGCGAAGAGCACAAACACGATAATGATTTTATATCCCCAGTTCATGATATTATGTTTCTCAGGTGAATAATGATATTGTTATTGCAGTGGTCCGAGGAAAGAGGTGCGCATGCGCGTGATCTGTTTCCCGTTCTGATAAAGCCGGATGTATACGGCAGATTTCCTGTTGTGCAGGTTGCTGCGGGGTAGTACCACAAAGAAAGTGCCTTCACCCTGTCCTTCTGCTTTTACAAGGACCTCTGTACGACCTACCATTTCGACTTTGCCTGCTTCATCTTCCAGCTGCAGGGTAAGGGGAATATCGATAGTTGTTTTATTGACAAGTTTGATGCGGTAAAGATTGCTGATGCTGTCTGCACCGCGTTCCTGATATAGTATGCCTGCGGTGCGCATGATAGTACCACTTACTGGTTTGCGGCTTGCCAGCAGGAAGACGATGGCACCCAGCAGCAAAACGAGGATACCGGAGTATATTTTAAGCCTGGGCGTGAAATGCAGCTGTTGCTGACGGGCGATACCATTTTCAGATGCATAACGGATCAGGCCTTTGGGACGGCCTGTTTTTTCCATCATATGGTCGCAGGCGTCGATACAGGCGGTGCAGTTGGTACATTCCAGCTGGGTGCCGTTGCGTATATCTATTCCTGTTGGACATACTTTCACGCATTGCGCGCAGTCGATGCAATCTCCTGTGGCTCTTGAGTCATCTTTGCGGTATTTACCACGGGGTTCACCCCTTTTGTAATCGTAGGCAACCACGATACTGTCTTTGTCGAGTAACACACCTTGCAGGCGGCCATAAGGGCATACTGCGGTGCATACCTGCTCCCGCAGGAAAGCAAACACCCCATAGAACACTCCTGAAAAAACAAGGATGGCAGCAAAGCCACCGGTATGTTGTGATAACGGTTCAGTAATGATTCCGCCCAATGCCCTGGCTCCGATGATATAGGCCAGGAATAAATTAGCAATAAGGAATGACAAGGCATAAAAGACGAGGTGTTTGCCTGTTTTGCGGAGAATTTTTTCTGTGGTCCAGGGTTGGCTTTGCAGCAGCCGTTGTGCGCCGGCATCGCCTTCGAACCAATATTCTATACGGCGGAACAGCATTTCCATGAAGATGGTCTGAGGGCACATCCAGCCGCAGAAAAGACGGCCAAAAGCCATTGTAAAGAGCACAATGAAAAGAATGAATGCCACCATAGCGAGGCCGAAAATAAAGAAGTCCTGCGGCCAGAATATAGCGCCAAACAGGATGAACTTACCTTCTACCACATTCAGCATAAATAAAGGCCTGCCATTTATAGAAATAAACGGCAGGCTACAAAAAACACTAAAATAAAAGATGCTGAGAAGGCTGCGAAGGTTATACCAGCGCCCTTTCGGGCGTTGAGCAAAAACCCATTTGCGCTTTCCCTGCGTATCAACTGTGGCTAGACTATCTCTGAAAGTGGTATTTCCCGTATTCATGACTTATTCTTTTGCTCCTTGCGGATCTTTCTGATTGGGAGGGTTAGTTCCATGGATGGACTTGATGAAGCTGGCAAGCTGAGCGAGCTGCTTCGGTGAAAAATCTTCCTGCCAGGATTTCATCCCTTTATCAGGAACGCCGTATTTAATGGTTTTGAATACTTCGTTGATCTTACCGCCATGCAACCAGTAGTCGTCAGTGAGGTTAGGCCCCACCACGCCCTGGCCTTGCGGACCATGACAAGGCGCGCAGCTGGATACAAACAGTTTCTGTCCAGCCGCGAGATCGTTAGGATCTTCCAGCAATTTCACGTTGTTCTCATCGATATTATTGGCGGCATTTTTCAGGTATTCCTCCCTGGCAACAGCGGCTTTCTCTTCAGCCATCGCCAGCTCCTGCAACTGATTAGGGGCAGACTGTGAAATTTCTGTACGCCAGAAATAAACTACACCGAAGCATACACTGAAAATGAAGCCCCATTTCCACCAGGGTGGTGTGGGATTGTTGAGCTCATGGATACCATCAAAATCATGTCCCATGTCTTCTTCTGTTTCAGAAGCGGCGTCAAGTGTTCTGGTTTTATTGAGTTTCTCCAGCCAGGATATGCGGGGTGTACCGGGAACTGTTTCAGCGGCAGGTTTACGTTTACGCCTGATGCCCACCAGGAAACGCAGAACGAATAGCAATGCAATGATCACACACAGTTCCAGCGCTATGATGGAAATAAGCAGGTAAAATGAGGGTTGAGACAACCTGGTGAAGTAAGCGCTGGCGACAGGTGCAGCATCCTGCCCGAAGGCAGGACTGCTGCTAATCAGCGCAATACTGATCATGCCGATCATCACTACTATTGTTTTTGCAGTATCGTTCTTCATCTTCTCCCGGAAAATATCCACTGCACCTGTTACCGCATTGCCAAGTATGCCTATTACCAGCAGCAGTCCTCCTATTACAGCGAGCAGTAACAGCGCTACCGGATCTGAAAGCTCTGATGGCGGTTTGGGACCATCCGCAAAGGCGGGAACACTGCATAGCAGGCAGGCGCCGAGTATATTTAAAAGTTTCCTGTTCATACGTTGCATTCTTTTATAGACTTTTGATGTCATCATTACTTTCCAACGGTATCCGGCTGATGTGATCCACCATGTTCTTATCTGCTTTGAATGCCCAGATAGATGCGATTACAAAGAAGATGGAGAAGATCAGCAGTGATGTAAGCGGGTATATGCTGATGCCCGCGATGGATTCGAGATAATTGATGAATTTCATGACCGAAGTTTTTAAAATGACTAGAAGGTTTCCGCAGTTGTGGCTGGTTTGGGAACAGGTTCGGATTTAATATCTTTTCCTATCCGTTGCAGATACGCTATCAGTGCTACAATCTCACGATCGGCGGGTACCGGCAATTTGTCTTTCTGCAGTGATGCGGCAATACCGGCGGCCTGTTTATCCAGTGCTTTGATCGCTTCTTTTTCATAGCCTTCTGCATATGGGACACCCAGCTTACGCATCACGTTGATCATTGCCGGCGTCTTGCTTTTATCGATGCGCTCCTCAAACAGCCAGGGATATGGCGGCATGATAGATCCCGGCGACATGGAAGTGGGATCAAGCATGTGGTTGAAGTGCCAGGAGTCCGGATATTTGCCGCCAATACGGGCCAGATCTGGTCCGGTACGTTTGGAACCCCACTGAAACGGATGATCGTAGATAAATTCACCGGCCTTGGAGTATTCGCCATAACGGGCTACTTCATCCCGGAAGGGGCGTATCATCTGAGAGTGACAGGTGTAGCAGCCTTCGCGGAGGTATATATCGCGGCCATGTAACTCCAGCGGAGTATAAGGCTTCACGCTGCTGATGGTGGGAATATTACTACGTATGAGGAAGGTAGGCACCATTTCAATGATACCGCCAACGGCTACGACCACGAGACTGAATACAACCATCTGCACGGGGCGGCGCTCGATCCAGTTATGCCAGTGCGTTTTACCATGCGTAGCGATTACCTTGGGCAACGGGGCTGCTTCTGCCACTTCATTGGCTACAAAAGAGCCGCGGCGCACCGTCTTATACAGGTTCGCGATCATCATTACCAGTCCGCTAACATATAGTAACCCGCCAAATGCGCGCAAGGCATACATTGGTACGATGGTGGTCACCGTTTCCAGAAACTGGTATTTCAGTTGTCCTTCTTCGGTAAACTGTTTCCACATCATACTTTGTGTGAAGGCAGCCCAGTACAGCGGTATCACATAGAAGATAATACCCAGTGTGCCTATCCAGAAGTGGGTGTTGGCCATTCTGCGGGAATAGAGTTGTGTGGAGAATATTCTTGGAATGAGCCAGTAGAGGATACCAAACGTGAGGAATCCGTTCCAACCCAATGCGCTGACGTGTACGTGTGCAATGGTCCAGTCGGTATAATGGCTGATTGCATTTACATTTTTCAGGGACAGCATCGGGCCTTCGAAAGTGGCCATACCATAGCAGGTGAGCGCCACCACAAAGAACTTAAGGATAGCGTCTTCGCGGACACGGTCCCATGCACCGCGGAGTGTGAGCAATCCGTTGAGCATACCGCCCCAGGATGGAGCTATCAGCATGATACTGAACACGGTGCCGAGCGATTGTGCCCATTCAGGTAAAGCTGTGTACAGCAGGTGATGCGGACCAGCCCATATATAAATAAATATCAGTGACCAGAAGTGTATGATAGACCAGCGGTAGGAGTATACTGGTCTGTTGGCTGCTTTGGGAACGAAGTAATACATCAGCCCGAGGTATGGCGTGGTGAGGAAGAATGCCACCGCGTTATGTCCATACCACCATTGTACCAGCGCGTCCTGAACGCCGGCATACCAGCTGTAGCTCTTGAACAGTGCCAGCGGGTACTCGAAGGAGTTGATGATATGCAACATGGCAATAGCTACCCAGGTACCGATATAGAACCAGATAGCCACGTACAGGTGTGATTCACGCCTGCGTAGAATAGTACCCAGCATATTGGCGCCGAAAACAACCCATATGAGGGTAATAGCGATATCAAACGGCCATTCGAGTTCTGCGTATTCTTTACCGGTAGTATATCCCATGAGCAGGGTCAGTGCACCGCCGGCGATGATTGCCTGCCAGCCCCAGAAGTGGATCTTACTCAGCACATCGCTGAACATACGCGCTTTGCAAAGTCTTTGAAGGGAATAGTATACGCCCATGAATATACCATTGCCCACAAATGCAAAGATTACGGCATTGGTATGCACGGGCCTGAGACGCCCAAAGGTAGTTGGTGCATAGCCAAGGTTCAGTTCAGGGATTACCAGCGACAGCGCCGCCCATAAGCCTGCGAGCATGCCTATCAGCCCCCAGAACATACAGGCGTAGGCAAACCATTTCACTGTGCGGTTGTCGTAATAAAATTTTTCGAGAGACATAGTGCTGTTTATTGTTACGTAAATGTTTTCGTTTAACCGTTGCTATTATTGTTATCTGGCTTGTCTTCAAACAGGATGCGGTGTGCCGGCGAGTAGTCGTCTTCGAACTGCCCGCTTTTTACTGACCAGATAAAGGCCACGAGGAAGCCTGCCGCCACTGTCAGACTGGCTCCCAGTAAAAGGATAATTACACTCATGATCTGTTTATTTTACAAGCAGGAATCTTGCTGTTTCCAGCGCCTGCAAGGCATGTATCTCATTTGCCCGGAATGTGCGTACATCGCCGGTTTCCAGTACTGTTACTTCTTCATTCAGCATGAAGGCTATCTTGCCAGCCAGTACAAGTACCATAGCGTCGGAGGCCGACGTATGCGGCGGGATCTGTTGCCCTTGCCGGAGTATCATCAGGTTAGCATCGAAGCGTTTTGTTTTCAGCACTACGCAACTTTTGATCTTTTCATTCCCTTCCACTTGCAATACATTCATACGTATATAGCGGGTTTAGCTTTTTCTGGTATATTGAGACAGTGATAACAATCCAAACAAAGCTTGCCCGTTACGGCATGCAGGTTTTTGCCTGCCTGCCGTTCATTTCAATCACGGGCCCTTTTTAACGGGCACTTTTAAGGAATTGCTATGTATGTTACGTTTATACTACAAAGTTAGAAATGCCCATATGGCAGGGCAATGATATAACTCAACCCTGAATATGATTTTTATCAGATATCGTTTGAGATCCTTTATTGATAAGGCTTTTACCGCTCCATTCACTCAGTAGCCAGGTAAGCAGCACAATGCTGACAGAGCTGGCAGGCATTAGTATAGCCGCTACCAGTGGAGATAAGAGGCCTTGTACGGCAAAGTACAACCCGGTTATATTATAGATCAGTGATACCGAAAAAGTTACCAGTATAATCCGTTTGTTTGCCTTGCATAACCGGATGAAATCCAGCAGCAACGGTAGCTTTCGTGCTTCGAGTATGCCATCACTGGCGGGTGTGAAGTTGTTGCTGTCTTCTGCCAGCGAAATACCAATGTCACTTTGTTTGAGTGCACCGGCATCATTCAGGCCGTCTCCAATCATCATCACTTTTTTTCCCTTCTGTTGCAATGAAAGGATGTAAGCCAGTTTATCTGCGGGCTTTTGTTTGAACAATAAGGTGGCATCAGGTCCCATCAGCCTGCGCAGGTGTATTGCTTCGCGGTCATTGTCGCCACTCAGTACGGTGAGCGGATAGTGCTGTTGCAACACCTTCAGCAATCCGCGGATACCGGGACGATAGCTGTTACGGATGGTAAACAGTCCTTTCAGTTTTTCATTTATAGCAAGAAACACGACGCTGCCTTCAGCGGTATTCTGCTTTGGCGCGCCGGCAAATTCCGCATTACCCAGCCGGAGAAAGTTACCGTCTACCCAGCCGCATACACCCAGGCCGGGAAAGCTTCTGAAATCATGTACATGCAGCAAAGTACCGTCGCCACAGTATTGGAGGACAGACTTACTCAACTGGTGTGATGATTGCGCTGCGAGTGTAGCTACCAGTCCTTCTTCATATATAGAGAGCCCTGTGCCATAGTATATTACATCGCTTCCTGTTTTGTTGGTAAGCGTACCGGTTTTGTCAAAAACAATATGCGTGGTTGCGGCGAGATTTTCAATAGCCTGTGCATTGCGCAGGTACAGCTGATTTCTGCTGAGTATACGCAGGATATGACCATTGGTAAATGACGATGTAAGCAATAATGCACAAGGACAAGCTATGATAAGAATAGCTGTGACGGCAGCCCATATACGGGCTGGTTCATGAACGGCCCAGTAGGCGGCGCTTACGGCTGCAATGAGCAGCACCACCCAGGTGAAGTATTGTCCCAGCAGATGAACAAATGATACATGTTTTTCTTCCCTGTTTTTCAGCTCATCCCTGTTCCACAAGCTGGTGAGATAACTTTGCGCTACCTCTTTCACCACTAGCAGTTCTAAATTGCCATCCATCTGCCTGCCGCCGGCATAGGCTATCTCTCCTACTGCTTTGCCTACGGGGTTTGATTCACCGGTTACAAAGCTGTAGTCGATGAACGCGGCGCCTCTCACAATGATGCCGTCGGCGGGTATCAGTTCGTTGTTGTGTATCAGCAGTGTGTCGCCGGTTTTGATGTCTGGTAGTGCCGTGGAAGTTTCTTTACCGTCTTTTATAACATTGACGGCAATCGGAAAATAAGCAGTATAATCGCGATCGAAAGAAAGCCCCTGGTATGTTTTATCCTGTAAGATTCTCCCCATCAACATAAAAAATACAATGCCTGACATCGAATCAAAGTAACCGGCGTTACCATGATATACTTCGGTCAGGCTACGTATGAAAGTAACGATGATGGCCAGTACAATGGGCACATCAATGTTGAGAAACCCATGTTTAAGTCCGCTCCAGGCGGATTTGAAGAATACCTGCGCACTGTAGAAGAAAACAGGAAGTGCGAGTAACAGGTTCATGTATCTGAACAGCGTATTCATCCCTTCATCTGTGTGTCCGCTGCCGGAGAAGTATTCCGGAAAGCTCAGCAACATAATATTGCCGAAGCAGAAGCCGGCAACTCCGAGCTGATATATCAGACTGCGTTTGATACGCGGTTTTTTATCCTGGAGATCCTGCAAGCTGATGTATGGTTCATAACCAATAGCAGTGAGTATCTCTGCCACATGCCTGAGTGAAGTTTGCTGGTGCGAGAAGATAATAAGCGCTTCTTTCTTACTAAAGTTAACGGTTACGCGTTGTACACCAGCATCAAGGCGATGCAGGTTTTCCAGCAGCCAAAGACAGGAACTGCAATGGATATGCGGAATGTAGAAGCTCACATGTGTTTGTGTATCGTCGCGGAACTGTATCAGCTGTTGTTCTATTTTTTCATCTTCCAGGAAGGCGAATTTGTCTCTCCTGACTGTAATGCGCTGATTGACACCCGGTTGATTATTGAGTGTGTAGTATTCGCAAAGGTTGTATTGGTGTAGTATTTCGTATACCAGCTTGCAACCCTGGCAGCAAAACACTTTTTCTTCCAGGGTGATGGTATTGTTTGCACAATCCTCCCCGCAATGGTAGCAGGCTGTTTGTATGTTGATCTTAGAAGATGTTGCCATTAGTCTATACTTATATCGTTATCGTTATTCGCATGGTGGTGGAATATGTTACAAGCGGGCAATACAGCCGGATAGAGAATATTCTGTTCTACATATATCCATTGCTGCAAGAGCTGTTCTGTTGTGAACATATTGCTGATGCATAGTTTATAGGCGCTGCTCCAGTAGACCTGAACGAGGTAATGGCTGGTGATCTGCCTGATCTTCTGGAGCATGAGCAGTATTTTCTGGAATGACTGGTGGATGTTTTCGTATATAGAAGGTTGCAGTTTGCGGGTATTGTGTGAAGCTATATTTCTAATGAGGGGAAAGATGAGTGCATGCTCTTTACGAATGAGCAGCAGGCATTCAGTCTGCATTCTGGAGAACAGCAGGTGTTGTAGGTCGGCGACAGCTGGTGCGGTTGGGTCTTCCTGTTTCCCGGTATTGAAATAAGCGATTACCTGTGCTGCTGTTTGTTCAACAGGAAGGTGAAACTTACTGCTGATCACATCACAGAGAGCAGCGGGCGTCATTTCATGAAAGTTGATGATGGCATTAGCATATGCGGGCATATGGTAGGTATTTTGTGCAAACACAAAATTACCGGGCGCACAGTGTGGAGGCTATGATATGAGTCAAGCGGGAATATGATATTTGTCAGGTAAAATTAGTCCTGGAGGTTGGCGGTTCTTACAATTTCATCGAGATCCAGGAGGCGGATTTTTTTGCCTTCGAGTTCTATCATTTTATCTTTTTTGAACTCGGAGAGCAGGCGTATGGCGGATTCTGTGGCGGTGCCTACGAGGTTGGCTATTTCTTCACGGGAGAGGCGTACATTGAGGGTGTGGCCATCTTGTTCAAGGCCGTATGTTTCTTTGATGAAGAGCAGGGTTTCTGCGAGCCGTTCCCGCACTGGTTTCTGAGCCAGGTGTGTGATTTTGAGTTCTGCTTTGCGCAGTTCGCTGGATAAGATGCGCATCATTTCAAAAGAAAGAGAGGCATCTTTTTGCAGTATACTCAGGAAGAGGTCTTTGGGAATGAAGCAGATGGAAGAGTCTTCGAGTGCCGTGGCTGTAGCGGTATAACGTTCGTTGCTGAGCAGGGCTTTATATCCCATGATGTCGCCATCTTTAACAAGGCGTATGATCTGCTCGCGGCCGTCATCGCCACTATGCGATAACTTGATCTTTCCGTCGTTGATGCAGTAAACACCAAAAGGATAAGCGCCTTCATGGAAGATCACCTGTCCTTTCTTGTATATGGAGCACACTTTGGCTGCATCAATCTCTTCCAGGTTGCATAGCTCTGCTTTGCAGAAGATGGACGAGAAGCGATCCTTACAGTGCTGGCATGAAGGGTTCTGAATGTTACTGCTCATATCAATTCTGCAAAAGTACTAATTTACGGCTCCTTAACCAAAGTTAATGCAGTTGTGTCACTTTATTATTATGTGATTTATAAGCCATATGAGGTGTTGTCGAGGTTTACGCCAGAGGGTAATAAAGCCTGTCTGGCAGACCACTTCAAGGTTCCGCAGGATGTGTACCCGGTGGGACGTCTCGACTATGATAGTGAGGGGCTGTTGTTGCTCACGAACGATAAGTCATTGAACAGCAGGCTGCTGTTACCGCAGCATGCGCATGAAAGAGAATACTGGGTGCAGGTGGATGGTGCTGTTACCAATACAGCTGTGAAGCAATTGCAAGAAGGCGTGCAGATTACGGTAGATGGGAAGGTATGGCGTACTAAACGATGCATTGCAGAGATTTTTTCTGAAGAACCTCAGCTTCCGGACCGTAATCCGCCTATACGTTTCCGGAAAAGTATTCCTGCGCCATGGATCAGGATGATACTGAAGGAAGGTAAGAACAGACAGGTGCGCAAGATGACTGCCGCCGTTGGTTTCCCGACGTTGAGGCTTGTACGTTATCGTATTGAAGAACTGACAGTGGAAGGCATGCAGCCAGGAGACATGCTATCATTAAGCCAACGTGAGGTATATAAAAAACTACGCCTGAAGGAGTTTTAATATTTTGATTATATTGAGAAAGAAGATTCAAAATCCGTCGATTATACTGTCCGACGTCTAAATAACTGAATTTCAGGATAACTAATCCCGAAATTTTAACTAGGTTTGTCTCCTACAAAATTCTATTATGCTGAAATCAATGACCGGCTTCGGAAGGGCAGAAAGCACAAGAGGCGAAACAAATATCGTGGTTGAGATCAAATCGCTGAACGGAAAGCAGTTTGAAGTGAATCTGAAATTTTCTCCATTGCTCAAGCCTTATGAGTTTGACATTCGCTCGCTCATGCAGCAGGTCTTGGTGCGTGGCACACTTGATGCATCCATCAACATCCGCCAGAATGGCGCTACCCGTCCGGTGGTGATCAATACGGATCTGGCAAAATACTACTATCAGTCTATCACTATGCTGGCCAATCAGCTGGAGCTGCCCCAGGGGGATTTGCTGAACATACTGATGAAGTTGCCGGAGGTGGTAACACCCGCTACGGAGCAGATTTCTGAGGAAGAATGGAGAGATGTGGAAGATACCCTGAAAGCGGCTCTGGAAGACCTGGACATACACAGGATCGATGAAGGCAAGATGCTGGATGCAGACCTTGAACAACGGATTACTAACATTGAAGCCTATACGATAAAGGTGCGCGAACTGGACCCGCTCCGCAAAGACCGCATACGCCAGCGCCTGGAATCCCTGTTGGCAGAGCATGTCGGCAAAGAGAATGTAGACGGCAACAGGCTGGAGCAGGAATTGATCTTCTATCTGGAAAAGCTCGATATCTCCGAAGAACTGGTCCGCCTGGAAAATCATCTCCGTTATTTCAGGGAGATACTTAAAGAGGAAGATGCGGTAAAGGGTAAGAAGCTGGGCTTTGTGCTGCAGGAAATAGGCCGTGAAATCAATACAACCGGCTCCAAGGCCAATGATGCCGGTATACAGCAATGGGTGGTGCTGATGAAGGACGAGCTGGAAAAAGCCAAAGAACAAGTTTTAAATGTTTTATAGCAAGGCATACAACACCATATGAAGAAACTATTCCCGCTAACAGCGGGCTTATTCCTGATGGCGCTGGCCTGTAAGCCGCCGAAAATGGATGCTTACGAGAAAAACCTGGAAATACCCGGGCATAGCTGGACATACGATTACAAGCCGTCTTTTGAAGTGAACATCCAGCCGGAAGATACTGCATGGCTTTATAACATATATGTGAATGTGCGGCATACAGATGCTTATCCCTATAGTAACATATGGCTGCTGGTAGGCACGCAATATCCCGGCGACAGCATTCCCAAAGAACAACGAGTGGAGCTGCCTCTGGCCGATATCGGCGGCAAATGGCTGGGAACAGGAATCGATGACATTATCGAGCACCGTGTTCCTATCCAGCAGAAAGCCATCTTCAATCATCCGGGCACCTATAAATTTTCTTTTGAACAAAACATGCGGCAAAATCCGCTTCCCAGGGTAATGAATGTTGGTTTGCGGATAGAGAAAGCCGGCAAACGGCCATAATGAAAAAATTTTTCCATAGAATGCAGGACGGTAAGTCCGTTTCCTTCATTTATTTTCTGGTTCTCGCATATACGATCATCGCCCTTATCTGGTGGGGCGTACTCCTGTTCAGGCAAAGCGAACAGATCACCCGCTTTGAACTGCAAAATCTCTCCCTGCGCGTAGATAGCTTGGCGCAGCCAGTAGAGCATCAGCTGGAACTACAGCGTATTGCAAAGGAAGACCAGATGCGCTCCTTCAAATATATCGGAGAAGGGATCACCTTTCTGGGCATCATCCTCATCGGCGCCCTATTTGTATACAGGGCCGTCTGGAAATACATGAAGCTCAGCAGTCAGCAGCAGAATTTTATGATGGCGGTAACGCACGAACTGAAATCCCCCATCGCTGCAGCAAAGCTCAACCTGGAGACTATCCGCCGTCACCGGCTTGATGAAGAGAAACAATCGCGGCTCATTGACAATACTATCCGCGAAACCAACCGGCTGGATCAGCTTTGTAACAACATCCTCCTGGCCGCCCAGCTGGAGACTCATAGATACCAGCTGTTTAAAGAACCGCTGAATTATTCGGCACTCCTCGAACAAGGTATCAAAGAGCTAGGCGGGCGTATAGGCACACACGTTGTAAATGCGGATATTCTGCCACATATATGGCTCGAGGGCGATAGGCTGACATTGCAGATCATACTCAGCAATCTGGTGGAGAATGCCGTGAAATATGCGCCCCGCAATACTTCTATTAGTGTAAGACTGTTTATAGCCGATAAACACCTTAAACTCCAGGTGGCAGACGAAGGCCCCGGCATTCCTAAAGAAGAGTGGGATCGTATATTCCTGAAGTTCTACCGGGTAGGGAACGAGAATACCCGTAAGGCAAAAGGATCCGGCCTTGGCCTGTTCCTTACCGCCAAGATTGTGGAACAGCACGGCGGCCGGATTGAAGTAAAGAACAATACGCCTACAGGAGCTTGTTTTGAAATAACATGGCCTCAATATTCCGTGCAAACTGCGTAAATTAGATGACCGGATGCAGGTTTACCCCTGCTCCGTTATTTGAGTAAAACAAACTATAACACATGAAGGAAGCGACTAAGGCATCAATACTACTGGTAGAAGACGAAGAAAATCTCCAGGAAGCACTGAAGCTGAACCTGGAGCTGGAAGGATATGAAGTAACAGCGGTTGACAACGGCACGGCTGCGCTGAAAGCAGTGAAAAATGAATACTTTGACCTCATCATACTTGATATCATGCTGCCCGAAATGGACGGCATTGCAGTATGTGAAAATATCCGCATTCAGAACAATGAAGTCCCTATCCTCTTCCTGAGCGCCAAAAACAGCAGCGCTGACCGTGTGCTGGGGCTCAAAAAGGGTGGTGATGACTACATGACCAAGCCATTCAACCTGGAGGAGCTGCTCCTCCGCGTTGAAAAGCTGATCGTAAAAAACAAGAAGATCCAGGATAAAGACAGTGTTCCCAACGTTTACCGGTTTGGTAACAACATGATCGACTTTGCCGCGCAGGAATGCGTAGGTAAAGATGGCAAGCACTATGAGCTAAGTAAGAAGGAAGCTATGCTCCTGAAGCTCCTGATCGAAAACAAGGGGGAAGTAGTAACCAGGGAAAAGATTCTGCAGGTGGTTTGGGGATATAACGTATACCCTACAACCCGCACCATTGATAACTTCATTCTCAACTTCCGCAAATATTTTGAGGAAGACAGCCGCAATTCCAAATACTTCCACTCCGTAAGAGGTGTTGGCTATAAGTTCACCGAATAATATTTAGTGATTTTTTTATGTAGTTATTTAGACTTGATAGAATCCTATCAAGTCTAAATAACTACAAAAAAAAATCACTAAATATTTTCTGGTTGCTAAATCCTTTTTATACCAGTTTTCCGCGTTTTCTCCCCGTTCTCCTGTAAAAATCTGCCTCCGGAGAAATGAGCCTTTATATTCGTATTGAATTAACCGCCTTCATGTCACTCATTTCGAGCGCCGCGTCCGCGCCGGGACCGGTCGTCGGGTCGCC
>NZ_DATLKJ010000205.1:0-7423 GCF_035538455.1 Chitinophaga sp.
GATCATCTCCGGACTTCTGTCGAGCATCACGGCGATGACCTGGTTTTCATTCGCTGGCATAGCTTCCTGTATGGCGGCAGCCAGCTGAGTGGCTTTGGCATCCAGGGCAGCATAGGTCAGTTGTTTATCTTCAAATACCAAAGCCACATTATCCGGATGCAGTTTCACCTGTTCTTCAAACAGCTGGTGGATACATATATCTTCCGGATAGCGGGCAGCGGTATCATTACAATCCGTGAGCAGCCATTGTGTTTCGGCTGGTTGGAGAATATTGATGTCTGCCAGTGTGTTGTTGAGATAACTGTTGATCTCCTGTAACAGGTTCACATAGTGTTGCAGGAAACGTTCAGCTGTAGCGTCGCTGAATAGTTCAGTGCTGTATTCGAGATTAAGTTTCAACTGACTGCCGGTTCTTACGCCTTCCAGCAATAAATCGAATTTGCTAGTGTAGCAAATATCATTAAGCGGCTCCAGTGTAGCATCTCCGAGGGGCAGTACGTCTCTGTTTTCATGCAGGAGGGAGAACATTACATCGAAGAGCGGATTACGGCTCGCATCTCTTCTGAGATTGAGTTTATCGATCAGCAGCTCGAACGGGTAATCCTGGTTCTTCAGTGCGTCAAGCGTGGACTGGCTTACTTCTGCCAGGAAATCCCGGAAAGCCTTTTTACCGGCGGGATACGACCTGATAGCGAGTGTATTGATGAACACGCCCTGTACTTTGTCCAGCTCTGCCCTGGTACGGCCTGCCACCGGCGTACCTACCACGATGTCTTCATTGCCGGAATATTTATAAAGCAGTACTTTGAAAGCAGCCAGCAACAACTGATGCAGTGTGTATCCCAGCTGCATGCCTGTCTGTTCCAGCGGCTGACTGATCACTTCCGGTAATATTGCCTGTATCCTCCGGCCTTCGTAAGTCTTGCGTACCGGCCGCGGATAGTCTGTCTGCATATTAAGCACGGGCGCTTCATCTGCAAATTGTTGCAGCCAGTAGCTCTCCTGGTCTTTAAATGCATCTGCCGATAATAAATCATGCTGCCATACAGCAAAGTCTTTATATTGGAAGACCACCGGTTCCGGTATTTCATCATTATACAACTGTATCAGTTCCCCGATGAATAAGCCAGCGGAAACGCCATCGGAGATGATATGATGCATGTCGAAGATGAACAACTGATTGTTTGTACCAAAATCAAACAAGTGTGCTCTCAGCAATGGAGGGGTTGACAAGTCGAAGGTGCGCACAAAGGAGCGTATCAGCTGCTCCTGTTCCTGCGGGGTTGCTTTCGTATAACCAATACTGAAAGGAACGGCCTTTTGTACGATTTGTACCGGCACGCCGTCTTTCATTTCGAATCCTGTTCTCAGTGCATCATGACGCGCAATCAGCGTAGCAAAGCACGTTTCCAGGCGTGTGCGGTCAAGGTTTCCTTTTACGCGGAAAGCTCTGGGGATGTTATAACTGTTATCAGTACCTTCAACGTGGTGCAACATATATAAACGTTTTTGGGAAGATGACTGTGGGTAATAATCCCTTTCCGGGATCTTTACCAACTCAGGAATAACAACCGATTCTCTGGTTCCCAGCAGACGGGCAACCTCTCTTAATACGGGGTTACGGAACACTTCACTGAAAACAAGCCTTACGCCTGTTTCTTTATACACGCTGTTGATGAACTGACCAACCTTTAAACTATGTCCGCCTAACTGGAAAAAATTATCGGTGATGCTTATATGTGATATGGCTAATAGCTCCTGCCAGATGCGGGCAACCAGTTTTTCATTTTTCGTTTCGGGTGCGGCATATTCTCTATCCGGTTCCTGTGTGACAGTATTTAGCAGTTTTCTTTTATCTACCTTCCCGTTTATGGTGAGCGGAATTTCATTTACCAGCATAATCCGGTCAGGAACCATAAAGTGGGGCAGGTTAGCTCTCAAGAAGGCATATAGCGCATCTGTTGTGACGTCATCCTGTGGTACTACGAAAGTATGTAAACTTTTTTCGTTCCGCGATAATTCTTTTACGACAACTGACACATTTTTTACGGAAGGGTGTAACACCAGGGCCGCCTCAATTTCTCCTGGCTCAATACGATGACCTCTTATCTTCACCTGGTCGTCGGCTCTTCCCAGGTATTCTATGTTGCCGTCAGACAACCATCTGCCCACGTCGCCGCTGCGGTAGAGCAGCATGTCCGGATTGAATGGCGCCCGGATAAATTTTTCTGCGGTCAGTACCGGATTTTTCAGGTACCCTTTTGCCAGCCCTATCCCCGCAATAAAAATCTCACCGGGCATACCGGCTGGCATGGGTTGCATATGCTGATCCAGGATATATACCTGCATGCCACCGATAGGCTTACCGATGGGCACATTCCGGTTCACGTTTGCCGTCTCCTGGTAAATGGTGGTACAAACGGTACATTCCGTAGGCCCGTATGCGTTATAGTACCCCTGATCATCGCGCAGTTCCAGTTCTGAGCGCGGAATAGCCGGTTCACCGGCGGTGAGCAGTGCTTTTATCTTATGCAGGGACGCCTTGTTGAGATTGCGCAGGTAGGAGGGTGGGAGCACCATCGTGGCAATGTCCTTTTTATCCAGGAAGCTGGCGAAACGATCGAAGTCTGCCACAATGTCCCTGGAGACCGGCAGCAGCCTGCCACCGGAGAACAGGGGCATGAATATCTCCAGTACAGACGCATCAAACGATAATGAGGCAAACTGAAGATAATTTTCCGTAGGTTGTATGTTGATTCCCTTTAAATACTCCTGTACAATATTTACGGCAGCGGCATGCCTGATGACAGCTCCTTTGGGCTTGCCGGTAGAGCCGCTGGTGTAGATGATGTAGCTGGTGTCGTCGGAGGTATTGACAGACACCGGATCTGCTGTGTTTTCGTGCAGGTATTCCTGTTGGTCAACGAGGAGCATCTGTCCTTCAAAAGCGGGTAGCTCAAATCCGCTTTCTGTCAGCAGCAACCTGGCGCCGGAATCTTCCAGCATAAATTTCTTCCGCTCTTCCGGATAGGCCGGATCAATAGGGAGATATGCTGCGCCTGATTTCAGGATACCCAGGATTGTAATGATAGCCCTGTCGGACTTAGGAACCATGAAAGCCACTATTTCATTGGGCTTCACTTTGAAAGAATGGCGCAGGTGATGCGCGAGGGCATTCACCTGCGCGTTGAGGGTGGCATAGGTTAACTGAACGTCTTCAAATTCCAGTGCAATGTGATCGGGCCAGGTTTGCACACTTTTTTCAAATTGTGTCACCAGCGTATCGGGCGCCATGGGTGTAACAGGCGGCTGATGGAGTAATATGCCTGTTTCAGCAGCTGTTGCCAGCGGCACATGGCTGATTACCTGTTGGGGATGAAGCACAAGTGTATGTATCAGTTCCCTGAATCTTTCGAGGAACTGATCGATGTAGCATGCATCCCAATGCCCGAGGTTGAAATCGAAATCTATTTTAATATCATCAGCTGACTGACATTCGCGTACAAACACGGCCAGCGGCGACTTTTCCGCCTGGTGAGACAACGCCACCGTGGTAGTGCTGAAGCCGTTGAACGGCACATTGTAGTTTTGTTTTTCAAACGAAAGGGAAATATCATAGAGCGATAACAGATCCGGCTCTTTTGATTTCACCATACGTACAATCTCATCAACCGGGTATCGCTGATGCTGGAAGTCCTGGCGGAATGCATCCCGGATGGAGGTCAGCAGTTCTGTGAACGTGAGCGTTTCCGCATAGTTCATCCGGAACGGCAGGATGCCTACAAAGATACCCAGCGTTTGTCTGAATGCTTCATTATACCTGTTCATTACCGGCACGCCTATCACCAGATCGCTTACCTGGCAGGCCCTGGAGAAATAAGTATAGCAAAGCCCCAGAAAAACATGGAAGGTAGTGGCATTGTTTGCAGCCGCCAGCTGGCGTATAGATTCATAGAATGTTTTATCTATCACCATCGTTTTGCGGATGCTGCTGAGTACCAGTTCTTCCTTTTTTCCGTCTCTGATGCCGGCAGATAGTGGCTGGGGCGCGTCCGCGAATCTGTCTTTCCAGTATTTTTCATCAGCGGCAAATGCGGGAGAGGCGGTATAATTTTCGTCATCGCGGATATAATCCGTATAGGAGTATAATGTTTCCGTATGGTCATCTTCGCCCTTTACCAGTCTTTCATACACAGCGGCCAGCTTACTCACGATCAGTGAAGCACTCCAGCCGTCGGCAATGGTATGATGTAGTTTCGCGTACCAGTAGTATACATTGTCTGACTGCTTCAACAGGCTGAAGGCACAAAGCTCGTTGTGCGCAAAGTCCAGTGGCAGGGTGCTCTGGCTGTGCATCCAATCCAGACAGGCATCCTCACTTTTCTTCTTTTTGGAAAGGTCGAGAAAAGAGAAGGGGATGGCATGCGCAGGATCATATGGATAAATGAATAGGCGCGGAATGCCGCCAGTTTCCTCAATACCGGAACGGAGTGCATCGTTGTCCCGGATCAATATGCGGATGGCGAGAGCAAACAATGTTACATCTATCTCTCCGTGTATGCGCGTATAAGTGCATACATTGTATATGGCAGATTGAGGAAATAGTTTCTGTTCGAACCAAATGGCTCTTTGGTTAGCAGGAAGGAAAAACATAATCTGATATTTGACGCAATGACTGTTATGGGCAAAATCCGGTTGAGCTGAGCCTGTGCAGGTTCAGCCTGAGTGGATCATGCAAATTTTTTATTAGTTAGTGTTGGCAATTACCCAAAAATGGGACTAGTTGTTTTAAGAAATCTTTGATAGCATTTTTAAAATCTTTGATAGCATTCGTTCGAAAATAGGTCAAAGGTTATATGGCAAACAGCATCCGCAGGATTAGCAGTCCATCATACAAGAGTTTGTGTTTATATTATTCTAAGAGAGAAAAGCCTTTAGGCATCCATTCGTTGCACTGTCGGAGGCAGTACTTATTTCATTTTTCACCCTTTGTTCGAATAACAATCTGTATTGTGGATATACGCTGCCGGGTAATTTCCAGGCAAAACTTCGCATAGCATGAACTTCCGTTTCTTCTGAATCGGTTGTCGCAGGTGTCCGTATTGGTAATAAGCAAACAGACTAATCAATAAGCAAACAAAAAACCCTGTTGTGTTCCGGGCACTATTACTCAGGAAACAGCAACCTCAAAACTGTATGGAAAACAGGATGTTAAATGTTTCGGTGTGTCGGGTTTTGTTTTCATTCGTTGTGTTTTAACAAGTTTTCAATGGTTTGAGTTGACCTCTTGCTACGTGGTTATTCAGGGCATAACAATAACAACAATCAACTGCATGTCCGTTAAATTCATTAAACGCAAATAATTGCGCGGATAGTATTTGATGAATTAAAGGTAGAAATTTTTTACTGAGAAACAAATCTTCCTTTCAGTCTGCGGTAGAAAATCAGTAGAATGAACGGGTAATGATCCGCTGGAATATTTTACTGTATTGGGTTTGATAGATCGGGATTTTTTTTATCTACATCAGTCAGTACTTTCGGTGTTTGTATTGGACAATAATGTTGCTGTACCTGCGTCTTTATATGAACAGACCGGTTTTTACCAAATTGTTAATGTTGATATTTAATGTCAAAGGCTGCCCGGCGGGGGAGGTACGGGCAACCTTTGATACGTGATTATATTATTGTGATCAGGGTAAGGGGGTGAATTTGAATTCATGAATGATTACTTCATATGACTGGCCATTGACGGGCGCCGTGCCGTTCATCAACCAGAGGTTCATCAGTACGGGCATGTTCAGTGCAGACAGCGTTATATCTGAAGATGTGAATATTTTCCTGGCGATGCTGCTGCCTGCATCATAGTGGCCGTGTTGACTTTCATACACGATGCTGGCAGTCTTGTTACGTGTGAACCGGTGTGTACTGAAGGTGCCATTCATGGTAATATTGGCCGTATTCCAGTGTACATTTTTGTAGCGCACGCCGGATTGCGCCGGATATACCGTGTAATTGAACTGTCCGGCAGAGGGATTGCCCCAGCGGGAAAGTTCTATATCCTGTTCGTCATAGCCATCCTGGCCTGAGTAGGTAAACAGTCCCAGTACGAGGTTCCTGTCGATATTGTTCAGGTCACATTCAATTTTCCACTGGTAGGTACCATAGCCAAAGGTGTTGGCGCTGGTCACTTCTGCGCAGCTCCAGTGGCCTTGTGCATCCTTTTGCATTTTAAGGTGCAGGTGGCCGTTTGCATCCAGCCATGCATTGCTGCTATTCCAGTAGTTTGGCCCGGGGCCCTGGGTGCCGGCAGAAGTGGAGCGCACTGTCCACGTATAGCCGCTGAAGTTAATGGTGTTGGCAGCTAAGGCGCTAATGGCTGTGGGTTTGTCCTTAGCAGGAGTTTCAGCAGGTACTGCGTCTGCAGGGTTAAGCGTACTTTTTTGACAGGAAGCAAACATGATGGCACTGAACACGATTGTTGCAAAGCTTTTGGTTGAAGTTGATAATGTTCTTTTCATTTGATTTGGTTTATATAGGATTGAAGAAAACTACGGGACAGAAAATCTTCACCGATACGAGCCGACAATTATCAATGATTTTCTTTGAGAAGAACTAAGGCATAGTGATGTTTGTTTTTCTATGCAAGTATATTAGATTTATCGATTCGTAAGAGGATAATATAACATCAGAGAAAGCAAAATTTGTTCTTGTTTATGCGCGTTTTGCGGAAGATCTTTAGTCATTTATACGTGGATGTTTATGATTAGAATGATTTGTTGTGCTGTCGTGCTGCTGGGTTTTATAACGCAGGGTGACGGACAATCCCGTTTTTTAAGGGAAGGTAATACAGGTACGGTGTTATTTGATGACAGCTGGAAGTTCGCCCGTTTTGGAATGCAGGCAGATGGAAGCACCTTGCCGGAACCCACCGGAGTAGAAGCTACAGGTTATCCGGATAACGGATGGCAACAGCTTGATCTTCCCCATGATTGGGCGATAGCCGGACCTTTCAGGATAGAGTTGGCAGGTAACACCGGGAAGCTTCCGTGGAAAGGAATCGGTTGGTACCGCAAGCATTTTACGCTGCAGGGTATGGACAGGCATAAACGAGTTTTCCTCGACTTTGATGGCGCTATGGCCTATGCTAAAATATGGGTTAATGGCAGTTATGCAGGCACATGGCCTTATGGTTACAGCTCCTTCCGGATGGACATAACCCCTTACCTGAAGGCAGATGGAAAAAATGTGGTGGCGGTAAGGCTTGATACAGAGGAATGGGACTCCAGGTGGTACCCGGGCGCCGGCATCTATCGTCATGTGTGGCTCGTTGAAACCAGTCCTGTACACGTTGGTCACTGGGGCACTTACATAACAACCAGCGACGGCCCTTCCGGCAGCGCTGAAGTGCAGATGAAGATCCAGG
>NZ_DATLKJ010000206.1:0-22327 GCF_035538455.1 Chitinophaga sp.
TAGCAGATGTTTGCTTTAGCTCAGGCTATCAAAGCTTTACTCATTTTAATGATTTCTTTAAAAAGAAAACCGCAAAGACGCCCTCTGAATACAGGAAAGAACTTATGTCTATTGAATAAGCAGCACAGGCTCTTACATGAAGAGCCTGCGCTGAACAGTCACCGGGTACAAACTATTGCCAGTGTTAGTATTTGATCTAAGACCTTTTGAAGTCTACTGATCCTGATCCATACTCATCGTATCCGTATCGTTTCAATTGAATAAGGCGGCACGGTCAGCATGATGTCAGCTGTTGTCTTTTTCATAGGCTGATCCTCTTCTTCGATAATATTCGTCTTTGTCACCCCGTTAATGGCACCAAACCAATCTATCTTTGTATCTGTCTTTTTCCCTTGCATATCTACCAGCCGCATGACGATGCTGTTTTCGTCTTCCGATTTTTTGATCGTCGTGATAATTACATTATCGGAATTAGTGCCCGCAAAGCTATAGCTTAAAGGGAGGCCACTGCGCGCCTGCGGCACATCTACGACCAAGGCACGTAAGGGTTGGTTTTGCTGCTTCCCTGTGTTTGCAGCAGCCTTCCAATCTCCTGGTGAAGAGGTCAGACTAAACTCGAAATGGTGGTTGCCGGGTTGGAGATAATAGTTGCCTTCGTGATGACAGCTTTTCCGGCTGGCAAATAAAACAGGTTGCAAAACGGTTTGCCTGCTACTGCTGTCGGTGGCGTCAATCCAATCGAACACGGCTACGGAGCTGCTGATTGTGACCGACGAATTGTCTTTGCTGGCGTTAAACCAATCCTGCACTTCCCTGGGATGTACCTTGCTACATGCAGTCGAATAGTCCTGTGTGCCGTATGAAAAACCTGCCGCACCCTTTATCTCATCTTTGCCAACTTCTACCACTCCCATGGGTACTTCATAAGCGACCCTGGAATCCATTTGATTCAGCGGAAAGGCCATCCTGTATTCCCGGTAACGCTCACCTGAAAATCCAAGAATGTCCGCCTTGAAATCTATTTGCTTCAGTGATTCATATAAAGTAACTGTTTCCCGGACTGTAGCAAATTGCGTCTGCTGTACCAGCTCCCAGGTTTTCCGGACAGGTCCGAATTCGGTGCAATTCCATTTAGGCGCATATTGGCTTACTTTTTCAAACCCTTGCATGGTTACCGGTTGTACGTCTGAGAATTCGCCGGCGCCGTTTCCAACTGATTGCAGCTGAAAGATTTCACCCCCCAGCAATTTATCTGTCTTCAGCAGTTCGGTCTGCAGTTCCTTATCAAAGATGCTTTTCACTCCTCCTGAACCCAATTCGATCTTATAGAATTTATTTTCATACACCGGCGCCACTGACTGTGCCGTAATCCGGGAAGGCTGTGTAGGCGCTACCGGCACCCCCTTACTGAAGCCCGCCACATAAGGTTGCAGGATATAGGTCTTATAACCCAGGGACGGCACTTTCTCCGCCACAAAACAAAGCGTAATGGTCTCATCCGATCCGCCAGCTGAACGACTTTCTATGCGCTGGCTGGGCACCTCTTTACCGGAGGCGGCATCGACTACTTTATAGGACAATGTGTCCTGTCCATATACTTTGACGCTGACTTCCACCTTATCCGTCCGTTCTTTGGATAAGGGGTTAAATATGACCAGCGATCTGCCTTTTTTATCGAAGCCGATCTGTTGGGCTATATGCTCCAGGCTACGTTGTAATACTTTATCGGAAATCCCGTAAGCTTCTTCGAACTTTGTCCTGAACGTTAAGTCGGTCATGTCCCCGTGCTTGCCACCCCAGCCGTGATCGGCGTAGATGGCCTTTTCCCAGGCTGTGGTCAGCTCCGATTGGGGATAATGGGAAAAGTCTTTTCTGAGGGTTGCGTCTACAGCTGAGAAGATCTCTGCAGCAACGAGTGTCCGGTTGGCTTTGCGTGATGCTGTCAGTGCCCGCTCGTGCGTCGGGCCATGTATATACAGCCAAACGTTAGGTCGTTCGCCTCTCAACGTTTCGTAATTGGCATGCGGTGCATCCAGCTCTTTGAACACGTCGGCCGCGATCCCGTATTTAAGAGAAGGCAAGCCCTGGTTCCTGGCTTTTTGGTTCCAGCCCTGGACGAGGGTATGATAGTCATTGGGCTTATTCCAGTCTGCATCGATCAGGATGGGCAGCGCCGGCCGGAATTTGTTAGCCCCATAGTAGATGCTCCAGGCCTTGATATAATCGAGCACCTGCCGTTCTTTCGCAGTATCGCTTTTTGCCGTCCGGAAATTGTATGATGATGCGTCATAGTGTCCGGGGGTGAACATGAGGACATTACTGCCATCCGGGCTGTACCAGCGATAAATACCCGCCTCATGCCGGGAGATATAAAGATATTTTACGCCTGCCTTTGACAAGATCTGAGACATCTGCAATGCCTTACCAGGCACGTCTTCGTTCCAGTCGGTGAGAAAATCGCAGCCTGGCAGGATCTTCTTCAACCATTTTTTTCCCAGGTAGGTTTGGCGGATGAGGGCTTCTCCGTCATACATGGATTCATAGGGCATATTATAGGTTGCCCCCCATTCCAACCGTCCTTCCTTTGTGTATTTCAGGATTTCGTCATACCGGTCCGGATGACGGGCCAGGTATTCGCGCAAACTCAGGGCATCTTCCACGCTAAAACGGTAATCAGGATTGCTTTTCATCAAGGCCAGTGCGGGTGTGATCATATTCTCGTCTCTCCATACCTCACAGGCGCCGATGGAGTCCATCCAGGCAATGTCCTGGTGGCTTGAATTGATAATACTGACGGTTCCGTTTTTAAAATAAGAAGTGTTGGTGTTTTTTGATCCATGCGGCCGGTAATTGATCTGTGCATACAGAGAGCCGGTGTGGCATGAAAAAGTCAACAACAGGAATAAAAAGATCTTTCTGAAAAATAACATGAGTATATGTTTTGAGACTTAATAACCGGGATTATTCGGCGCCAATTTTGGGTTGACGTCCATCTCCGACTGGGGAATAGGGAACAACAGGTGCTTAGTCTGAAAGGTCCGTGTTCCGCCACTGCCGGGAAAACTATATCCGACCATCGGTACAAACTGATCGTTCTTTGTATCATAAACCATCCGTGTGCGCACTATATCGAACCAGGTTTGGTTCTCGAAGCATAGTTCATGATTACGTTCTCTCCAGACTGCTTCCCGGAACTGATTGTGTGTAAGCCCCGACAAGGGCGCCAGACCTGCACGGGTACGGATAGCGTTCAGATATGTATAAGCATCAGCGCCAGGCATTCCGTCTGCCTCATTCTGCACTTCTGCATACAACAAATAAATATCGGAAAGCCGGATAACGGGAAAACACTTACCTGAAGGAAGCCCGTTTTGCTGAACAACGTCGTCAAAGTATTTAAAGATATGCTGTCCATTTATGAATACTACATTCGCCCCAGTTTTGAAATTAGGATAGCGGGAATAGAAAAACTGTTTCTCCTGTGCCCTTTTATCTCCCGGCGCATATGACTTATAAAAAGTAGTATCCGGCAATAGTGCGCCGATCTCCCCCTGCCCGTTAGAAATATAGCTAAAGCTGGGTAATGTAAAGGAGAACATAGGACTGGCGGCAATAGCGGAAGAAAACTGCACCATGAAGATATTCTCCATTTTATTGTCGTTGGCCGGATCGCGGAATTGGTCATAGTTCTGGTACAGCGTATATTTATTGGAGATGATCACCTCCTGTGCTTTTTGTTTGGCCAATGCGTATTTATCAGTCTGTTGCAAAGGGTAGCCTGCCATCGTTTCGTAAACCTTGGCCAGCAACGATTTTACGCCGCCGATGGATACCCTTCCGGTATTATCGGCAAAGGGAAGACCGCTTTTTTCTGCGGCCAGCAGATCGGGAATGATCTCCTTTTCATAGATATCCCTGGTTGACGTTCTGCTCACCAGGAGGTTGTCTGCCGTAACGGTTGGCTCCGTGACAAGGGGCACGTCCCCAAAAATCCGTGTCAGGTTGAAATAAAACCAGGCACGTAAGAATTGCGCTTCACCAAGCAATTGTGCCTTTTGTGCATCCGGTACGATAGCGGGAGACATGCGTTGGATATTCTTTATTGCCAGATTGGCGGCGTCGATACCTTTATAGGAGCTTCGCCACCATTGCGTGAAATACAGGTCAGTCGGAGTCATGGTCAGGTTCAACAGGTTGGCGTTGTTGTTAGACTGGTTGGTCTCTGTCCGGGCCTGTCCCGTTGGCATTTCCAGCATAAACATGGCATCTTCACTGTACAGCCCGATGCTGGCATAAAAATCCCGTGTGAATGCATAGATGCCGTTGATGGCGTTCTGCGCCTGAACGAGGCTGGTATAATAGTTATCCGGGGTATAAAAGCTTTTGGGATCTTCCTGCAGAAACTTCTTACAGGAAAAGGTCATCATGAGAGAGATGATTAATAAGCCCTGAAATATCTTTATTCTTCGCATAAAATAGATTTGATAGTTAGAAACCAACGTTTACACCAAAATTGAAAGTCCGGGCCTTAGGCATGGCGTAAAACTCAATGCCATAGGCAAATGCCTGCGGATATGTGGACACTTCAGGGTCGTAACCATACTTATATTTTGTGATGAGGAAAGCATTCTGAACGCCGGCGTATACGCGCAGACTGTGCAGGTGAACACTTTCTACCAGCCTGCTGGAAAAGTTATAACCCAGCGATATATTCTTGCCCCTTATGAACGATCCATCTTCCAGGTAATGATTGTCCTGTCGTAAGGATGGCCCATCGGAGTTAAGTCGCACCCTGGCGATATTAGTATTCTGTTGCGCCGGTGTCCAGGCGTTGATGACGGTTGTATAGCTGTTGGCCAGGGTTTGCCGGTCTTCTGAGGTGGCATAGGCCAGGTTCAGTACTTTGTTGCCCTGACTGACCTGCAGGTCGATTAGCAGATCAAGATTTTTGTAGGAGAATTTATTAATCAATTCCATTGTGTACTTTGGATAGGCATATCCGATTATTGTGCGATCGTTGCCATCGATCTTGCCATCTCCATTGATGTCTTTTTCCTTCAGGTCACCTGGCTTCGCATTATAGGTAGCTGCCTTTGCTGCGTCGTCAGTGCTCCATACGCCTTCTCTTACCAGACCGAAGAAAGTGCCGACCTGTTGGCCTACCCGCAGGATATTGGTTTGGTCCAGGAAACCAGGACCGGGGAATATGTCTTCATTATGCGTACCTAAGGCCAGGATCTTATTGCGGTTGATGGTAAGGTTAACGGTTGTATTCCATTTTAGCGGGCCTGTCAGATTATTGGTCATTAATCCCAGTTCGATACCTCTGTTGCGCACCGAGCCGATATTCTTCAGAATATTATCATAACCGGAAGTAAGCGGAACGGGAGCTGACAGCAGTAGATCCTTCGTTACCTTGTCGTATATGTCGGCCACAATGTTGATTCGGTTACCGAACAAACTAAGGTCGACACCAACATCAAACTGATTGGTCCTCTCCCATTTAAGGTCCGGGTTGGGCATGGTACCCTGTACTGCGCCGGTGGCCCGCGCGCCGTTGAAGATGGCGGTATTCGAAGTCAGTGCGCTGATGGACTGGTATTGCCCTATCTCAGCATTACCCGTGCTGCCGTAACTAACTCTTAATTTGAGGTTATTGATCACACGGCTATCTTTCAGGAAATTCTCTTCCGAGGCACGCCATGCGAAAGCTGCCGACGGGAAGAAGGCGTATTTATGATTGGCGCCGAACTTTGAAGAGCCATCATATCTGCCGGTAGCAGTAAAAAGATACTTGTTCTTCAGTGAATAGATGGCCCGGCTGAAATAAGAATTGATCTGCCAATCATAGGCACTCGATGTAGGTGGGTTGGGGACGGTAGCGGCACCCAGGTTGTTCCACAGATAAAAATCACCGTCAAAGTTGGAGGCCGATGCGCTTACGATCTCGTAGCTATTCTTCGCCCATTCGGCGCCTAGTATGACATTAATATTATTGTCCTGATTGATCGCCTTTTTGTAAGTAAAATAGCTGGAGCTCTGCCAGTATACTGCTTTGTCCGCATTGATGCCCGCGTTGATTTTCTGGTAAAGACCACGTTGAATGGCCGATCCGCTGCTTGCATTATTATTCTTATTGGTATTGATCTGACTGGAAAAGCTGG
This sequence comes from Chitinophaga sp., assembly GCF_035538455.1. GTDB lineage: Bacteria > Bacteroidota > Bacteroidia > Chitinophagales > Chitinophagaceae > Chitinophaga. The sequence goes on from NZ_DATLKJ010000206.1 coordinate 6,165, forward strand.
TTCTGAAATCAAGATCGTGACTCAGGCGGATATTGAAGAACGTACTGCCGAGGACTACTGTCCGGTTGTTGATGTTGTATTTTGTGCGCAGAATATTCACGGGGTTGTCGGCGCCTTCCGAGGCGAGATGCATCCAGTTGCCTCCCCAGGCGCCATCAGGCATTTTTACGGGAATCATCGGCAGGGCCTCCAGCACTTCACGGGTAGCAGTGAGCCCCCCAACGCCATCGTCCTGTATCCTTTCCTGGAAGTAGGTGCCTGACAGGTTCAAGCCCGTAGTCAACCAATTATTGACTTTGCCGTCGACATTGATCCGCATTGAATATTTTTTGTTATAAGTCATTAGCAACAACGCTTCATCATCCTGGTAACCATAATTCATGCTGTAGCGGAGGTCTTCATTACCTCCTGTAACAGACAGGTTATGGTTTTGGGAGAAAGTAGGCTTATAGACTTCTTTCTGCCAGTTTGTGTTATACCTGGGTGTCCCATCGGGGTTATATAAAGCCGGTTCCAGCGTTGCGAAATCCGGATAGGCCCGACCAGGTACATAGGCGTATGCGGCTTTTTCAATTGCCTGGTATTGAGTGGAGTTGAGAACTGGTATTTCGCGGGGCAATACATTATAGCCGCCTACAAAGCTGTAGTTCACCGTAGGTTTGGCGTTAAACCCACGTTTTGTTGTAATGATAATGACACCGCCAGACCCCCTCGCTCCGTAGATGGAAGTCGAAGAAGCATCTTTCAACACATCGATGGTGGCGATATCATTGGGATTGATCGTTGCATAGTCCACGCCGATGACACCGTCCACAACGAACAAAGGATTATTGGAGGCATTGATGGAGTTGAACCCCCGGATATTAATACGATAGTCACCGGGCCTTCCGGAATTGGTCGTAATATTCAACCCTGGCACCTGGCCAGCCAGCGCCCCTAAGGCATTGGGAGATGGGCGCTCTCTGATTATGGCAGTGTTGACAGAAGCAACAGCTCCAGTCACGTCCACTTTCCGTTGCGTTCCATAACCGATCACTACAACATCACCCAACGATTTGCTGCTGAGCTTCATTTGTATGCTGAGAACTGTTTGGTCACCAACGGCAATTTCCATGGGTTGATATCCAATGTAGCTCATCATCAGGACAGCATTTGGCTGGACGTGGATTTTAAAAGATCCTTTTTCATTGGTGGTAACGGCGCTTCGGGTTCCTTTCACAAGAACACTTACTCCGACGAGGGGCGCCTTATTCTCATCCAATATGGTCCCGGATACTTCTTTTGGTTGAATCTGGCCGTATACAGCCGTAAATGAAAGGAAAATAGCCAGACAACAACAGGAAAATAGTTTTTTGATTTCAGTTGCATTCATGAGCCGATTCATAATGGGAATTAATTTAATAGTGTAATAAGTTTTAACGCGGAAAGGATAAGAGAGTAACGTAATCCAAAAATATATATAGGCTATGGGGTCTTCTACAATTGGTTTAATGGATACTTAAGGTATATTACTCTGTTTAATGAATAAAACAAGAAAAGCCAGTAAGTAATGAGACCAAAATTATTAATTTGTCTTCTCCTGAAAGATCTACCATGTCACTAAGCACAGTATTTATTACTTATAAAAAAGTAATTCATGGAGTCAGGCATCTGTATGGACACAAATGAAAACATTGTAACTAATGCAGAACTGAATCAGATGTCCAGTCATAAGAAAAGAAGTTATCCTCACGAAAGTGGCGTTCCGGAACTTTTTCAACTTGATCGCCAAGAAAAGAAACAGCCACGAGGTATTGAATGCGCTTGAGCGTGCTGACCTGAAAGTACAATCCAGAGAATTAAATGTCTTGGCATCTCAAATTAAAAACTATTTCAAATGATTGGCTATGTAGGAACAGGGGGTTCTTTTTTTGAATGCATCCGATATTGCCTGCAAGATAAAAAGGAACTTACTGAGGAACAGAAACAGAACCTGGCTTTTAAAAATAACCTGCAGCATAAAAACCGGGCAGAGATTCTGGAATATAACAAGTGCTTTGGGAATATTAAAGAACTCTCCCGACAGTTTATTGATGTTGCCAAATTGAGTAAGCGGGTTGAGAAACCGGTGTTCCACTTTGCACTCCGGCTTGCTCCTGGCGAAACTTTAACTGATACCCAGCTGGCGGAAATAGGAAGGGAATGCGTCAAGGATTTTGGTGTTGCCGATAATCAATATATCTGCGTCCTGCATAAAGATACTAACGAGCAGCACATCCATGTTGTTGCCAATCGGGTTGACTTCAATGGAAAAGTCGCCAGTGACAGCAATAGCTATAAAAGAATGGCTGCCTTATGCCGTAAGCTGGAGAAACAGTACGATCTGCGCCAGGTACTCAGCCCCCGTCCTTTTTTGTCAGCGGAGGAACGGCTGTTACCCCGGTATGACTTACGCAGGGAACAACTGAAAACAGATATTCGGCGGACATTGGAACAGGTACACAATTATCAGCAGTTCGAGCAGAGAATGGCGCAGCTGGGCTACAAATTAATTAAAGGCAGGGGTATCTCTTTCATTGATAGTAAAAAGGTAAAAATAAAGGGTAGCGAAGTCGGGTTTTCTCTGGCAAAAATAGAACAGATCCTTCAGCTGAAGCAGGAGCTGGATAGTGCCCAGGAGAAGCAAAAAAAATATGAATTAGCTGTTCGACAGGAAATAGCAAAAATGCCTTCTTATACCCCTGCACAGAAACTTATCCGGAGGACGCGGGAAAAGGCTCTGATGAGCCAGTCTCTATTCACTAAGATAATACAAGAGTTGATTAAGCTACTATCCGTGCTTTTAAAACCGGAATACACATCCAACCATATGCCTTTTGAATTGACACAGGCCGGTTTTAAAAAGCGTAAAGAGAAAAATCGACCTCAACATATAAGGTCTCATTGACTTACTTCCTTTAATATACTAAAATAACAGAATATGGAACAAGATCGTTTCGAGATAATATTGGGAGAATTTACAGAGGATCTGGGATCTATCACAAAACTCCTGAATGATCTGGGTGAAGCAGTAAATGAGCTGAACAACAGAGTTATTCGATTTGAGGAAAAGTTGAATAATCAGAAGCCCACAAATACTTCAATAGATACAAAGCCAATTATCGATATTGTAAAGAAATCCGGTACTGATATATTGGTTGCTTTAGCTGGCCAGCCCAAGAATATAGTCCGCAAGTTTCAAATATTACTTTTCCCTGAAAAGGATGCCAAATTGTTTTACAGGGTAGTTTTTAGCCGTTGGTTCTTAATGCTGATAATAGCTCTGTTTCTTGTCAATGTATATCAATTCAGTATCCACTGGAGTGATAACCAAAAGGAAATAAAACTACAACAGTTGGAGAATGGTAGAATTCAGAAAGCCTGGAATTTCCTATATAACCGGCAAGGCAAAGACAGCAAACAAATTAAACGGTTGATGGATAGTGCTTATGCCAGGAGTATATGATCTGAGAACTTCACTATTTCTGTTATTGCTGCCTGGTTATTTCACAATCAAATGCTACTATGAACATAAATGACGGAGCAAATTTGCTCCGCCATTTTCAATAAAATTACTTTGCAAGCAAAATTCTGATTGGAGGAAGATACTTACATATAAATGCATATAAATCGGAGAATAAGTCAATCCCAATATATCACCATCAGGGGATAATCCCATCATGACAGCTGAACTTGTAACGGGGTCGGACAAAGGACTATACGCAAAACTCAACCCACCTGTTAATGTCAGCTGTTTATATAACCTTGTATTTAGGTTAATACCTGGAGCTGTATAGTTCGTTTTTATTTCCGGGAATATCTCCATTTTGTTTCAGGTATTCCAGAGATAGTGAATATTTTGATCGCTTATCACCGCCAGCAATACTCAGGCTGTGCCGCTGTTGTACAGCCGGAATTCTCAAAATCTGGTTTCCCCAATTGGTATTGGGGTAATTAACAGGATCTGAGCCGTCTTTAAATTTCTGAATCTGATCAGCGGTATAAGGTGTAAGTACTAACCAATCTTAATTACCGGGTTACTGCCAACCCATTGAATTAAAGGTGATTGACTACAGCGTATCTATTGCAAAAGTCCAACCTGTCTGTTATAATACTTCCACTACCCTCACCGCTGCTGTTACACCCAAACCAGGTACTAGTACGCCATCCACCGGTTATATCTATCAATGGGAAACCAGCCCTGATTGTAACACAGGATGGACGGTCGTGCCCGGACAAACCGGCAAAACACTGAATCCCGGCACTCACAGCTTCCGGCTATTACCGCGCAACCGCCATGCTAGGATAAACGTTTTGTTATCCTTCATGGGTTGGGCAATTGTACCCCGCCTCAATGGTTATATTACTATAAATAAATAAATGAGAACACCAACTGCCGTACTTATAAAACCCGAGAAGATAATTTTCATAGCATACAACGTTTTCAATTGATGGGGTAGGTATAATTGTGTATTTAATTCAAGACATTTTGATGAATAGACTGCTCAAATCTCTGTAATGCTGAATGATTTCAGAGAATATGCGGGCGTTCAGAAACTTTGTTCATTTTGTTCATTTTTAGTGAACCATATCAGGTAATGTTAAATATACTAATTTGAGCAGTGTGTTTTATTGTGGGATACAACAGCAACATTTGTATCCATCATAATTTATTACATATAGCCCGGCTACTTAGTAGTACACAAAAAGAATTATTAATCCTTAATTGCTATGAAACCCCGTTGTAAAATCAAACAGCATGATATTACTGACTGCGGTGCGGCATGTCTGGCATCTGTTGCCGCATTTTACCACCTCCAGTTACCCCTGGCGCGCATCAGACAATATGCTGCCACAGACAAAAAAGGTACCAACGTCCTGGGATTGATCACCGCTGCAGAAAAATTGGGTTTCCAGGCTAAAGGTGTCAAGGGCAATCTTAATAATATCAGGGAAGCCCCACTCCCATTTATTGCACATGTTGTCATCAACAAGGTATTAAGTCATTATATAGTTGTTTACAAAATTAACAGGCAAACAGTAACTGTCATGGACCCGGTTGATGGCCGGTATCACCGGCTGACCATCAAGGAATTCGGAAATATCTGGACCGGTGTATTAATGTTGTTGCTGCCAGCAGAAACCTTCATTGCAGGTAATGAGAAAACATCCAATCTAAGCCGTTTCTGGGCACTGTTGCAGCCACATCGTACTGTTGGTTTACAAGCACTCTTTGGCGCTGTAGTGTACACAATCCTGGGGCTTGCCATTTCCTTTTATGTACAAAACATTATTGATCATGTACTGATAGAGGGGAATAAGAATCTTCTGAACCTGCTCAGTGTTATTATGCTGGGCATATTATTACTTCAGTTATTTATAGGTAATGTAAAAAGCATCTTTGCACTGAAAACGGGACAGCAGATAGACATACGCCTCATTCTGGGATATTACCAACATCTGTTACTGTTGCCGCAGCAGTTTTTTGATACCATGCGGGTGGGTGAAATTACGTCCCGGATCAGTGATGCCGTGAAGATCAGGTTATTTATAAATGAGGTGGCTATGAACCTCATTGTAAACTTCCTAATTGTTGTATTTTCATTTGTAATCATGTTTGCTTATTACTGGAAGCTGGCCCTTATTATAGCCTGCATTATCCCATTGTACTTCCTCATTTATGCAGTGAGCAACCAGGTAAATAAAAAGTACCAGCGGCGGCTGATGGAAAACAGTGCAGATTTGGGCGGACAATTGGTGGAATCACTGAATGCCGCAGCTACTATCAAACGGTTCGGGCTGGAGACATATGCAAATCTTAAAACAGAAAACCGGTTTGTGGTACTGCTGAAAACAATTTTTCACAGTACCAGAATGAATATTTACTTAAGTGGGATAAGCGGATTCACTACCAGTACATTTACTGTCATCCTCCTTTGGTGCGGTGCAACGTTTGTAATCGACAGACAAATGACGCCGGGTGAACTATTATCATTTTATGCCGTGACCGGTTATTTCACAGGTCCTATGCTAAGCCTCATCGGCGCCAATAAAAGCATTCAGGACGCACTGATCGCTGCCGACCGCCTTTTTGAGATCATGGACCTGGAACAGGAATCAACAGCCAACAAAACAGCGCTTTTAAAAGATATAACCAGCGACATCATTTTTTCAGGGGTTACTTTTCGGTATGGCAGCAGGAACATAGTATTCAGTAATTTCAATATGAAAATTACAGGTGGTGCCATTACAGCTATCGTAGGAGAAAGCGGCTCCGGCAAAACCACCCTGATGGCGCTGTTACAAAACCTGTATCCATTACAGGAAGGGCATATTTTCATCGGCCCAACCGACATCAGGTATATCGGATTACAGAACCTGCGGGAAAGGATCAGCATCGTGCCCCAGCAAGTTGATCTTTTTGCAGTATCTATATTGGAAAATATTGCAATCGGAGAGTTCGAACCAGATATGACAAAGATACTCCGGATAGCCGATCTTCTGGGCTTCGCCGACTTTATAGACAAAATGCCCAATGGTTATTTGACTATGCTGGGAGAACATGGCGCTAACCTTTCTGGTGGGCAGCGGCAACGCATAGCCATTGCCAGGGCACTCTACCGGGAACCTGATGTACTGATACTGGATGAGGCTACGTCTTCCCTCGACCCAGTTGCCGAACAATATGTGTTGCAAACAGTGAAACACCTTCGCCGGATGGGTAAAACGGTTATTGTTATTGCGCACCGCTTAAGTACAGTGATACATGCGGATAGCATTATTGTATTAAAGAACGGGTACGTAGCCGGAGAAGGAAAGCACCAATATCTCATGGATCATAACGAAGTATACTCCGCTTTATGGAACCGTCATCTGGGATTGATGGCGGAATAGTAGCCTCATACCGTATCAAAAAAATGAACAAAATGAACAAAATGAACAAAATGAACAGATATAATTAATAACAATCATCGTAAATTTATAGAACCTATTGGGGAACCCAAAATAACATTAAAGTAACAGTACTATATACACGCATAAGGCTCTCCTTCCGGTTAGTATTTGTATAACCAATAATCAACTGTAAGTATCTTATCCGACATTTAAATGATTCCTTATGAAGAAATTGTTCACATCCCTGGCAATGCTTTGCTGTATGATTGTCATGAGCAAAGCCGTTTCTGCTATGGAGATCCAGGTAAAAATGCTCACGGGGAGAATCATTACCCTACATGTAGCCCCTAATGCTACTATTGAATTTGTAAAAATAAAGATCCAGGAACAGGAGGGCGTGCCGCCAGACCAGCAACGCCTGATTTTTACCGGCAAACAGCTCGATGACGACAAAAAACTATCAGATTACAATATCAGCGACAATGCGGTACTCTTCCTCGTACTGCGGCTTCGCGGCGGTTGATGCATTCGCTGCTATAATGTTTAGTTGTCTTATAACCAGCGTAAACCGAAAAGCTGTGACAGAGTAGGTATCATCTTTAAATAGTATCTTATGAAAACATTGAATGTTGAAAAATTTGAGACATTATCTTCTGATGAATTGATACAAACCAATGGCGGAGGCTTAATAAGCGACCTTCTTAAGGACACGATCGCAGGTGTTACACTGTTATTCGGCGACATAGTAACAGTTGCTGTTAATGTGGTACTGAATGCGGCATTTAATATTACTAGTCTCCTTTCAGGAATTAAATTGCCTGCATAAAGACGACTGCCATAATCTATAGATCATCTATTTAAAAACCCCAACTCTTGGCAACAGCGGTCATCAGGAGTTGGGGTATCTACCAGCAGCAACTATGTGGTGAATCCTCTTAGCACTACTACCTACTATGCTGAAGCCAACGCAAGTGGTTATATCAGTCTCCGCAAAGCAGTAAAGGTTATCGTGAATCCGAGACCTGCCAATCCAGATTACACGGTTCCCCAGCGTATTGTATGCGGCAATGGAGTAATAGTTGTCTCTAATCATCAGTCAGGTATTGATTATAATGTAAGGATTAAGTACCCGCTGGTGTACACGGGTCCGTTCTTTGCCACTTCTTTCACTGTTCATAATACAGATACGATCATCACGCCTAATTTTGTCAATGCCCTACCCAGTCAGGCAGAAATATATATACAGGCGGTAAACAGCGCTACCGGCTGTAAATCGGATAGCACGCATAAGCAGTTTGTTCAGGGGGGCTCGGCTCAATTACCTAATGTGGATGCCGACAGCGTAACTATTTGCAAGGGAAGTAGTATCACCCTGCATGCTTATACCACCGCATCTTCCCTTTGGAATATCCGATGGTATGATGCGCTTGTTGGCGGTAATTTATTGTATACCGGCAATTACTATGCGGTAAGTCCATCATTGACAACTACTTATTATGTAACCGCATCTGCTTTTTGTGAATATCCCCAGCGCCGACCGGTGAAGGTAATTGTTACTAAATTACCGGACCCACAGTATACGGTCCCGGCGGGATATGTATGTGGCAGCGCAACTATTCTGGTATCTAATCACCAAGCAGGTTACAATTATAACGTCTGTACAAAATATAATAGTTATTCGGGGGTGATATTGGATTCATCCTTTACAGTTATTAATAGTAACACTATCCATACACCAGCTTTTTTCAATGTAACCACTTCTACAGTGGATATTTATGTTCAAGCCATTAATCCTCTGACAGGTTGCAAGTTGGACAGCGCGCATATGATATTTACGCAAGGACCTTCAGGTGCCTATCCAAGTGTGGACGTAGATAGTGCGACTATCTGTATTGGGGATAGCGTTGCATTACATGCCTTTATACCAACGACTACAATTCCCTCCATACGTTGGTATGATGCTCCCACTGGTGGTAGCCTGTTATTTACAGGAAATTACTATAGGGTTAGTCCGGCGGCCACAATTATTTATTATGTCACTTCGGCCAACTATTGTGAATATCCGCAACGCAGGCCTGTGAAGGTAATTGTAAATCACTGTCTGAAATCTGGTATACAACTAATGGAAGAGGCAAATGTGTCTCCTACAATCATTGCTAAGCAATTGAAATGCTATCCAAACCCTACGAGTGGAAACATCAGATTTGATACAGATAAAGATCTTGCTGGTAGTCTTATTATTGTCAGAGGCGTACATGGTCAGGTGGTACTGCATGAAATTCTGAGGAAGAATGGTGTATGCCTTCCCGGGCATGCTGTTAACGGGTTATATTTCATTCAGATAGTTACTAGCAAAAGGGGCGTTTTTTCAGGAAAAGTATTACTGCAACATGGATATAGATAGTGAAAAGAATAAGTTGCCCCTGAAAATAAGGGGCAACTTATTTAATTGAAAATTACCACTTAAATGTTCATACCAATCAATGATCAGCCTTTGTTTACAGGGCTCAGGTCTCAAATGTATAAAGAAGCATTACGGGAGTATCCAGATGCAAGAGAAGCGGATATATGCTATGATACAATTTCTGCACCCTCAACCGAAAGAGGTGATTCTGGGATCTGGCGCCGGCAGTGATTTTTTTTCAGGCATATTAGCTGATTTATTGCCAGAAGGTAAATTAATAGTTTCTGATCCCTCTCCTGAGCAATTGGATAGTATAAGAGCTTTCAATAAGCCTAATATTGAACTTGTAGTATCCGGGGCTGATACTTTAGCACTGGAAACGGGTAGTGTGGATGCCGTTTGGTCCTTTGGCGCGTTACATCATTGCTTTAACAAAATGGAGGCATTTCAAAAATTTGCACATTTTCTAAAGCCGGGGGGAAGGTTGGTTATTGCTGATATTTGGATTAACACGAAACTGTCGCGCTATTTTGACAGTTATGTAGCACGTTACTGCGTGACGGGGCATGAAGCTGCGTTTTGGAGTGATGATTTTGCCAGCAGTCTTTGTGATCTGTGTGGTTTCACTGATCCTGAAATTTATGATCTCCCTCTACAATGGAAATTTAACAGTGTATCACATGTATGCATTTTTATGTATGTGTTTAATGGTATGATGCATATGACATCAACAGAATGTGAGGCAGCCGCCCGTAACCTATTAAGGATAGAATTGATCGGAGAAAAGTATTTACTAAACTGGCCAATGAAAGTATTGGTAACCAGTAAGGAATAAGTATAAAGCAAGAAAATTGTTATTAGGGGAGGAAATAACATCCGAAGACTATTAAGTTATTAAGGCTGACTCTGAGAAAAGAATTGTTGAGAAGGGGACCAGTATGGGATGCTTTTTTCGCTTAAGCTGATAGTCCCTGCTTTTCGGAACTTAATTTCTTTAACCGACCGGTCTTCATGTTTTATACTTATTAAGGGGAGTGGGTATTCTATTTTTTTGACCATAACGATCTAATGGAGGACTTTTAAAGTACTGTCATTGCATTTCCTTCCCAAACCGTAATTTTATTAGAGGCGGGAGTTACAGCCGATAAATTGAAGTTATTCATCTATGAAATTCATAATTTTTCGGATAGAATATCACTCATAAACCTCCAATTTACCTGAACCATAATATGAGTTGGAAGTAATCGGAAAAATATTTTGTTTAACTATTAATGTAGCCATATGAAATGTAGAAATATACTCAATGGTATTTTACTTCTTCTTCTTCTTTGTACAAACATAAAGATATGTGCTCAAAGGGTGTTTGCTAATTCGCAAAGTACAAGTATAAACGGTATCTGTTTACTATGTAGTGTTTCCGATCCCGGAAATGCCGTTGATTCAAACTTAAATAATTATTCCACATTTAACCTCATTGCAGGTATCCTGGGAGTAAAGGTTTCTCAGACCTTGAATTTTCCATATGTTAGTAATGCTCCCTGCGACAGTCTAGTAGTTAGAATAGGAAATGGAGCTACAATCATCTCTTTAAGTATATTTGATGCTGTTACAATTGAAACGTTTAATAACAATGTGTCGAATAATGATTTGAGAGTGGTGAGTTCAACTCCAATCAGGCTACTAAGTGATGGTACGAAAGCAGATATTATACTAAGACCATTAAATGCTTATAATGCAGTAAAAATTAGCGTTAATAGCAGTCTATTGGGTTTACTTGGAAGTTTAAGAATCTATTATGCATATAAGAGTAAGGTGATAGTTCCAGCGCCAACTTACTCGATTCCTCCCGGGATAAACTGTGATGTCATGGCAACGATAAGCAACTATCAACCAGGAGTATATTATAATGTAAGATTAAAATCGACACTTCCAACGGGTTTGTATGACACTACTTATGTTTCACATGGACCTAAAGTTTATTTTCCCGTAGTCAGAAGTATTGGTTCAAAAACAGTAACCTCATATGTACAGGCCGTCGATTCAGTAAGCGGATGTGTATCGGACACTTCAATCTTATCATTCGTCCAAGGATCTACAGACCGGCCAGCCACGGTTCCACAAAGTGTTTACCAAATATGTGAGAGAGACAGTATCAATATATATGCTGATGCTTTTTTACCAGCTTACCAATTACTATGGTATAGTTCTCTCCATGGCGGGCGGCTTCTACATGTGGGATCACCTTTCAAAGTAGCGCCAACGGACACAATGGTGTACTATGTGACAACAAAATTAGTTTGCGAAAATCCGGACCGGGTACCAGTTACTGTAAATACAATACCCCAGCCCCCCAAACCGGCCTATGTCTTGCCAGGGGGTGTTAACTGTCGCGTTACCTTTATCGTTACTAATCACACAAGCGGGAAATACTATAACGCCAGGGTCAAATATGTACTAGCAGGTTCGATACCTTCCTATGATACGACATTTATTGTTCATGGAAATCAGATAAATGTACCACTCATACCATCAATAGGAGCTCATAATGTCGAAACATATATCCAGGCGGTAGATTCAATTACGGGATGCGTATCGGACACGGCAAATGGTGTTTTTGCCCAAGCCGGAGCAGGCGCGCTTCCAGTAGTACCTGTGGATTCTTTCTACATCCAACGGGGTGATAGTGTTATAATGTCGGCACTCACAACACCCCCACACCTCGCAGTATGGTATGATGCTCCGCAAAATGGCACTTTATTATTTACAGGAAATCAGTATAAGGTATCTCCAGCTATTACAACTGTCTACTATGTAACTAACAAATTAAATTGTGACAACGTTATACGAATACCAGTTACCGTATTTGTTTCTGGGAGCTTCCGGAGAGCAATAAATTCAAATAGAGACTTAGGGAGCACAGATGATATACAGACTTTATTGAATTTAGTTGAAATATATCCGATCCCGGCCAGAGGCTTTTTGAGATTCAACGGTGTTCAAAGAATAATGTTAAAGGCTCCGCTACGGATAAGAGTCATCGGTATGAATGGAATAATTCATCAAACCGGGATTCTAAATTCTGAGGTTCTCCATCTATCTCCTACAATGCTACCAGGTCTATATTTACTTGAGATATCTAGTGATAATGGATATAAGGTGGTAAGAAAATTTATTCTAAAAGAATAACGTCAAATTAAGAGAGATCTTATTCCAGGTTCAAGAGCAGAAAAGGAATCATGGTCTCTGCAGGAGTTTACAAACAAAAATAGCAGCGCAAAAATCGCGTAGTATAGTTTTCTCATAGAAAGATATTGAGGTTTGGAACTGCTACATTTGTGAGGACATGTAGTTAAGCTCTTTTCTTAACTTTGCTAATAATGAGTAAACGAGAAAGAAAGAGCTACGATAAAGCCTTCAAACTGATGGCAGTAGAGCTGTACCGTACCGGGAAGCCAGCAGGGACAGTAGCTAAAGAATTAGGTATTGGAGTTGATATGGTTCGTCGATGGGCCAGAGAGCACGATGAGCAAGGCACTCGTAGTTTTCCTGGCAATGGGAAACAAGATCTGACGCCAGAACAGAAAGAAATCCAGCGACTCAAAAAAGCCCTTCAGGAGTCAGAGATGGAGAACCGCATCCTAAAAAAGGCGGTGAGCATCTTCTCCAGGGACGACAACAAATATTCAGGTTCATAAAGGACCATCAGGCAGAATTTTGTGCCCGAGAAGATGTGTAAGGTGTTCAAAGTAAGCCATAGTGGTTATTATGCCAGGCTTAGAAGAAAGCCATCACCACTTGCCATAAAAAATGAGTTGATCTGTAAAGAAATTGAAAGAATCTATCACCAAAGCAAAGGTCGGTATGGTAGTCCTAAAATTGCGAAGGAACTTAACTCCCTAGGATTGTATGTATCCAGACCGAGGGTTGCCAGGATAATGAAAAAGAAAGGTCTTCGCAGCATTATAACAGGTAAGTTTAAAGTACGTACGACAGATTCCAATCATCATCTGGAAGTATCTGCTAATATCCTCAATCGGGAGTTTACAGCCAATCAGCCTTCTGCAAAGTGGGTATCGGATTTGACTTATATAAGAACTGAAGGAGGGTGGCTTTACCTTACAGCGATCATGGATCTGTTTGACAGGAAAATCATTGGATGGTCTATGAGTACGGGTATGACAGCCACAGAAACAATTGTTACCGCATGGCAAATGGCTATCAGGAATAGATCGGTGGTTAAAGATATGGTCTTCCATTCCGACAGAGGCGTACAGTATGCAGTCATGAGTTCCGGAAATTACTTAAAGGCATCCCGGTACAGCAAAGTATGAGTAGAAAGGGAAATTGTTGGGATAATGCTGTAATGGAAAATTTCTTCAAGATCCTTAAATCGGAAACTGGTTATAATACTGTATATGGCTCTATTGAGATCGCAAAAAGAGAATTATTTGAGTTCATCGAAATATGGTACAACAGACAGCGAAAACATTCAATACTGGGATATTTAACTCCTGAAGAATTTGGTAAATCTATTTTTAAACAAGCAGCTTAATAATTTGTCTTTTTTTTTGTTGCAAATCCAAAACCCTATTGGATAAGGCTGTAACGTCTTTGGTTCAACTTGACCAATTATATGCAGACGGAGATGTAAAAAAGAAACGTGAGATCATTGGTTCGATTTTCCCTGAAAAACTCATTTTTGACGGATTCAAATATCGAACCGGTCGACTGAACGAAGCTGTTGAGCTAATATATAATATGGATAAGGGTTTGCTCCAAAATAAAAATGGACAAACCGAAGATAATCTCGATTTGTCCACTTTAGTGCCCAGAACTGGATTCGAACCAGCACACCCTTGCAGGCGCTGCGACCTGAACACAGTGCGTCTACCAATTTCGCCATCTGGGCATCTGATATTGTGTCAGGGAGCGCAAAGGTAAGAAGTTGCATTAATTTTCCAAATATTTACTGCACTATTTTTTCATGCGTCTGCGCAAACGCTTGCGCAATCGTGCTTAGCGCTATTGGATATGTTATGCTAGGTGTTTATTTTCAGGGCATCAACAAATGCACGATTATGATCCGGAAAGCCGTCCTGCTGCTGTTGGCAGGGATACTCCCCACTGTTACGATGCTGGCACAGCATAGCAAGCGTACTACTGACAAGAAACCGAATATCATTTTTATTTATGCTGACGACCTGGGATACGCAGAAACAGGCCCTTATGGTCAACAGAAAATAAAAACACCGAACCTTGACAGGCTTGCTAAAGAAGGGGTTCGTTTCACACAATTTTATACCAGTACACCTGTATGCGCACCTGCACGCTGCATGATGCTTACCGGCCGGCATGGCGGCCACTCATATATCCGCGGTAACTATGAACTGGGCGGTTTTGCAGATTCATCAGAAGGCGGGCAAATGCCTTTACCGGAAGGTGCTGCTACAGTGGGTCACATGCTACAAAAGGCAGGTTACATCACCGCCGCTATCGGCAAATGGGGGCTCGGTATGCCAAATACTACCGGCGATCCACAGTCGCAAGGCTTCGATTATTTTTATGGGTACCTCGATCAAAAACAGGCACACAACTACTACCCTACCCATCTCTGGGAAAACGGACACGCAGATTCGCTTCACAATCCCGAGAGATTTGTACATAAACAACTCAAGCCAGAAACTGCTACTGACGCAGATTTCGACTTTGGTAAGGGGAAAGACTACGCAGTAGACCATATGACCAACAAAGCGGTGAACTTCATCAGCGCGCATCAGCAGACGCCCTTCTTCCTCTATCTTCCTTACACTATACCACATATGTCGTTGCAGGTACCTGACAGCGCTGTGCAACAATATATAGGACAATTCCATGAAAAGCCCTACTACGGCCAGCAGGGATATACACCGCATAAGTATCCGCTCTCGGCCTATGCAGCCATGATTACCTATCTCGATTCACAGGTGGGTATCATTATGAACCTCGTGAAGAAAATGGGACTGGACAGCAACACGATTATCCTCTTCTCCAGTGATAACGGCGCCACCTTCAACGGTGGCGTGGATGCCGCGTTCTTCAATAGTAACGGCGGACTGCGTGGTTTTAAAATGGATCTTTATGAAGGCGGCATCCGGGAACCATTCATCGCACGATGGCCTGGTAAGATACCGGCAGGGTATACATCAGGGCTTGTCTCAGCGCAATATGATCTGATGGCAACTTTTGCAGCTATTGCCAATATCAATGCACCCGCGAATGATGGGATCTCCCTGCTACCTGAAATAACCGGCCATCCGGAGAAGCAGGCGTCCAGGCCATATCTCTACTTCGAATATCCGGAGAAAGGCGGCGCCATTGCAATACGTATGGGTAAATGGAAGGCCATCAAAAATGATCTCAGAAAAAACAAACAGGCTCCCTGGGAACTGTATAACCTGGAAACAGATATGGCGGAAGAGCATAATGTGGCAGACAGCCGCAAAGAGCTGCTGCCACAGTTTGATGCTATTGTGCGGAAAGAGCACAGAGATGCGCATATCCGCGAGTGGAGATTCTAATTGCTCGCAGAGTTGCAAAGAAAGCAAAGAGCGCAAAAGATATTTTAAGTTAAATAAGATTGTTTAGTAGTATCCACAATATTTACGGACTATAAAATAGTTCTTGGCAAACTTAAAATATCTTTTGCGCTCTTTGCTTTCTTTGCGACTCTGCGAGAAAATTTATCCGGGATGGCCGCCCTGCAGCTTGTACACCAGCTGGGCTTTATTGGTCACCTGCAACTTCTCAAAGATATTCTGCACGTGTTTCTTTACTGTGTACTCTGAAATGTATAAGGTGTCAGCTATCT
>NZ_DATLKJ010000207.1:0-18865 GCF_035538455.1 Chitinophaga sp.
AAGTTTTACTTTAATCAGAAGGGGCAAGCTTTTTTAATGCCTAAGAAGAATATAAAAGTGGGCTTTAAACGAGAAACAAATGAAGCCTCAGCATTTACACTGACGGATGACAATGGGAACCAATATATTTATTCAAATATATCCAAAACGGAGACAGTTCCCGGTATTTCTGACGGGTGTGGAGGGGTTAGTCCTTCCCATCCCGTGTTTAAATATTGGTTTCAATACTACTCGTTGCCGTCATACTCCTATAGCTATTATCTGAGTAAGATTGTAACAAGGAATAATGATACTGTAAATTATAAATATGATGTGGCCTATGGCAATTATTCAAACCAGTGGACAGAAAGGAGAGCTGCACTTCCCTCTCCGGATGGAGCATGTTATGCAGCGCCGCCCTGCAAAGGTCTGAGCGCTGTTCAGATGAACTATTGCCGGGTCACAGAAATATCTTCGACGCGAGGGCATCTAATTCGCTTTGCATATGATGCCGCTGGAAGGAAAGATCTTTCCGGGGATAATGCACTAAAAGGGGTTGAAGTGTATTACGGCAATCAATTGTTGAAGAGATATATGTTGTCTTATGATTACTTCTCTACAGGAAATACTATCAATCCTTCGGCTGATGATTATAGATTAAAATTAACGGGTATCCAGGAAGAAGGGTTACCACCCTATAAATTCCGCTATAACGAGAGCACCCGTATGCCTCATCGTCTTTCCTTCGGTCAGGATCATTGGGGTTACTATAACGGAAGAGATGACAATAGTACATTATTGCCTAAGAATCCTGAATCGGGTTTTACAGAGGGGGCTAACAGAGACGTTGGTCCTGTCTTCAGCCAAGTGGGGGTATTAAACGGAATCATCTATCCGACCGGAGGGAAGACAACATTTATGTATGAGCAGAATGATTGTAAAGTTGAAGGTAAGGTCAGAGTCGTACAGCCAGGTGTGACAAGGAGAATTTTATCCCTTCCCGGGGAGACGGTCACCGGAACCTTCATTATTCCATCCGGAGCATACAGAATACTTGCCAGATGGAATGCGCCGGCTGTATCAGGGGATGAATATGTACGATTGACGAATCCTACAGGAGATACCAGAAATTATACTGGTAAATCCAAAACAGAAGGCGAAGCGCAGCTAAATGTTCCACCGGGAACTTATACTGTAGAGATTAAAACGAATTCAGATAATACGGACCCTTATTACCTCACTTTCTCGTGGTACACGGCCTCGGAAGTTGATACTATTTATAATCAACAAGTAGGGGGACTGAGGATTAAAAACATAACAAGCTACCAGGATACCATCACAGGGAGGGTCATTGCTTCCAAAAGTTATTCTTACAATAGCTTTGACCGGCCTCAGTTTTCAAGTGGTATGCCTGTGAATCCTCCGAAATATGAATATCAAACAAAATATCTGACGTATCGTGATGAATCTTCATTGACACCCTGGGCTTTATGCGATAATATTACTCAAACAGCGGGAAGCGTTCTTCCGCTGGGTGTTTTTCAGGGAGGTGCAACTGCTTATAACAATGTACAGGTAATGGATGACGCGATCGGAAAGAATGGTTATACCAGATACTATTTTAGTAATTCTCCTTTTGCCAAAGGATTTGATCAGTACCCCTTTACACCATTTATTTACCGTGACTGGAAAAATGGCCAGCTCAAAACATCTGCCACTGCAAAATTTAATGATAATAACTTTATCATTCAGGCAAAAGAGAATAAAGAATACTTCAATGAAGATATTGATGAGCAGAGCAGCGTGATGGGGTCTTCAATCGGAATCACTAGTATCATCAGAGTTGGACCTGGAGGGCATATACCTACGAATAGTCCAACGGATGGAACGTATGAAATCAACTTTTCAATATTACCATATTATTTTAATACAGGTAAATCCTGGTTGTTGAAAGAAGAGAAAGTAATGTTCCCTGATAATAGTATTAATGATTCTCTTGTTACAACTACCAGATACTTTTATAACAATTCCCGTCATTATAATCCTGTCAGGATTGAGGCCAGCACATCTGCCGGAGTTAATATCACTAAGTATAAGTATCCGCTGGATTATGACACAGCCAGTATTACTGATGCAAGCGGAAAAGGTATCACGACACTTGCCAGAAAGAATATCAGCAATGATCCTGTGGAAATATATCGCCTTGTAAAGAAGAACGGGAGCCAGGACTCTTTGGTAACGCAAGGTGTATTCCGGTATTTTAATTCACAATTCCCTTATGTGGATTCTGTACAGTACCTGGATATAAATGTACCGACCTTACAATTTGCAGGCTCTGACATCATTAATGGCCAGCTTGTTAAGAGTAATTTGTATAAAACAGAAGTGAATGGAATACGATACGATGAAAAGTATAACGTGCTGGAACAAAACTTCAAAAACGGGAAGCAAAAAGAAGCTTTTATCTGGAACTACAATAAAGCGCTGCCTGTTGCTAAAGTAGATAATGCTGGCTATGATGATATTGCCTATACAAGTTTTGAAGCGGAAAATGCAGGAAACTGGTCTTTCGCTGGTGCTCCATTAGCTGATGAAAGTTCGCCAACAGGTAGTAAATGTTATAATATTCAGGGTGGTGTAATCAGCAGAAGTTGTAATACTGCAAAGACTTATGTTGTTTCTTACTGGACGAAGAATGCAACGCCATTTGGCATCGCAGGAACTCAGAACGGCTACCCGGTGAAAGGCCGAAGCTATAATGGCTGGACTTGTTATGAGCATAAAATATCAGGGGTATCAGAGGTTAGAATATCCGGAACCGGTTTGATAGATGAATTGAGATTTTACCCTGCAGATGCCAGTATGCAGACATTTACCTATAATCCTTTAATCGGATTGTCTGCCGGATGTGATGAAAAGAATCAGATCAGTTATTATATCTATGATCTGCAGGGACGGCTTGTTTTGGTAAAGGATCAGGATGGCAAAGTGCTGAAGAAATTGGATTACCAGTACCAGATAGGAGTTGGCCAATAATTTCATTCATTATTACCCGAATTAATTAATCATGAAGACTTCTTATTCCTATAAGAAATATATTGGCTTGTTATTACTAGTGCTTGGGTCTAAAGCCGGATTCACACAGAACACGCCCATTATCGCCCCCCGCGTGCCCGTAGCAGCACCAGCTGCTCCTACGGGATACACAGCACCTACCATTAACTATATCCGCAGCTGGGAGCCTTCCATGCCTACCAGTGATCCCAATGCAGTAAACGGTGCCGCGAATGTCAGGGATGTGAAACAGACCACTCAATACTTTGATGGCCTGGGACGTCCGTTACAAACGGTGAGTAAAGGGATCAGCACAAACGGTAATGACATGGTTGTGCCGATCATTTACGATGAATTTGGAAGGGAACAATATAAATACCTGCCTTATGTACATCCGGCGGGGGATGGAAAATTCAAGACAGATCCCTTTAATACCCAGAGAAACTTTTACCAGGACACTACGCTCAATCCTGGTATTGGTGGGGAAGGCTATTATTACAGTCAGACCGATTATGAAGCATCTCCGCTTAACAGAGTATTAAGTACGTATGCCCCAGGCAATAGCTGGGCAAAGTCGTATGGTAACCGCCCTGTAAAAAGGCAATACCTGGTTAATACACGGGAGGATTCGGTTAGATCGTGGAATGTTTCCGGTAATTCAGTTGTCTCTCCTGGAACATATGATCCCGCGCAGCTTTACAAAAATATCACTACCGATGAAGCAGGAAATCAGATAGTGGAGTTTACCGATAAGGAGGGGCACATGATCCTTAAAAAAGTGCAGTTCGGTGACCAGCCAGGTACCGCACATATGGGATGGTTATGTACTTACTATATCTATGACGATCTGAATAACTTACGATTTGTTATTCCTCCCCTGGCGGTGGAGAAAATCACTAGTACCTGGGATGTTACGAATGTGGCTTACGGCCTGTGTTTTCAGTATCGTTATGACGGGCGTAATCGCATGATCATGAAAAAGGTGCCTGACGCTGATTCTGTGGAGATGGTGTATGACGTACGCGACAGGCTCGTATTCACCCGCGATGGCAATATGCGGCCTCCATATGGGAGTAACTGGCTGGTGACTTTTTATGATAACCTGAACAGACCAGTAGAAACAGCCTTGTATAATTCAGATGCCTCCAGGGAAACACTGCAATCGGCTATGAACAGTGCACTATCTGATGGCAGCACATCTTATCAGTATCCTGGTATCAGAGATCTTGTAGTTGCAGTAGATGACCGCAGCACCTATGTGGCTACAAATACTGTTGATATGGTAGATGGCTTTGATACCGGAGCTAATGACAGAGATGCCTTCATTGACCCTGCATTGTTGGGAGGAACAGTTAATATACCTGTTTCCAATCCACCTCCTGGCATTCCACAACAAAGTCTTACACCTTTGACGTATACTTTTTATGACGGGTATAATTATGATGGCGTACATGCAGCGGCGTCTAATGTCTTCAATGCGCCGCAGGCTGGAGACAACCCTTATGCTGAGCCATTGACAGCTACCAGCAACCTGACGATGGGGATGGTCACCGGTACCAAAGTAAGAGTATTGGGAACAGACCAATGGCTCACCGCCACTACTTATTATAATGATAAAGGCCGCCCTATACAGGTGATCGGTAATAATGCTACAGGTGGTAAAGACACATTGACTACGATGTATGATTTTAGCGGGAAGGTGCTCAGTACTTACCTGCGTCATAGTAATCCGCGGAGCGGGTTAGCCCCCTGGAATGCAGTATTGACTGTTATGAATTATGATGCAGCCGGAAGACTCACCAGTGTAAGGAAGCGGATTAACGATAACATTGCCCTGGAGAGAACGATTGCCGCCAATGATTACGATGAACTGGGACAGCTGAAAACCAAAACACTGGGCGTACAGCCTGGTGGTACGGCTATTGAGCAGTTATCATATGAGTATAATATTCGCGGCTGGCTCAAAAGTATCAGTAAGGATTACCTGAACAACGGAAACAATATTTCTCACTTCGGCCAGGAACTGAATTACGATTATGGGTTTAGGGAGAATGCATTCAATGGTAATATCGCCGGTATCCGCTGGAAAGGCTGGAATGATAAAACGCAGCGTGCCTATGGTTATGCCTATGATAAAGCTAACCGTCTTGCGAAAGGGGATTTTTCCCAGCGCAGCTCCACCGGCCAATGGTCAAACGCAGAGATGAACTTCAATGTGAACGGGCTCTCCTATGATGCGAACGGTAATATTACCTGGATGTCGCAGGATGGTATGAATGGTACTGCCGCCACCCCTATGGACAGACTGACTTATAATTACAAGCCTAATAGTAATCAGTTGCAGGCCGTAACCGATAATAGTTTCTTTACAGCACCATTAGGCGACTTCAAAGATGGGAACACCAGTGGCAATGATTATGATTATGACAGGAATGGGAATCTGAATAGGGATTTGAATAAATCAATCAGAACGATTGCGTATAATCACCTTAATCTTCCTGCAAAGATTATTTCCGATAAAGGAACCATTGACTACCTGTATGATGCTACCGGTAACAAATTGCAGAAGACGGTAACTGATAATACGGTTACACCTGCTAAAACCACTATTACTACCTATGCCGGCGGTATGGTGTATCAGAATGACACCCTACAATTCCTGGGGCATGAAGAAGGCCGCGTACGGCTGATATATAAAACCGGAGTAGCCCCTGAATATGTTTATGATTACTTCGTGAAAGATCACCTGGGTAACGTGCGTATGGTACTAACGGAGAAAAATGAAACCTCTACCTATGCCGCTACGATGGAAGCTCCTGCTGCGGCAAAGGAAAATGCATTATTCAGCAATATAGACGCTACCCGTGCTCCCAAGCCTGTTGGCTATCCCGATGATAACAGCACTGCAAAGAATGAAGCCGTTGCTAAACTGAGCGCGAAAGAAGGTGGTAAGAAGATAGGCCCTTCCCTGGTGTTGCGGGTAATGGCCGGAGATACCATCCAGATCGGCGCCAAAGCATTTTATAAATCGCAGGGGCCAAAAGACAAGCAACCTTCAGAAACCACCGCGGAGAATATGGTAGCCGATCTGCTACAGGCTTTTGGAGGCAATAATACCGCAGCGGGAGATCATGGCGCCGGCAGTGTGAATAACCAGACTCCATTTAATACCAACTTCTATAATAATGACTACAGGAAGTTGAAAGAGAAAGATCCTAATCAGAATCAACCAGATAAGCCAAAAGCCTATCTGAATTTTGCTTTGTTCGACGATCAGTTTAAATTAGTAGAGGAAAACAGCGGCGTCAGACAGGTAAAAGGAGAACCAGATCAGCTGCAAACACTGGCTGTAGATAAGATGCCTATCAAAAAGAGCGGCTTCCTTTACGTTTATGCCAGCAACGAAACCCCGCAGGATGTGTTCTTTGATAATGTGATCATAACCCAGGCAACCGGAACCGTGATAGAGGAGACGCATTATTATCCGTTTGGGCTGACGATGGCGGGGATTAGTTATAATGCGTTTATGGGGAGGAAGTATCCGGAGAACCGTTTCAAGTATAATGGGAAAGAGTTGCAGAATAAAGAGTTTGGAGATGGTAGTGGGTTGGAGTGGTATGATTATGGAGCGAGGATGTATGATGCGCAGATTGGGAGATGGCATGTAATAGATCCATTACTTGAATTAAACAGAAGGCAAACTCCATATAATTACGCATATAATAATCCATTAAAATTTATTGACCCAGACGGCATGGCTGTAGAGGATGTAGTTGGAGGAACAAGGTATACAGGAGAAGATGCAATTGACATGTTTTATCAATTGCGTTCTGGTTTTCAGGATAAACAGAAAAAGAAAATTCAAAATAAAAATGGCTCTTCTATAGCAACAGATAATCAAACAACTCCTGAAGTCCCTTACGGCGAGATGGTTACCTTGGTAAAGGATCGATCTGAACATGTTCTTAAATATAACTTAATGATTCCTTTTGGCCATAATACCAGAGCTACAGATGCGGTACTTTTAAAAGCGTTTTTAATTAATAAATTGGCCAGCCTTTTAGATTTCGCAATCACAGCGAATGATTTGTTAAAGATGGCACAAAATACAACTCAAGGTTCTAATGCTGATTTAGAAATTCCATTTATAGGAAGTGTTACTCAAACTATAGTGGATCAATACGTAGGGGAAACTGATAAGTTTATCATTGAGGCTGCTTTTAAGCAAGGATATAAAGATATAGCCAGAATGCTAAATTCATCAGTGGGTAAAAGAAGCGGTATTCAAGGTGGCTATATTACAGCGGATCAATTACCCTCCTTAGTAAGTAATGGATTGGACTTGAATAAACGGCAACTTACACGCTTTAATAAATATCCAGATTCACCGCCCAATACAGAGGTGAAAAAATATACATATTTGATATTATACAATGGTAGTAGTAAGGGAAGAATAACTGATTTTTCAATAGTTCCAATTAAATAGAAATTATATATATGTTGAGTGAATTACATGGAATATCTATAACGAGATATTTACTATTAATTTTATTTTTATGTGCGTGTAATCCTCTGAAAACACAGAGGGGCAAAATTGATGATTACAAAAAAGTGAATATTATCTCGAGTACAGGTGATACAATACGAGATAACAGCTATGAGATTTATATATCTAAATCAGATACGTCAAGAAAGATGCTGCGATATTATTGGGAGAATGGGCAACTTCAAGCAGAAAGTTATTTTCAGAACGGCAAAAAAGTAGGTAAATGGTCAACTTATTTTGATAATGGTGCGCTGGCTTCAGAGGGCAACTTTGTGGGAGATGAGAAGAATGGCGAATTTCGAGTTTACCACAACAATGGTAAACTATCCGTTATAGAACACTATACTAACGGTATAAAATCTAATGATTGGCATTTTTATGATACTTTGGGGAAGGAGATTAAGGTTGAACATTATAAAAAATAAATTATGCTTGAGCGTTTCAAAAGAATTCTTTTTAAACAGAAAAGAGAAGTGCCTAGTGATCTGAAAGAGACTGGAGAATGTATAAAGGTGAATACAGAAAATATCGAAATAAGCCCTGTGAATTATACCGAGGAGGTTGAGCAAGGGGGAGCTTTGGAAATTAGGATGCTTGATGCTTTGAGTGGTAAGAAGCGGATGGAAAATATTGCAATTAATGCTTGTTATTTAGTCTATAATCACAAAACAGAAGATGGAAAAGAAAGACGACTTATTAGCTCTATAATTCATAAAGATAAATCAACATTATCTTTTCTATTATTAAATCAGGGAGAGATAAATATTTACTTAGAATCCAAGGATTCTGATAAGTATTTTTTTGACCTAGAATTCCTTGAGAGATAATGCCAAGTTTAAAGTAGACAATAATAGAGAGATGGAAGACAAAGATTGATTTTCATGCTAAGTAGGCCATTGTTCTTTTTCTATTCAAGTGAAGAATATTGCCTATAATTACTTGTTACTGTGTGAATAGCGTTATTCTGCGCTGATTAATTAACGCAGAATGTAAGTATAATAAAATAGGTCCTGATAGACATCAGGACCTATTTTATTATACTTATAGTGATTCTATTGGAGAACGTACAATGGTTTTGTAAAAACGTACTTCTAACTATTTTATGAGTTTAACTTTCGACATAACTTCCGGAGCGATCCATATTTCACGAAGGCTATCCAATGACATTTCGCCGTATTTATAGGGTGCTTGCCAGTTCAGCGTTCCGCTTTTGCCAAGCTGCAGGTGCAATGAATCAATTTTGCTTCCTCCATCTATATAAATCTTGTTGAGTGCACCGCCCTTGTAGGTGAATGAGCCCACTTTAATATCATCGATATTTGCTTCTGTAGCAGGGCTCATGTCTATGCGTAGGGAGGGCGATGTAATATCATGCAGGTTCAGGTTGCAGTATTCACTACGGATGCTTTCGAGCGAGGGGCATCCGATGGAGAGCTGCCCGTTGCTATTGATGTTGACGAAGAGGGTGTCACCGTTCTGGCGGGTGGCCACCTTTGCGTTGGCCAGGCGCGACAGGGTGAATTTATTGTCCTTGTGGACCTCTACCCAGGTGGTGGCGCCGTCGCTGATGGCGCTGCTGCTTTCCAGCAGGTGATCATCGACCAGTACCAGTGCCTTAAACGCAGACACTTCCAGGGTTTGCATCTGTTGTGCGTTGTCTCTATGGTTCTGTGTATTGGTGATGCCTTTGCTAAAGTTGGCGCGCAGTACGATATTGGTGAACAGCATCAATAACACGAGCAGACCAGCGAAGCCCAATAATAATTTATTACCTGTTTTCATGTTATCTGAAGTTTGATTTTTTATATTTTTCAAAATGGGGTTTCAACTCATCCAGCTCGATGTCGAGCAGGTAGATGTTGCGGAAGAAGCGGGGCAGTTCGTTGCTGATGAAAGCATCCTTGCGGAACAGCTTGATCTTCTTTGTTGCATCAGGGCTGATGAAGTAGCCGATCCCTCTTTTATTGTAGATGATCTCCTGTTGCTGTAGCAACTCACAGGTGCGCATCACCGTGTTGGGATTTACTTCCAGCTGGACCGCCAGCTCCCGCACAGAGGGAATGCGTTCTTCCGCTTTCCAATTGTGCAATAGCACCTGGTCGCATATGTAGTCTGCAATCTGCAGATATATGGCTTGTGATTCTTTAAATTCCATCTCATCAAGTTTTAAATTTCCTTATCCTTTAAACGGAAGTAGGCAAGTACCCATATGATGGG
The DNA here is from genome assembly GCF_035538455.1 of Chitinophaga sp. GTDB lineage: Bacteria > Bacteroidota > Bacteroidia > Chitinophagales > Chitinophagaceae > Chitinophaga. The sequence continues at coordinate 9,797 of NZ_DATLKJ010000207.1, forward strand.
AGCCAGCAGGTATTTGGCGGCGAAAATATAGACGTGCTGCATGCTTTCAGGGATAAGGTATACCGTACCTCCCTGCAGCTGGTTGTTGACGTTTACCAACACGAAAGGCACTGCCGCGCCGTGATTCCACAAATGGCTGCCAAACAGGATGTTGGCAAACAGTACATTGATAAGCGCCAGAAGGATAAATACAACCGGTATTGCCAGCGTGGTTTTTATATAGCCGTACTTGTGGAAAAAAGTGGCTCCCAGCAGGAACATAGCGTGTTGGAATATGAACGCATAATACAAATAGATATGCCCGTCTTTTGTTGAGAAGAAGCTCCAGTCCTTAATGATATGGGTACCATGTAATGAGTAACGGAGGGTATCCACCAACCAGAATGCCGTATAAGCGCATACGTGATAGACTGCCAGGAAGCCTACGGAAGTGATCAACAGTGCTGTGAGGTATTTCTCAAACTGTGACGCCGGTAGCATCAAGAAGTCTACTCCTTTTTCTTTATGTCCCAGTTCACTGAAGGATCTGGCGGTAAACATCAGTCCAACTACAAAAAGACCGATATAGTAAAAGGGGACAAGTTGATTGAGCGATCCTCCCTCGTTGCCCTTGATCTGCATAGTTGCGGGGACAAAGGCCAGTAACGCTGTGATAGCGAGTGTGCTGAGCAGATAAAACCGGATGGATTCGCTGAGGTGCTTCCTGAGATAAAATCCAAATCTCTGGGGATCAAATATATTATTGGCTTGCATACGGGTCAGTTAAAAAGTTCCTGAATAGGTTGGCGGTTGGAGAGTACGGCGTTGAACAGTAGTTCCATGTCTATTTTGCTCTGTTCGTTGTGTATGTTTTTCATTACGACAGCGTGGCCGCGGAGAGAACTATCGGAGTACAGGATATGCTGGCGGTCGTCCAGCTGGCTGAGCTGTCTGAAACTCAGTTTATCCGTTACTGTGCCTACTTCCTGGTTGAAGATGATTTTGTGATCATCGATGATTACGATGCTGTCGATGAGATTGTCGAGGTCTCTCACCTGGTGCGTGGAGATCACGATGCATTTTTCTTCGCTTACCGCTGCGGCTATCACTTTGCGAAACTGGCTCTTGGACGGAATATCGAGGCCGTTGGTGGGCTCGTCCATGATCAGTACTTTGGTGTTGGTGGCGAGTGCAAAGCTGATGAGCACTTTTTTCTTTTGTCCGTACGACATGCTGGTAAGCTGCTGCCCCTGTGGGATGTCGAATTCCTTGAGGTAGGAATAGAATGCCTGCTCATCGAAGGATGGGTAAAAGGGAGAATAGAGCGATACATATTTGCTTACAGTCACCTTTGGCAGGTAGAATTCTTCCGGTACCAGGAATATCTCACGGAGAACGGCCGGCAGCCTTTTATAGGAGGGATAGCCCATTATCTCGCAGGAGCCGCCATCGGGAAACAGCAGGCCGGAGATTTGTTTCAGGAGTGTCGACTTCCCGGCGCCGTTCTTCCCCAGTAAGCCATAGATGTGGCCGGCATGCAACTGAAGGTTCAGGCCATCAAAGAGGGGCTTGTTTTTCCGATAGCTGAATTTCAGGGATTGGATGTTAATCATAAGGTGTGTTTTAGTGTACTACTTAACTAGTACACTGTAAAGGTAGCTGTTTTTTTCAAACGGCCAAACTTTTCTTCGGGCATGAAAACTCCAACGGTCCCGGATGCGTATATACTTAACCCTGACAGCTGTTTTACTCTATAATGCCTCATTAACAAGAAAAACCTTTTTGCGTAACTAAATACTAAAGGACACATATCACAGGATCGGATATAAAAGATTCGTATGAGGTTATTATTGATGCTTTGCCGTAGATCAACAAGGTATTGTATTCCCATGGCGATATGGTTGTGGTGGGGTGTTGGCTTATTGCAGGCGCAGCGCAACCCGGCTGACAGTCTGTGCTATGTTGATAAGTTGAACCATACTGCTACTGCTTACCTGTACCGGCAGCTGGATTCTTCTTTTGTTTATGTAAACAAGGCCCAGCAGGCGGCCACCATGTTGGGATATACGCGTGGCAAAGCCGTTGCCTGGCTCACATTAGGCCGGTATTACAGTCTCAGGAGCAATTATTACCTGGCTGCGCGTTATTATCTTGATGCACTGAAAGCCTTTCAGGAGATACATGATAATGCCGGGATCTGCCTGATTAACGCTTGCCTGGCTGTTTATTATCAGCAATCCAAGCAATCGGTGCTGGCGGCTCAATACATAGACAAGGCCGTATATACGGCACGTGGGTTGTGGAATGATTCCGTGTATGCTATTACGTTAGCCTCCTATGCTATGGTGAACATCAACGATGCTGAAAAAAAGGACTCTGCCACCTGGGCCATACGTACAGCCCGTAATATATTTAGCCGCTACCGCGATACTGCCAGCCTGTTACAGCTGGATCTCCTGGAGGCACAGGTATCATTGCCAGCAACAGCAGGGGAGAATAAACTGACGTCTGTCATTAACCAGGCTGCTGCGGGTGCTTACAGGTATCCTGCTATGGAGGCGTACCGTCTGCTGGCGCTCCACGTTCCGGAGAAAGGCCGTTCTGTTCACTATCTCACGCAAATGGTTGATCTGGCAATAGCCGGCGGCTACCGCGAACTCATGCTGCCATATGCCATCCAACTTTATGACTGGTACATGAAACAGGGACAGCCTTCAACTGCGGCCCGTTACAGCAGCCTCTTACTGGATATATTCAACAGAAATGATGCAGTTAAATCCAATGGCGAGATGGATTATATCTCCTATTATACTCAACAGCATAATATTAATGCGCTGCAACTTAGTCATGATACCCAGCAGGCTATTTTACAACGCAGTCAACTGGAAAACAGCAACCGTCTGCATCTTATTGTTGCCCTGGTAATTATAATACTGCTGACGGCTCTGTTGGGAATATATTTCTATCGATCCTATAAAAAGAACCAACGGTATGCACTGCTGCTGGCCGTAAAAAATGAAGAGGTTTCTGAAAAGAATATTACCCTGCAACGACATGATGATTTCAAAAACAAACTAGTGTCTATGATTGCGCACGACTTCAGATCGCCGCTCAGTAATATTATCAACATAACAACTTTTCTCAAGGAAGAAATGCTGACAACTGAGGAGGCTGCTGAATGGATGCAGGAGGTGGAGTCTACAACCGGTAATACACTCAAAACATTCGATAATATCCTGACGTGGATTAATTCGCAGCTCTCCGGCTTTAGCTATGATCCGCAACCTTGTACACCTGCTATCATGATCACAGAAACGTTGCAGTATTTTGAAAGCTTCATCCATGAAAAAAAGTTGCAGGTGGAGGTAGATATTCCTTCTTCTGTTACGGTATTTGCGGATCATGAAATGCTGCAATTCATACATCGCAATTTCATTCACAATGCCATTAAATTCTCACCGTCAGGCGGAACGATTATCATTACTGCCGGGATGCAGGATGATGACTTCATGTTGTCTGTAGCTGACGAAGGCCCTGGTATTTCTGCTGATATATTACCCTGCCTGTTTGAATTCAGCAGGAGTAAATCCGGTAAGGGAGAAAACAGAGGGGCTGGTCTTGCGCTGATTATCTGTAAAGATTTCATGGATAAAATGAAGGGGCGGCTGCATGGCGGCAATCGCCAGCAGGGAGGCGCTGTATTATCTTATACGTTGCCGCCGGCGAGGTTATCATCCATTAAAAAAGGACACCATGCGACAACACTTAGTAAGACTTCCATATAAAGTAGTGATACGTTATTGTGTCCTGTTGTGGATTACCGGCAGCAGTTTGCAGGTGAATGCACAGGAGAATAAGATCCGGAAATGGAAGGACAGCCTGCTGATTGTAAAAGACAGCAACCGTTATGCTATCATACTTAATAACATCTCCTTCTATTATCATCGCAGTAACCTCGACAGTTGCCTGCTGTATGCTATGAAAGCCCTGGAAATATCAGTGCGCAGGCATCATAAGGAAGGTCAATCTTATGCCTATACGAATTTTGCCAATTATCATAATGTAAGACGAAACTATAAACTGGCTATCATCTATAATTATGAGGCGCTGAAACTTGATGAGGCACTGAAAGATTCGTCGGGGATGGCAATTGACCTGGGCAACCTGGCACTGGCTTATAAGAACGATGGCAACCTAAAGATGGCTGATTATTATGGGCATGAGTCGATGCGGTTAAGTGACCGGTTTCCTGAGCGCAGCGATCTCGATATTGATCTGTGCAATTATCTTATCTACAACTGGAATAATACTTCGCGGCGAGACTCTGTAAAATGGGCGTTAGAGCGGCTGCGCGGGCTTACCGCAAAGGCGCCGTATACGCAGGAATGGTATTATGTGAAGTTATTTGATATTTTAAAGCAGATTAAGACGCAGTCTTTTGCTGAAACGGAGAAAGACCTGAATATACTGGCAGAGGAGGCCCACAGAAGAGATCTTCCAGAGATTGAATTGTCGATATATTATTGTTTCGCGAGAAAACTGCCCCGCATGGGGTATGTTGTTGACAGCATTGCGTATGCAGAGAAGGCTTTTGCATTGGCAAAGAAAGGTGGCGATTATAATGAGATGGATACTTATGTGGGTATGCTATACCGGCATTATCTGGCGGCTGGAAACTGGCGGCGGGTTGGCATTTACGGTAATGCTATCAGAACGTTGACAGTATCTGCACAGGCAGGTGTGGGTAAATTGCCGGTGGTGGATTACCTCAGTTATTTTCTGAAAGAGCAACAGCGTAATGAATTGTATATCCGGAATCATTTACAGCGGCAGGCTATTATAGAGAGCGGGTTACAGCGTGAAGGCCATCGGCTGCTACTGATATTTATAGGTGTGATACTTGTGTTGCTCATTGTTTTTGCAGCCATCTATACCTGGTCTTACTTTTCGATGCGTAATTATGCCCGCAGACTGGTAGTACTTAATACCGATATAACAGATAAGAATAAACGATTACAGCTTAATGATGAATTCAAAACCCGGTTGCTGCTGTTGATAGCGCATGACTTTCGCTCTCCGTTGAATGATATTCTCCACATTGCGGCGTCCTGGAAAAAGAGCAGGCATGATCGCAGCCGGATGCTGGGAAGCATCGGTCGTGTTGAACTGGCTTCCAAAAGAACGCTCGACAGCTTTGATGGTATATTACGCTGGATCAGGTCGCAATTTTCAGGCTATGTATATATCCCGGCAATCATCAACATAAAAAGAACGATGACTACCGCCATACAATATATTCAGTATGATGCTGATGAAAAGAAGGTGCAGGTAATTCTCAGCGTGCCTATTGCGGTTACGGTGGCGGCCAATCATGAAATGTTGCAGTTTGTAAACAACAATCTATTGCAGGAAATGCTGTTGCATATAAGAGATGAGGGTACTGTTACTATCACGGCTCAACAGGAGGCCGGTACGGTACGGGTAATCGTGGAAGGTTTTCCTGTTGTGACTCCACAGTCGGTATTGCGGGCACCGGATCTGCTACAGGATGATAAACTTTTGTTGGTTACTTGCCGGGAATTTATAGATAGGATGGATGGTACTTTTCATATCCGCCAGAAGAGCCACGACAACCTCATGTTCATATATGCGTTACCGCAGGTATAAAAGAGAAGCTGCCGGTAGGGCAGCTTCTCTATCTTAATAAAAAAATAATCTAACAATATATCATCAGGGAACTATCCTCATTACAGTTCAGGGTATAATGGGAACTGCTGCATAAAGCCGTTCACTTCTCCCCTGATTTTGGTGATGAGTGCTTCGTTGTCTGCATCCATCAGCACCTGGTCGATCCAGTCAACGATCTGGCCCATATGGTTTTCGTTGAGGCCACGGGTGGTGATAGCAGGAACGCCAATGCGGATACCGGAAGTGATGAAAGCAGATTTGTCGTCGAAGGGCACCATGTTTTTGTTGATGGTGATATCGGCTTTAACGAGGGTCTGTTCTGCTTTTTTGCCGGAAATATTTTTGTTGCGGAGGTCGATCAGCATGAGGTGGTTGTCTGTACCGCCGCTGATGATCTGGTAGCCTTTATCGACGAAGTGTTTCGCCATAGACTGTGCATTTTTCAGGATCTGTTTGGCGTAGGCATCGTATTCGTCGGTGAGGATTTCGAAGAAGGATATTGCTTTGGCAGCGATTACGTGTTCGAGGGGACCGCCCTGGATGCCAGGGAATACAGAAGTATCAATTACGGAGCTCATCATGCGGGTTTCGCCTTTCGGGGTTTTGAGGCCGAAAGGATTTTCGAAGTCTTTACCCATGAGGATCATACCACCGCGGGGGCCGCGCAGTGTTTTATGCGTGGTAGTAGTTACGAAGTGGCAGTGTTCAAATGGAGAGTTCAGCAATCCTTTGGCGATGAGACCTGCGGGGTGAGCGATGTCGGCCAGTACAAAGGCGCCAACCTGGTCTGCAATAGCGCGGATGCGTTTGTAGTCCCAGTCGCGGCTGTAAGCAGAGGCGCCGCATACGATCAGTTTTGGTTTCTCGCGGTTAGCTATTTCCTCCATTTTATCGTATTCTACGAGGCCGGTTTCTCTGTTAACGCCGTAGAAGTGTGGCTGGTAGAGCTTTCCGGAGTAGTTTACTGCGGAGCCATGGGTAAGGTGACCGCCCATGCTGAGATCGAGGCCGAGGATTTTATCGCCGGGTTGCAGGATGGCCAGCATTACGGCAGCATTGGCCTGTGCGCCGGAGTGAGGCTGCACGTTGGCATATTCTGCACCAAATATTTGTTTAGCCCTGTCAATAGCCAATTGTTCGCTCTGATCAACTATTTCGCAGCCTGCATAGTATCTTTTGCCGGGATACCCTTCTGCGTATTTGTTTGTCATCACATTGCCCATAGCCTGCATTACCTGGAGGCTGGTGAAGTTTTCGGATGCGATCAATTCGATGCCGTGGCGTTGACGCTCCAGTTCCTGACGGATTATATCAAATATTTGCTGGTCTCTTTGCATGATACCTAAAAATTTGGTGCAAAAATAAAGTAAAGAAGTATCAATTGCAATTCCGTCCATTAATTCGATTTAAACTTAAAATTGTGCTATTTTCGCGGCATTCGGATGCACATTCCTAACTACAATTAAATGAAGGCAATTATACCCGTGGCCGGCGCAGGCACTAAACTACGGCCACATACATATACACAACCTAAAGCATTGATACCTCTGGCAGGCCGCACGATACTCAGTATCATCGTGGATCAGCTGGTTGAGGCTGGCATTAAGGAATTTGTATTTGTGGTAGGTTATCTGGGTGAAAAGATTCAGCATTATGTTGAAAAAAAGTATCCACAGCTGACCTGTCATTTTGTACAGCAGAATAGTCGTGAAGGAACCGGCCATGCCATTGCGCTTACCCGTGATGTGGTGGCAGGCGAAGAGATTTTGATCGTGCTGGGAGATACTATCTGTGAATGCGATTTCAAGGAAGTAATTGCTTCCCCCTACTCGGTGCTGGGCCTGAAGAAAGTGGATGATCCGCGTAACTTCGGTGTGGCAGAAGTAGATGAAAACGGAAAGATCATCCGGGTGGTGGAGAAACCGCAGATACCTAAGTCCAATCTTGCACTGGTGGGGCTTTACAAGATTAAGGAAAGCGAGCAGCTATATCAGTGCCTGCAAACCAATATTGATAACCAGGTAAAATCGCACGATGAGTTTCAGCTCACCGATGCGCTGGAGTGCATGATAGAGCAGCATGGCGTGCAATTCAATGCATTCAAGGTAAGCAACTGGTTTGACTGCGGCCGTAAAGACACACTGCTTGAAACCAATGCCATCCTGCTGAAGAAATATAAGCTGGCCAGCAATCCTGTGCTGCCATTTGAGAATACGATCATTATCCCGCCGGTGAGTATCGGTGAGGGATGCAATATCAAAAACTCTATTATCGGCCCCAATGTAGCCGTGGGTGATAATACTGTTATCAATTATTCTATTGTAAAAGATTCTATCATCGGCTCCTTCAGCAATCTGTATGAAGTGGTGCTGAAATCTTCACTTATCGGCAGTGATGCCAATATCCGCGGGCTTAGCCAGAGCCTGAACATCGGTGACAACACAGAAATAGACCTGGGTTGATTTTGTTATTTGGTTATTTTATTATTTTTAGATGCAGCGAAGATTAACTTCTGATTTTTGACATAATATCATCTTCGCTGCATTTAAGAATAGTCATATAGCTACATAACAAAATAACTAAATATCAATGAACCGCATCTGTAATCTCTTCAATATTCAATACCCAATTGTACAGGCCGGAATGATATGGGCCAGCGGGTGGCGTTTAGCCAGTGCCGTTAGCAATGCAGGCGGACTGGGGCTGATAGGTGCGGGCAGCATGTACCCGGATGTATTGCGTGAACACATACAGAAGTGTAAACAAGCTACCGATAAACCGTTTGGGGTGAACGTGCCATTGCTCTATCCTGATATCGATAAACTGATGGACATTATCCTGGAGGAAAAGGTGCAGGTGGTGTTTACGTCAGCTGGCAATCCCAAAACCTGGACTCCAGTGCTGAAAGCTGCGGGTGTGCAGGTGGTGCATGTGGTATCCAGTTCGGTGTTTGCACAAAAGAGTGAGGCGGCTGGTGTGGATGCTGTGGTAGCAGAGGGGTTTGAGGCTGGTGGACATAACGGCCGTGAGGAAACCACCACTATGGTGCTGATACCGGCGGTATGCGAAAAGGTAACGATCCCGGTGATCGCAGCTGGCGGCATCGGCTCCGGAAAGGCTATGGCCGCGGCTTTTGCGCTGGGAGCAGAGGGAGTGCAGGTAGGCAGCCGCTTCGTAGCTACATCGGAGGCATCATCACATATCAATTTCAAAGAGGCCGTGGTAAATGCCAAAGAAGGCGACACTATGCTGAGTCTGAAGAAGCTCACACCGGTACGGTTGATCAAGAATCATTTTTACGAAGCCGTTAAAACGGCGGAAGACGGCGGTGCTGATGTGGAAGCCCTGAAAGCCTTGCTGGGGCGAGCCCGTGCCAAGAAAGGCATGTTTGAAGGAAACCTG
>NZ_DATLKJ010000208.1:0-9013 GCF_035538455.1 Chitinophaga sp.
ATACCTTTGATATCAGCCGACCTTTTAATACATGGCTCGCAAAGATAATGGTGAATACAGCCATTGATTTTCTGAGAAGTAAAAAGAAACTTGTATTTACCAGCGATGTAGAGCAAATGTACGATCTGGGAACAGATAGTAAGGTGGTGGAAAAGCTGTCGTACGAAGAATTACTGAAGTTAGTGCAAACATTGACTCCCGCATACCGCACAGTATTTAACCTATACGTCATGGAAGGTTTTCAGCATCATGAGATCGCTGAAATGCTCGACATTTCTGTAGGCACATCCAAATCGAATTTATTCAAAGCAAAGAAAATTTTACAGGAAAAGATTATTAAAGCCGCTTCTACAGGCATTATTGATGATGTAGAGGCGGATACTTCTATTCATAAGAAATGAGTGAGGAATTTGAAAATAGTATCCGTAATAAGCTGAACGAAGCTGACATTCCTTTTGACCAGGAGGCCTGGAAAAAAATGGAATTACTACTGGATGCACCGGAGAAAGACAAACCCGTTGCAGCCTGGTGGTGGCTTCTATTGGCCTTATTACTATGTATTGGTGGCTGGTGGCTCATGAGTGACAATAATAATGAGGCAAAAATGAGCTTGAAGGAAAGTAGAAGTAAAAAAACAAAACCTGTTAATACTAATGCCAGTGATAACAGCAATTACAACAAAATAATAACAACAACAGGAATCACCAGTTCTATTAAAAGAATTCAGAAGCAGACAATAACAGCCGGCTCTTTTGCCACGGTAAAGCGAATAGACGCTACCAACCCCTTATCCCGAAGAAATACTGCGGTAAAAGTAAATGCTGATAAATCTGAGTATAGTAATCTGGATTCTTACAACATTTCAGTCTCTCCCCGAAAACAAACCATAAATACTATCACAACAAAATTAATTACTAACAATAACGAACATACGAAAATTAATAGTATACCTGAAATACCTATAAAAACTACATTTGCGGCTATTGATACAATAACAAAACGCAAGCCACGCCAACCATTTAATAAGTGGTTTGCAGGACTTACACTGGGGCCTGACTTCAACGTTGCTCCAGCCATGAAGCTTGGAAACGTTGGGCTGAACGCAGGCATATTGCTTCAATATTATTTTTCACGCAAATGGTTTGCCTCCGCTGGCGCGGTTTATAGCAGAAAGATCTATGGAGCTACACCTGGTGATTATAATGCCTGGACTCCACCCAATAACTACTACAGTCTGGTGAAAGTTAATGCAGACTGCAGTGTACTTGATATACCTGTAAATATGAACTTCACTTTTCTTGAAAGAAAGAAAAGCACACTGAGTGCCACTCTTGGTCTTTCAAACTATTTCATGCTGAAAGAAAAATATAAGTATATCTACAACTATGGGCCTTCAAAGGAAATCACCCTTAATAACGACAATCAGCATTATCTAGCCATACTGAACGCAGGAGCATTGTACCAATATCCTGCGGGCAAACATCTGATTCTTGGTGTACAACCATATGTAAAAATTCCACTGCATGGGGTAGGATATGGACAAGTAAAACTATATTCTGCTGGTGTATCCGTGCAGCTGATGTTCACCGGAAAAAAACAGCTATCGACCAAAGAATAGAACCCTTGTCTGTAAAGGGTTTGAACAAACCGGTCCCTTATATTGTTATTATTGACCAATATGCTTCATCCATATTTTTATGGCATGAGGTTTTCTGTTTTTTTCTTAAAAAGAATCATATGGTGAATAAAAAAGACAAAAAACCTAAATCAGAAAACCCAGAGAAGGAAGAATTTCCTGGATATCCTCAGTATCCCGCTAATGAAGATATTATGAGCGCAAAAAACCGGGACAAAGAAGTAGACCTGGATATGGATAGCCTTACGCGATCTTTTCGGCATAACAGTGAACTTCCGCCAAATAAGCATAAAAAGGATAAAGAAAGATCTGAGCAGGAAGAGACATGGAAACAGGATAAAAGCGGGGATGATCTTGATGTACCTGGCGCAGAGCTGGATGATGACAGGGAAGAAATAGGGGAGGAAGATGAAGAGAATAATCTGTATAGCCTGGGAGGAGACCGTCATCAGGACCTTGAAGAAGATAATGGAGAGTTTCCTGACGAAGATGAAGAGCGTATATGACAGGCTACAGCAATGGGCTTAAAAGCCTGCAAACAGCATCCATAAAACGTTTTGGGAAATTACGCTTATTCCATTTCGTTTCCTGTACAGGGAGGGAATACAACAGATCTTCATCAAAGATGCGGTTAAGCCTGGTTGCCACATCCTTATCGTAAACAATAGCTGCTATTTCGCAATTCAGGAAAAAGCTGCGTTGGTCGAAGTTTACAGAGCTTATCCACGACAGATTATCGTCAATAACCATTGTTTTGGCATGAATAAAACCCCTAGTGTAAAAAAACACCTTTACGCCAGCTTCAAGTAGTGGCTTTATATAAGAAAGCGCAGCGTGCTGCACAATGAAAGAGTCTCCGTGAAAGGGTAATAACAGCTGTACGTCTTTGCCTGCAAGGGCTGCCATCTGAAGCGCAGTAAGTAACTCTTCGGTAGGAATAAAATAGGGATTTGTAATACGTATCCGGTGTTTGGCCACATTGATTGCCATCAGAATAGATTGCATCGTCATAGGCCATTCGGAATCAGGACCACTTGCCACAATGTCTGTATAGCAGGTGCCATTAAGTGCAGAACGTTGAAAATACGGTGCCTCAAAAGGAAATACTTCCTTACTGCAGTACCGGTAACTCATCAGAAATTGCAGTTGCAGCAGATTTACAGCATCGCCTTCGATTTTAAGATGTGTGTCCCGCCAGAATAAATCGTGCCTGCCGTTGTTAATGTAACGGTCATCGAGATTGATGCCTCCGACAAAGCCCACTGTACCATCTATTACAATGATTTTCCTGTGATCCCTGTAATTGGCATTCAGATACAATCCTATTTTAACAGGTGAAAATGGATATATACTGGCACCATTTTCTTTTAATTGGCCAGGTATTTTCCCTATTCTGTCACTGCCCAGATCATCATAAATAAAACGGACCTGCACTCCCTGATTCAGTTTCTCTATGAGTATCTGTGTTACTTCATTCCCGATCTCGTCAGCAGAGATAATGTAATATTCAATGTGGATATGATGTTTGGCCGCTCTCAAGGCTGCTAGCACTTCCGGGAATTTTTCTTCTCCGTTAACCAGCAGCTTTACAGCATTATTTTTGGTAAGTATCGATTGCCGGGTGTTCAGCAGCATAGCTGACAACTCCTGCTTATTATCGGCCCGTTGCCGCAATTCATACTGCATCTGTTCTATCTCCATCCGTTGCGATTGCCAGTATTTGGCAAAAAGTACTTCATCCCGGCTTCCCTTCAATGTGAATCGCCTCTTTTTACGAAGATCACGCCCAAGAAAGTAATATATGATCAATCCTACGATTGGGATAAAAACCAACACCAGTATGTAACCTATGGCCTTTACTGGGTTACGGTTTTCCAACAGAATGGTACCAACAACGCCCAAAAATGTAAGTATCAGCAGTACTACGCTGCCTATTTTCAAGTAAAGATGCCAATCTGTTCCTGTAAGATAGTTTATTAGCCAATGCACCTGAGTTTCTGTTTTATTGGTTGTAAAAATAATTAACAGTTGATGCCCGTAAAAGTTAATCTTATAGAGCGCAAATGAGATTATTTATAGGGTAAATATTACGATTTATGCAAACGATTGCATGAATTGTAATTACCACGAATACTACAATTATGAAAAACGAACTATTGTTTACCTTTTGTATATGCCTTGTTACTAACAGTTATGCACAAACGAAAGATCGGTGGCAGATACAGAAAGATGGCAGCATTACCTGGAAAATATCGGATGGATTACCTCACACAGATCATATTGAAATGGCTGGAAAAAAAGTGGCATTATGGCTGCAATATGGCTTAGATAGCACAAGATCCTCACATATCAGCAGAACCATCATCTTTCCTACTTTCCGGCTGCTCCCCAATAAGACCTCATCAGCCATGATGTACGTAGTAAAGGATGAAATGCTCCCGCGAATATTTATCAATGATAAACTATGGAAACCTGACATATACAATGGGGGATTAACAACACCTATAAAAGAATCCGTGAAAACAATAATACATCATGGTGTTACAACCATTGAAAGTTTATTGACAAATGATCAGAATATAGCGTTGAAGCGATCATATTTTCCTTCTGATGATAAACCGCTTGCATTGGAACGGCTGGTGCTTATAAACAATAGCCCACGACCCGCTACTATTGAGATGGAGCAACTACAACATACGGAAAGCCCTGCTGAAAGCCGCAGTGTAAACGGGCCTTTATATTTCATGATCTCAATTACAGGATCCGGGAGGTATGAAGTAAAGCCAGGGGATTCAGTGAGCTTCGCGATTTCGTATATGGCATTGCGGGGTAACGAACAAATGTTACAGGTTAACGAAAAAGAGGAATTGGATGCCCGTTTGGCTAGGATCAGGGGAATTTCTTCCTTATTGCAACTCGATACTCCAGATACGTTATTGAATACTGCTTTCGCCTTTGCAAAAATACGGGCCACCGAAAGCATCTATCTTACCAAAGGAGGCTATTTGCATGGCCCGGGCGGCTTACGCTATTATGCTGCCATCTGGGCAAATGATCAGGCGGAATATGTGAATCCGTTCTTTGCTTTCCTGGGAGATAGCATCGCCCATAATGCGGCAATGAACTCATTTCGCTGGTTTGCAAAGTATATGAACCCCTCCTATACGGCGATCCCCAGTTCAATTATTGCAGAAGGTGACGGCATATGGCATGGAGCCAAAGACAGAGGAGATATGGCCATGATTGCCTATGGCGCTGGGCGGTATGCATTGGCCGCGGGAAATGCTGACTCCGCCCGCATTTTATGGCCGCTGATAGAATGGTGCCTGGAATATCTGAAGCGAAATATTAATGAGAACGGCGTTGTACATTCAGATAGCGACGAGCTGGAAGGCCGCTTTCCGGCAGGAAAAGCGAACCTCAATACCAGCGCATTATATTATGATGCCTTGTGCTCAGCCGTGATGCTGGCTAATCAATTACATGTGTCAGCCCGCGATTATGCTGCAAGGGCTGATACCTTGCACAAAAATATTGACCGCTTCTTTGGCGCCACAGTAGAAGGGTTTAACACTTACCGCTATTATGAGGGCAACAAAGTACTGAGAGCCTGGATTGCGACACCCCTTACCACTAATCTGTTTGATAGAAAAGAAGGAACGATAGCTGCACTCTTTTCTCCAAAACTCTGGACTGTTGATGGTCTGGCCTCTCAATCAGGAGATAGGACTTTCTGGGATCGCTCTACACTTTATGCATTAAGGGGTGTATTAGCTGCTGGTGAAACACAAAAAGCTATGGAAAAACTAGCGTACTACTCCCGAAGACGCCTGTTGGGTGAGCACGTACCATATCCTGTGGAGGCTTATCCAGAGGGTAATCAGCGGCACCTGTCGGCTGAAAGCGGTCTGTATTGCCGGATCTACACAGAAGGATTGTTTGGTATAAGGCCTACGGGTTTTAACAGCTTTGACTGTACTCCGCGGCTCCCTGCTGCATGGAATAAGATGGCTCTGCGTAATATCCATGCTTTTGGCAAAACGTTTGACCTTGAAATTAAAAGAGCCTCCAAAAGGAAGCTTTATATAGTTGCCAACGGTAAAGCATACACGATAAAAGAGGGCGATACACAGAAAGTAACGTTGTAAAAGCAGTCCTCAGCTCATGTTATGAGCAATGAGCTGAGGATCCAAATTTATTCGGCGGTTATCTCCAAAATATTGCTGGTTAGTGGTTTCAGCTTGCCGGGGGTAAGGCTGATCCCAACATTCATCAGAAAGTCGCCGCTATATGATTGATTTGTATTGAATGCGGCATTAGTGCCCGGGAAAAGATTGATTTCTTTTACCCGGTAGTTTTTACCAGGATCAAGTCCCTGCAACTTTACATTGGTGAAAACATCAGCTCTACGTGTGTTCATCAGGTAATGAAATACTATCGCTTTTTTCCTGTCGTTGGTGGTATACTGGAATACAGCCCTGTTTTGCTCGTAAGGAGAAACAAGCCGGTACAGGTTTCCGTACCACACAATATCACTGATACGTTTATACGTCGCTACTGCATCATGGCTGAATTGCATCTCCTGAGGAGTAAAATCGCTAACTTTTATATCAAATCCCAGCTTGCCCATCATAGCAACATCAGTACGGAATTTAAGCGACTGTTTGCCCCAGTTAGTGACGTGTGCCGCCATTGTATTAGAAGGAAAGAAATGAGAATAGCCGTACTGAATGTAAATTCTTTCCAAACCATCTGTATTATCACTCGGCCAGAACTCGGTGAAATACTTCAGTGCACCATAGTCTGTGCGGCCTCCACCACCTGAACAAAGCATAATAGGCAGATGCGGGTATTTTGCGCGTACTCTGTCGAGTACTTTGTAAAAGCTACGTGTATACTCTATGAAGAGGTGCGATTGTTTCTCTTTCAAATAGGGAGAGTAGGTATTGGTAAGCATACGGTTGCAATCCCATTTGATATAGGCGATTCCGGGGTTTTGGATCATCGTTTTATCCACCACGTCAAAAACGAAATCCTGTACAGCCGGATTGGTTAGATCTAATACCAGCTGGTTTCTGTAGTAATGTTCACTGCGGTTGGGAAGCCGGAGTATCCAGTCAGGATGCTGTGTGTATAATTCACTTTTGGGATTCACCATTTCAGGTTCCAGCCAGATACCAAACTTAACGCCTTGTTTCTCAGCTTCCTTAACGAGATACCCCAGTCCATGTGGAAGCTTGGTGGTATTCGGGTCCCAGTCGCCGAGACCAGCATTGTCGCCATTACGTGGGAATTTGTTGGCAAACCAGCCGTCATCGAGCAGGAAGAGGTCTACGCCGAGTTTTGCAGCACCGCCGAAAAGAGCTGTGAGCTTTTGCTCGTCGAACTGCATACCGGTGGCTTCCCAGTTATTGAGTAGCGTGAGTCTGGGTGTATGTCCATCCAGCACACCATAATTGGCCCCCCAACGCTGAAGGTTGCGGCTGGTCTGACCTTTACCATTGGCGGAATAAGTGAATATAAAAGCGGGAGTAGTAAACGTTTCACCAGGTTTCAGCGTATAATCGCTGGCGTAAGGATTGATACCAGTGGTTACATGCAGCTCATTCTTTTCGTCCACTTCAAAATCAAACCTGAAATTGCCTGTCCAGGCAAGCGTTCCGGCCAGTACCTCACCATTGTTTTCGTCAGCAGCTTTGTTAAGCGCAAGTAGAAACATGGGAGATGTATACATGTTGGCACGCACGCCCAGCTTACTGCTGAGGGTTTTGATACCGGGAGTAAGTTGTTCTTCCACAAGGGCAGCCTCCTTAGCCCAATCTCCATGGAACTGCGATAGCCAGTAGCCGGCAGCCTTGAAATGTAGCATGGACGATGCATATGCGGTCAACAATACAGATTGTTTCTCATTGTGGTTTACTTCTGTCCATGCTTTGATAACATCTTCTCGGGAATAGGTTTCAAAATGCAGGATAACGTTTACCGGATATGCAGGATCTTTCAGCACAATGTCTGTGGCCGTAATATTATCGTCTTTCCTGGAAACACGATGTGATACATATTTCAGTTCCAGTGAAGGGTTGCCATCGTTGTGAATTATACGCAACGCGGGTTCCAACAGACTTTCCATACCGGCAGCGATATATGCTTCCTGCGAGGACCTGGCCATAGTATCTGAGTGTTGTGGTTGCAGCTGAGGCCCCAGGTATTTTTGTATGAGCCGCCCTTGGGAGCTTACATTGTAAACGAGGCTTACATGCTGTGTTGAGATATGTATCAGCTGGGCCTTTGAGCTATACGTGGCAATTAATAATACTATCGTTAATAATCTTTTCATGTCGTATTATTTATTCGTAGGAGAGAATAAGCGTACAAAATACAAATAAAAAAACGCCATGCTTATGTTATATTAACCAGCCCCTATGCATTTATGTAAACTCTGCAGCAATATCACATCAGTGAGTAATTGATATTTATCTTTGTTGATATTGAAATAATAAGGTAGCAGTCCGAATAAAAATTTCCGGTGTTTAGATTTGATTAACTTTTTTCTGATAAAAAAATATTTGTTTTGAATTGATGGAAATTAACCCGAGAAAACTATTTGTCATTGTTGGTTACCCGGATTCAGGAAAGAGAATAACCTTACATCATCTTTTTAAAAGAAAGAGCTTCTTTCCTTTCAAGAACCCGATACAAGCCATAGGCTTAGACAACACTAAGTTTGTGGTGGTGAATGTTACCAACCGCCGCAGGCGAACAGAACTTTATCTATCGCAGGTAAGGGATGTATTACAATGGCATGCGTTCAGTTCAACATCATTTATGATTATGATGAGCCTTATTCTTGACGATGGTATTCACGACGTCCGCAAGATGTTGGAATATCTGAATGAATCTTCATTTGATCTTTACTATCTTATATTGGAGAGTAATGTGAAGAACAAGGGGTTGATACAGGAGCACCACCTGGAGACGTTCAGTAGTCTTGTAAAGAAAGGGTATATCTACCATTTCGAAACACTGGTTACTTCGTCTCCGCCGCGGTTGAAGCAGCGGGCAGATGAAGTGAAGCAAGTAATCAGGGATATTTTGCGGGAAAAGAAAAGTAAAATGTAAGTTGCAGAAGTGTTTGTTCAACCATTGACGAAATATGAAAACACGAATCCTCATTATCATTCTCTGTATATATACTGGTATGGCCGTAGCTCAAGCCCGGCCTGATATCTGGCCCGGAACCTGGCGGATGGAATACAAGCCCTGGCCCCATATCCCTGCTGTGATTATGGAACTGCGTATAGGCGAGGGCAGACAGAAGACGCTGTACCCGGCTCAGCTCAAACTAAATTATGCTACGTTCTCAGCAACATACGAACT
>NZ_DATLKJ010000209.1:0-16068 GCF_035538455.1 Chitinophaga sp.
GTGGGAGAAATTTGCCAAGTACCTTGGCCACTCAGAGTACGACGCCTGTAAAATCATGAGCCTCGCATCCTTCGGTAATCCCGCCATTTACGAAAAACAATTCCAGTCATTCATACAAACAGGAAAAGACAGCTTCGAAATAGATCCATTGGTAGTATGCTTCCGCGTTGAGGACTATACCGCATTGGAAAACCTGTTCGGTATACCAAGGAGGAAAGCAAATGAACCAATCCGCCAGGAGCATATGGATATAGCAGCAAGCCTGCAACAGATCACCACCACCATCCTGCTCGAACTCACCCGTCATATACATGAGGTTACCCAATCGCCCAACCTCTGCCTGGCAGGAGGTGTAGCGCTCAACTGCGTAGCCAATAAAATACTTTTCGAGGAAGGACCCTTCGAACACATCTATATACAACCCGCCGCCAACGATGCCGGCACCTCACTGGGCGCCGCACTGTATACCTATTACAATATCTACAGTGGAGAACACTATCAGCCATTTGAACTGAAACATACCTACCTCGGCCCCGGCTATTCTGATGAGGAAATAATCTACACACTGAAAGGTCTCGGGGTAAACTACCACCACATCGACGAAATTGAAACAGTAGTAGCCAGGCTTATCAGTGAAGGGAATGTAGTAGGATGGTTCCAGGGTAGAATGGAATTCGGCCCGCGCGCACTCGGCAACAGAAGCTTACTCGCCGACCCCAGAAATCCGTATATGATAAAAAGAATGAACCGCCTCGTTAAACACCGCGAAGATCACCGCCCTTTCTGTCCCAGCGTACTGGAAGAAGATGCTGCTGCATGGTTTGAAATCGGTAAAGATGCTATCGCCTCCAGGTTTATGCTCATGGCCTACCCTGTCAATAAATCCAAAGCTAACGATATTCCCGCTGTAGTACACGTTGACGGCACCTGCCGCATTCAGCAGGTACAAGCTGCCACCAACCCAAAGTATCATCAGCTGATTACCGAATTTAAAAAAATAACCGGCGTACCCGTATTGCTCAACACTTCATTCAACGACCGTGAGCCAATCGTCTGCACCCCGGAAGATGCGGTCAGAACATTCCTGAAAACAAAAATCGATTACCTGGCCATCGGGAACTTCCTGCTGAAAAAAGAAGACAACCTGGCCGCCTCCAACAAAGAGGCCTCCATCACGGCATATGCCTGAGATCCGGTGTTGCTGCATACCTGATGTATAAAATGTAAAAAGGAGATACCACTGCTTTTTACATTTTATATGCTGCGGTTGCCCCTTTTTCATACAATTCCACCCCCATGGGTAAAAGCCATCAACAACTTTTATTTATGAAACAACAACAATGTCCCGTAACAGGCAAAACACAGATCGCCGTTGATCTCTTTGATCCCGCATTTGTGAGCAATCCCTACCCCGTTTATACGTCCCTGCGCAATGAAGCACCGGTACAACGTATTACACTGGAAAACGGATACCCCATATGGCTGGTTACCCGTTACGACGATGTAATGGCTATCCTGAAAGATAACCACCGCATCACAAAAGTACCGGGGAAAGCACAACTTAGCGACGGTGAACTGCCGGCACTCCCATTTGACAATATAGACTCAATGGCCATGCTGAGCCACCACATGCTGATGATGGACCCTCCCGATCATACCCGCATACGCACGCTCGTACACAAAGCATTCACGCCAAGACACACCGAGCAACTCCGCCCACGCATACAGCAGATTGCCAATGAGCTGATCGACAAAGTGATCGCCAACGGAAAGATGGACCTCATCGATGACTTCGCCTTCCCGTTACCATTCACCGTAATCGCGGAACTCCTGGGCATTCCCGCAGACGACCAGGACATGTTCCGCAAATGGTCTAACCTCCTCACCGATGGTTATACAACGGAAGAAAACCTGCCATTGGTTCAGGAGGCTACACACGGATTTATCAATTACCTGCAACAGATCTTTTCAGAAAGACGTGCACATCCCTCCAACGACCTCATCAGCTCCCTCGTCGCGGTGGAAGAAGCCGGCGACCACCTCTCTGAACAGGAATTACTTTCAATGGTATTCCTGTTGCTGCTCGCCGGCCACGAAACGACCGTGAACCTGATCGGCAACGGTATGCTGGCTTTGTTGCAACACCCTGAACAATTGGAGAGGTTGAAACTAACACCCTCCCTCATCGAAATCGCAGTAGAAGAAATGCTGCGTTACGATGCCTCTGTTGCTACTTCCACTGTACGTTTTGCCTTGCAAGACATTGCCATAGGAGATGTGGTGATCCCCAAAGGAGAAGAAATATTGTTGATGACAGGAGCCGCTAACCGCGATGAAAACAGATTCTCACAACCTGATACCTTCGATATAACGCGAACGGATAATCGTCATATCTCCTTTGGTCACGGCATCCACTTCTGCCTCGGCGCACCACTCGCACGCCTGGAAGGCGCCATCGCCATCAGCACGCTGCTGCACCGCCTGCCTGCTATCCGCCTGGCGGTACCCCCGGATACATTAACCCGGCGGCCCAGTATGCTGATCCGCGGATTACATCACCTGCCGGTAGTTTATTAAATAATCAGTTCCATATTTCCGGGCCTTCTCTCTGGCTGGCTTACACCTCCTCCACAGAAGGCCCGGAAAAAATGGAACCAACTAACAATATCACCTCATGATACACCAGGTTTCATCAGAAAGGCTATCTCTGACACCAGCCCAGCTCGACATCTACCTACACCAGCAACGTCATCCCAACGCTCCGTTCTATGTTATCGGAGGCTATTATCAGTTAAAAGGCCGCTTGAATCACGGCCGGCTGGAAAAAGTAATACTGGATATTATCAATCACGAACCTGCATTCCGTACAAGACTCGATACCAGCGAAAATAACCCTGTACAATATCAGACAGATGAACAGGAAACAAACATACCACATAAAGACTTCGGCGAATATCCGGAACCACTTGCTGCTGCTTTATCCTGGCTAAAAAATGATTTCGGCATTCCTTTCTCCCTGGAAAATAAATTATATAAGATCATCATCGTTAAGCTATCCGACGACGACTGTCTGATATACATCAAAACACATCACCTTATCATGGATGGATGGGGATTTTCCCTTTTCATCCAACGCCTGGCAGCTGCCTATGAAGGCTCCGCACCCGCTGCTGCTTCCTTTCATTTCCATGATGCTGTCAAAGAAATCAATACCGCCCTTCAAAACACCGGTACCATCCGGCAACAACAGGAATACTGGCAAAACAAGTTTCACACGCTCCCGGCGCCATTGCTGAGCCCCTACAAGGACGCATCATCCGCCCTAAGCAACCGCTATCAGCTGGAAGTACCCTATGCACAATACCAGCAACTCGTACAACTGGCCACAGATAATAAAGCCAGTGTATTTCATGTATTGCTGGGATTACTGTACGTATATTTCACCCGCGCATACCAGACAGACGAACTGGTGATCGGCCTCCCCGTACACAACCGCACCAATGCCCGCTTCAAAAAAGTACTGGGCCTGTTTGTCAGCACCACCCCTGCCCGCTTCTCCTTCGGCACAGACCTTACCTTTAATGAACTGCTCAACGAAATCAAACAAAATCAGAAACAGGACTATCGCTACCAGGGCTACTCCCTGGGACAAATACACCGCGGCCTGCAACTGTTCTCCAAAGGACGTGAACAACTCTTTGACGTTTCCTTTTCTTATGAAAAATTCGATTACGACATCACCGCAACAGGCATCGATAAAATAATCCCCGTCACCTTTACCCACGAACATGATACACAACCCTTCAACCTCTTTGTAAGAGAATACCAACAGAACGAACCTGTATTGTTTGATATACAACTCCATCAAAGTTATTTCAATGCCGCCGCAGGTGAAATGATAGCAGCACGCCTCACACACCTCATCAACTATATACCGTTAAATGCCGGTACGCCTATACGCAACCTGGACTGGCTGCCTGCTGAGGAACAACAGCAATTACTGAAAATCAATCAGCAACCGGTAAGCACCCCGGAAGTCTTTCCTACATTCATTACGGCATTACAGGATGCCACGCGTCGCTTTGCAGACAAAACTGCATTGATTGCCGGCGATGAGGTACTCACCTACTCCCAGCTACAAGAGCAATCCGATCATATAGCTTACTGGCTGCAAAAACAGGGAGCAGGAAAAGACGTCCCCATAGCCGTTTGCATGGACCGCTGCGCTGGCCTGCTCGTTAGCCTGCTGGCCATCTGGAAGGCCGGCAGTGCCTATGTCCCGCTTGATCCGGAATATCCGGAAGAAAGGATCGCCACCATCGTT
The DNA here is from genome assembly GCF_035538455.1 of Chitinophaga sp. Classification (GTDB taxonomy): domain Bacteria; phylum Bacteroidota; class Bacteroidia; order Chitinophagales; family Chitinophagaceae; genus Chitinophaga. The sequence continues at coordinate 4,325 of NZ_DATLKJ010000209.1, forward strand.
GAAAATGCCGGTTGCCTGCTGGTAATCACACAAAATGATTATCGCAGCAAATTCAGACATGCCTCCCTGCAAACAGGCACTTATGATGAAATAATGGCCGCTGCACCTGTAACAGGTACACTGCCTGTGCCAGCCGCCGCCGATCTGGCTTACATCATCTACACCTCCGGCTCTACCGGCATTCCCAAAGGAGTGGATATTACACACGGCAGTGTAATTAACTTCCTGGAAGCAATGGCCGCCAGACCCGGACTAACGGAAAAGGATACACTGCTGGCTGTTACTACCATCAGTTTTGATATTCATGTGCTGGAACTATACCTGCCGCTGCTCACCGGCGGCACGGTTGTAATGGCCGCCTCCGGCGAAGCCAGAGACGCCTTCCGCCTGCAACAACTCATTACCCAACATCAGGTTACCACCATGCAGGCTACGCCAGCCACCTGGAAAATGATGTTCCTGGCAAACTGGCAACCAGTCAGCCCTTTCAAAGCCCTATGCGGAGGTGAAGCGCTTCCCCTTTCATTACATCAGTCCTTTCAGCAATACCCGCAAGTGGAGCTATGGAACATGTACGGTCCTACGGAAGCCACCGTATGGGCTTCCGTTGAAAAAGTAACACCTGCTCAAAAAAGCATTTCAATTGGTACGCCAATACGCCATACCGCTTTCTATATATTAGACAGGTTCGGCTACCCCGCCGGATTTGAATTACCCGGCGAATTATATATTGGCGGTAAATGCCTCGCCAGAGGCTATCACCGCCTCCCTGAAAAAACCGCGGAGAACTTTCTGTCACTGCCCTTGTCATCAGGTACAACCCATGTATATAAAACAGGCGACTACGTAGCAATAGGAACAGACTACCAGCTGCGGTTTCAGTCCCGGACAGATGACCAGGTGAAGGTAAGAGGTTTCCGTATTGAACAGGGAGAGATAGAAGCCGTTATCATTTCACACCCTGACGTGCAGGATTGTACAGTAAAGGTATGGCAGGATGACCAGGGCGAAAACTACCTGGCGGCCTATTACGTCACAGCCCCCGGTACAGCTGCTGACAAGACAGTGTTAACGGAATTCCTGTCTGAAAAACTGCCCGCATATATGATACCTGCAGTATGGCATCAGCTGGAAACACTACCACTTACTGCTAACGGCAAAGTAGATAAAAAAGCGCTGCCCCGGCCGGATACCGTGCATACAGGCAATCACTACATTGCGCCCGGCACCCCGGTAACCATCCGGCTGGCCGCCATATGGTCAGCACTTTTTAACGGCGTGCAGATAGGTGTCACTGACGACTTCTTTATGCTGGGCGGAAACTCCATCACCAATATTCAACTGGTGAATATGGCCCGTGCCGCCGGGCTTCCCATGGAAACCTCCGATATCTTTACCCTGACCACCATACGCGAACTGGGACTGGTACTCGACGCAAGAACCCATACTACAGCCTCCCCTACAGATATACTGCCCGCACCGGCAGCCACCCGCTACCCCGTATCGCCTGCACAAAAAAGACTGTTCATATTACAACAACTGGAAGGCGCCGCTACAGCATATAACATGTCCGGTACTTTCATGCTGCACGGCCACGTAGATACAGAACGCTTACAAGTGGCTTTCAAACGGTTGATAGCGCGCCAGGAAAGCCTGAGAACATCATTCAGTCTGGAAAACGGAGAGGTTTATCAGCAAATACATGATGATATTGATTTCAACATAGCCGTTATCAACCTCCCCGCTGAAGAAACAGATGAAGAGCGCGCGTTAGCTATTTGTACCACCGCATTTATACAGCCCTTCAACCTCTCATTCGCACCGCTGCTGCGATGCGGACTGGTGCCGGTCACTTCAGATAAAAGCCTCCTGCTGCTGGACATGCATCATATCATTTCAGACGGGCTGTCTGTCGAAATTTTCCTGCACGAATTGTTCCGCCTGTACGAAAATGACAACCTGCCTGCGTTACCATTACAATATAAGGATTACGCCGTCTGGCAGCATGGAAATGCACCGCAGGCCCGCATCCGGGAGGCATCCTGGTGGCTGCAGCAGTTTGAAGGAGATATTCCCGTACTGCAATTACCCACCGATTTTAAACGCCCCCCAGTTCAGCATTTTGAAGGAGCCAATTTTTATTGCAGGATAGATGCCGCCACCACGGAGAAGATCAGGCAGCTGGCCACAAATCAGAAAGTCACATTATACATGATGCTACTCGCAGCATATAATGTTTTACTTTCAAAATATAGCGGACAGGAAGATATTGTTATTGGCTCCCCCGTAACCCAAAGGCCACATGCAGACCTTCAGTCATTGATCGGTATGTTCGTACATACGCTGCCACTCAGAAACTATCCGCAGAAAACAAAAACATTCCGCACCTTCCTGGCAGCAGTAAAACAAATCGTTACACAGGCGTTTGATCATCCTTCCTATCCAATGGAAACGCTGACAGAACAACTTAACATCCCCAGGGATGTCAGCAGGAATCCATTGTTCGACGTTCTGTTTGTAGTACAGCCGCAACCGCTGCCGGTTATCACTACTACGGACTTTACACTCCTGCCCCATCCAACGGCGCACCAGGTATCAAAATTCGATCTTACGCTGGAAGCAACGGAAACCGGAGAAGAGATCAGTTTGCGCTTCGAATACAGTAGCCGGCTTTTCAAACCATCCACCATAGAAAGAATGGCCGGACACTTCATCCGGTTGCTGAACGCCATAACGGATAATCCGGATACGTTAATCAGCGCTATTGACATCACCTCCGGCGCAGAGAAAAGGAAACTGCTCTATACGCTCAATGATACCCAAAAAGATTTTCCGGCCCACAAAACACTGCCACAGATATTTGAGGAACAAACCCTGCGCGCGCCGGATAATATCGCGGTAGCCTTCGCAGACAAACACCTCTCCTACGAAACACTAAACCGGCGGGCCAACCAGCTGGCTAAAGTATTACAGGCAAAAGGCGTACAACGCGGCAGCATCGTAGCCATGTTTACAGACCGGTCGCTGGAAATGCCCACAGGCATATTCGCCATATTAAAAGCAGGCGGCGCATATCTTCCCATCAGCCCTGAATATCCGGCAGACCGGATAAAATATATGCTGGAAGACAGTGGCGCAACCATACTGCTCACACAAACCGCACACCTGCATAAAATATCCTTTAACGGGATATGCATTAACCTGGAAGACGAACAACTTTATCAGGGAGATACCGGTAATATAGACGCAGGTATCCATCCCACCGATCCTGCCTATGTGATATATACCTCCGGATCTACCGGCAAACCCAAGGGCGCCATGCTCTCTCACCGCGCTGCAGTGAACCGCATACACTGGATGCAGCATAAATACCCGCTTACACCGCAGGATGTGATACTGCAAAAAACGCCTTACACATTTGATGTATCTGTATGGGAACTGTTCTGGTGGGCATTTGCCGGAGCGTCCGCGTATTTCCTGGAACCGGAAGGTGAAAAAGATCCGCAGGTGATCATGGAAACCATCGGGCAGCAACATATCACTGTACTGCACTTTGTACCGTCCATGCTGAATGTATCGCTCGATTACCTGCAAGCCAATACCGGCAAATGGAACCTCTCCTCCCTGCGGCGGGTATTTGCCAGCGGGGAAGCATTACAGGTCAGGCAGGTGTCCGCCTTCCATGAATTGCTATATAACGTATACGGTACTACGCTGCATAACCTCTACGGGCCTACGGAAGCAGCGGTGGATGTATCCTGGTTCGATTGCACGCCAGGCGCAATAACCGACACCGTTCCGATCGGGAAACCGATTGATAATATCAGGCTCTATATACTGGATGATCAGCAGCAGCTCCAGCCGGAAGGTGTGGCAGGCGAACTATATATTTCAGGTGTGGGCGTGGGTATAGGCTATCTGAACCGGCCGGATCTCACAAAAGAAAAATTCCTGCCTGATCCCTTCTTCAAAGGAGAAAGAATGTACCGTACCGGTGACCTCGCCCGCTGGCTGCCTGATGGTAATATAGAATATATCGGACGTACAGATCACCAGGTAAAGATCAGAGGTTTCCGTATAGAACTGGGCGAAATAGAGCAACAGCTTTTACGGCATGCATGGGTGAAGGAAGCGGTCGTATTGACAAAAGAGAATAAGCACCGCGAAAAATACCTTTGCGCATATCTCACCACCACACAGCCTGTCGCCGGAGAAGTACTGCGTGAACACTTGCTATTGGAACTACCCGAATACATGGTACCGGCTTATTTCATACAGCTGGATAAAATGCCTTTATCTCCCAACGGGAAGGCAGACCGCAAAGCCCTGCCGGAGCCGGACATCTCAGGAGCGCCCGGCTCCGGGGTACCCTATGAAGCGCCGCAAACGCACGCAGAAAAAATACTGGTAAAGATATGGGAGGAAGTATTGGATATTACCCCCATCAGTACCGGTGACTCTTTTTTCCGCCTGGGCGGCGATTCCATCAAAGCAATACAGGTAGCGGCAAAGGCCGCACAACAAGGTATCCATATCACTATCAAAGATCAGTTCAGGTATCCTGTAATTAAACAACTGGCCCCGCATATCGTTTATACAGAAACGCAACCGGCAGACTCCCCGGAGTATGTCCCGATAGCAGACATACCGGCATATGGGCTGTCTCCCATGCAGGCGGGAATGTTATTTCACACCATCGCTGATGCCACATCCTACGCCTATACCGATCAGGTGGTATTGGATCTTGATACTCTGCTCGATAACAGCATACTGGAAAAGAGCTTCAATATACTCATCCAAAAACACGATATACTCCGCACCGTTTTTGTGTATAAAGGCATGCAGACGCCGCAACAGGTGGTATTGAAGACCCGTTACCAGGCAATACAGTACAGCAATATATCTCATCTGCATAAACAGGATCAGGCAACATTCCTGGAACAATGGCAACAGGCTGACCTGACACAGGGTTATCAACTGACCGAAGGCCCGCTGCAACGGCTTTACCTGGTAAAAACAGGCGATCATAGCTGCCGCATAATGTTCAGTTTTCATCACATTATCCTGGATGGATGGAGCTTTTCTCTCCTCATGAGTACATTGCTGAAAACTTATCTCGCCGTTGCCGCCGGGAAAAGTATCCTGTCTGCGCCACCCACCCAATTCAACTCCTACATCCACTGGCTCAGTACCCGGGACACCGCTGCCGCTACAGCTTTCTGGCAAACATACCTGGAAGGCTTCAGCTCCAAAACAACACCGGCACAACGCAGGAATACAAGCGCGGCATATCATGTCACGGAAGATATTTTCACGCTGCCGGATACAATCCTCTCCGGTATGCAGCAGCTGTCAGCTCAATACGCCGTAACAGTCAACTCCATTTTACAGGCAGTGTGGGGTTTATTGCTGCAACGCTACTGTAATACAAATGATGTTGTTTTCGGCGCCGTTACCTCCGGCAGGCCACCTGAGATAAAAGACGTTGCAAACGTGGCAGGGTTGCTGATCAACACAATACCCGTGCGGATAAAATGTGCAGGGGAAACAACCTTCATTGAGCTCGTACAACACCTGCAATCATCAGCCCTCACAGCAGATAGCTATAGCTATCTGCCATTGGCCGATGTACAGCAATTGAGTGAGCTGAAGAATGAACTGATCGATCATATACTGGTGTTTGAAAACTTCCCGGTAGATGCCAATCTGCTGCAACAACAACATGGTGCAGGCGCTTCCCTCAAAATTAACCGGGTTAAATTCTATGAGCAGACGCACTACGACCTGAATGTGATTATTGTACCGCTGGATAAACTCTCCATGCGGTTTAACTATAACAGCGAGGTATTTGATAAAGCGCAGATCCATCAGATAGTACAGCATATACAAACGCTGCTCACCGCTATTATCCGGACCCCGGCCATATCCGTTAAAGATATGCCGTTGTTGTCTGCAACAGATGTGGAACAGCTAAACACGTTCAATGATACCGCTTTCCCGTCAGACAATCATTCAGCCATACACCGGCTCTTTGAAGTCCAGGCCATGCAGTCACCTGAAGCGATAGCCATCGTGCATGACGGAGAAGAAATATCATACGCGGAACTGAACCACCAGGCAAACCGGATAGCCGCCTGGCTAAGCGCTTACGGTACCCAAAAAGAGGACGTCGTAGCAATTATTGCCAACAGGTCAATCCGTATGATAGCGGGCGTACTGGGCGCTTTAAAAGCCGGAGCAGCCATTGTACCAATAGATCCCATGTACCCCGGAGACAGGATCAGGTACATACTGGAAGATAGCGGCGCAAAAGTAGCACTGACGGACGAAAGCCTGTCCGTAACGCTGCCCGTTACTTCCGTTACATTCGCCGCCGCATTACAGGCAGCCGGCGCCGATGCACCGCCGGATGTACATATAACGGGAGAAAACCTGTTATACGTCATATACACTTCCGGCACAACAGGTAGGCCTAAAGGCGTGATGCTCGAACACAGGAACCTGGTAAATCTCATCCGCTATCAGCAAAAAGAAAACATCGCGCACTTCTCCGGCAAGGTATTGCAATTTACCACCCTGTGCTTTGACGTATGTTACCAGGAAATATTCAGCACCTTACTGGGAGGCGGCAGTTTGTATATCATCGATGAAGAAAAGAAAAAAGAACCGCCTTATCTCCTCTCCTTCATCGGAGAAAATGAAATAAGCACCATTTTCCTGCCTACTGCTTACCTCAAATTCCTCTTCGGACAGGAACAGTTCGTACAGCAGTTCCCCTCCTGCATAAAACATATCATTACTGCGGGAGAACAACTGGTTGTATCAGATCTCCTGCAGGCATATATCCGCACATCCGGTGTTGTATTGCACAATCATTACGGCCCGTCAGAAACGCACGTAGCTACCACGTATACCCTGCATCAATCAGGAGACCTGGTGGAGATACCTCCCATCGGTAAGCCGGTAGGCAACAACCGCATCTACATCTTTGATCAGTACCGCCGCCTCCAGCCTCCCGGTATCACAGGGGAGATCTGTATCGCCGGCCACAATGTTGGCAGGGGCTACATCGGTAATAAAACGCTTACCAGCAGCAAATTTGAACCCGATCCATTTGTAAGTGGCGAGCGTATGTACCGTACCGGCGACCTGGGACACTGGCGCCAGGATGGAAATATCATCTACACCGGAAGAACAGACCATCAGGTAAAAATACGCGGATACAGGGTAGAACCGGGAGAGATCGAAAGCCGCCTTTTAAGTCATCCGCAGATACAACAGGCTGCCGTAACAGTGTATACCAACACCCACAACGAACAATACCTGACCGCCTATATCGCCGGTACGGCATTGTCCGCAACAGCTGCAAAAGCATATCTGGCAGGAATCCTACCCGCATACATGATTCCGGCTTATATCATGATACTGGAAAAAATACCGCTCACCTCCAATGGTAAGGTAGACCGTAAAGCATTGCCATTACCGGAAAACAACGCAAATGACCAGGAGGAACATGCAGCCCCCGCTACAATCACAGAGGTACGGCTGGCAGCAATCTGGGGCGAAATACTGAATGTCTCACATCCGGGAGCGCTGGATGATTTCTTTGAAACCGGCGGTCATTCCCTGAAAGCCTCCCTGCTCGCAGTAAAACTCCAACAGGAATTCCAGGTGGAAGTACCCCTGAAGCAGATATTCCTGCTGCGTAACATCCGGCAACTGGCAACCAGTATTGATACCCTCTCGAAATCCACACATACGCCCATTACGCCGTTGGCGCCACATACGCACTATGCGCTGTCGTCCGCACAAAAAAGGCTCTATATCCTGGATCAGTTTGAAGACAGCAGCACCGCCTATAACATTCCGTTTGTTGCCCGCGTAAAAGGTAAAATAGACCCCGATCGCCTGGAGCAAGCCATACAGGCACTAATTCAACGGCATGAGGCATTCAGAACATCGTTCAGTATAGTAAACGGAGAACCCGTACAACAGATTGCTGCGCAAGCCGCTTTTCACTTACAACGCATGACCGTATCACCGGAAGAAGTCAACGCCTGTACCATTAACTTCATACAACCCTTCCGCCTCAGTAATGCACCGCTGATCCGCGGCGCACTGCTACAGCTGGCAGACGATGGAACACAGTTACTGCTCCTGGATATGCACCACATCATCGCAGACGGTGTAACGATGGATATACTGCTGAACGAACTAAACTCCCTGTATGACGGCATAACATTGCCGCTACCTCCTATTACTTATAAAGACTACGCAGCATGGCAGCATGCACAAAAAGATAGTCCGGAGCAAAGGAAACAACGCGACTACTGGTTGCAGCAATTTTCTCCAGACAAGGGCGGGATACCTGCATTGAGCCTCCAGACAGATTTTCCACGGCCCGCAGTACAAAGTTTCGAAGGAGATGAAATATTCCTCGATATAGACGCCGCCCTGATGGCGCAACTGAAACAGCGTGCCATCAGCCATAGCGCTACTGCCTTTATGATCGCCTTCGCCGCTTACAACATACTGCTGGCAAAATATGCCGGACAGGAAGACATCGCAGTAGGCACACCGGTAGCCGGCAGAACAAAAGCTGGCCTCGACAGCATAGTTGGTCTATTCGTAAACACAATCGTCCTGCGGAATCAACCTGCCGGAGAAATCTCGTTCAGCAATTTTCTCAACCGGGTAAAAGACAATCTGATCAACGGCGTGGTGCATCAGGATTATCAGTTTGAAGAACTGCTGGACGATCTCAATATAAAAAGGGATCTGAGCAGAAACCCGCTGTTCGATACCATGTTTTCCTATCAACACATCGGTGAGTTGCGTTTAAAAACGAATGACTTTGAATTATCACCCTATGAACAGAAAGCAAATACAGCTAAATTCGACCTCGCATTCAGCATCAACGAGCATGCCGGTAAAAGCAGGCTGGCCGTTAATTACAGTACCCGTTTATTCAGACCCGGTACCGTCAGAAGAATGGGAGAACACTACCTGCACATCCTTAAATACGTACTGGATCAGCCGGATATTCTCCTGAAAGATATTCCGCTGACAACGCCTGCCGAAATACTGGAAATAACCAGCCGCTTCAATAATACGGCAATGGATTATCCCCGGCACCTTACCATACACCAACGCTTTGAACAGGTAGCTGCACAACAGCCGGATGCCATTGCCATCGTACACAATGGAGAATCCGTTACTTACAGACAACTCAATGAGCAGGCCAACCAACTGGCAAAAGTACTACGGGAAAAAGGCGCAGGCCCCGACAATATCATCGGCCTGATGATGGAAAGATCTGCCAGCATGGTCATAACGCTCATGGCTATACTAAAATCCGGCGCCGCATATCTGCCCATCGTACCCGGGCTGCCGGACGACCGTATTCTCGCCATGCTCAGAGACGCAGGCGTAACGCTGGTACTCACAGAAAATGCCGCCTTACCAGGACATAATGTAACGTATCTCGAAGACAACAACCAGCATGAGTTTATCATACGGGAATCAATCACGGATATGCTGCAACAGAAAAGCCCGGATAATTTTGACAACTCCCTTTCAGCGCCCCATCACCTGGCCTACGTAATCTATACGTCCGGCTCCACAGGCATTCCCAAAGGAGTGATGATAGCGCACAAAGGCGTAATCAACCTCGCCACCTGGTTCAACAGGGAACATAACCTGCAAACCAACCGGCGTGTATTGCAAATGACCAGCATCGGCTTCGATGTTTCCGTGGAAGAAATCATCGTTCCTTTACTGAGTGGTGCAGGGATCTATATCATACCAACGGCAGATAAAATGGATAAGGCCAGATTCACTGCATTTATTAAAGAGCATCAGATAAATGTGGCAGAAATAGTCCCTACTCTCCTGCAGGATTACATCGTAGATAATGAACCGCTGGAAAGCCTGCGCGTGATCATTACCGGCGCCGAAAAACTGGACGAGGCACTGAAAGACAGCGTGCTGGACAAAGGATATGCTCTCTATAACATCTACGGACCTACGGAAACAACCGTAAATGCCACAGCAAAAAAATGCAGTAAAGGAGAGGATACCATCGGTACCCCTATGGCCAACACCAGCATCTATATCATGGATCAGTGGAATCAGGTGCTCCCCGCAGGCATACCGGGAGAGCTATGCGTAGCAGGCGATTCGCTGGCAAGAGGTTATCTGAACAGCCCGGAACTAAACAGCAAAAAATTTACAGATCACCCACTTGTAAATGGAGAGAAAATATACCGGACAGGAGACCTCGCCTGCTGGACAAGCAACGGTGAAATTAAGTTCCTGGGTAGAATAGATCAGCAGATAAAGATAAGAGGTTACCGCATAGAACCCGGAGAAATAGCCGCAGTGATGAGCAAATTACCAGGCATAAAAGATACCTGTGTAATCGCAAGAACAGATAAGCAGGCCGACAAATACCTCTGTGCCTACTTTACTGCCGGGCAGGACTATTCCGCCGCCGAAATAAGAACCCTGCTTTCAGCACAACTGCCAGACTATATGATACCGGCGTACTTCATACAACTGCAAAAAATGCCGGTTACCCCCAACGGTAAAACAGACCTGAAAGCATTGCCCGAACCAGACAGGACGCTACATAGCAGTACGCCTTATGTCGCTCCTTCCGGTGAAACGGAAGAACGGCTGGTCGCTATCTGGCAGGAAGTATTAGGTACCACTCCTATTGGAACCCGCGATAACTTCTTTGAAATCGGCGGGCATTCCATGAAGGCGGTAGCAGTAGCAGGACGTATCAATCAGCACTTTAACGCAGACCTTACGCTGACAGACCTCTTCAAAGCACAAACCATACAGGCATTAAGCGCGCTTATTGCAAACAACCGGCATGAAAACGGCTCCGGAGACCGGCACATAACACTGCTCTCCCCTGCCAGAAAACAGCATCTGTTTCTCTTTCCCCCGGCAATGGGACAAGGGTTAGCGTACAGCAGGCTTTCTACAGTTGTAGATTCACACTCACTTTACAGCTTCAATTATATTCATGATGATAGCAGGATAGATATTTATACTTCCCTCATCGAAAAAGTACAGCCACAAGGGCCGTACATACTGTTGGGATATTCTGCCGGTGGAAACCTGGCTTATGAAGTAGCCAAAGCACTCATCAAAAAAGGGCATGCCGTACCTCATATCATCATGATTGATGTAATCCGCAGAAAGGAAAAAATGGGAAGTCTTGGCGAAAGCAAAGAGGCCATCAAAGCCGCCTTGCTCGACGCGCTCTCTCAGAACCACCTGGCAAACGATAATGAAGTATATGTAGAAAAACTAGTGGAAGACACTTATCTTTTTACTGCTTACGTAGATGAGCTGGTGAATGATGGCTGTATTCCATCCAATATTCACCTGATAAAGGCCGAAGAAGAAAAAGAATACTATTGGGAAGGAGCTGTTACCGGTCATGTTACGGTTCATCAGGGCAAGGGAGAGCATATCGCTATGCTTGGACCACAGGATAATCTGCTATACAACGCTGGTATCATCAGTGAAATACTTACCGGTTTAGATCCCAGATGATGTTGGCTAAAGGCTAATAGCTCACCGCTATTAGCCTTTAACTTTTAGCTTTTAGTCGCGGCATATACGTCCGCATGTTCCTGCACATGCGAGCGCACTGGTCAGGTCACCACCTGTTGCCTGGAAGCAATAAGCCACAATATTATCACAATGATGTATGCAATCCAACGCAT